>JBBRPC010000295.1:0-4098 GCA_038228615.1 Acidimicrobiia bacterium | reverse complement strand
CGATGACGATCGAACAGACGTTGCGTGAGGTCAAGCGATGCACGAAGGATCGAATTCGTATCAACACATTTTGTCTTGAAGAGAATCACTACCTCCGCGAGTTCGTCGAGCAGATGATGCACATGAACCAGGGCCGGGCGTTTTTTACTACTCCAGAAACCTTGGGTGACTACGTGCTTGTTGATTTTCTTGAACACAAACGGAAACAACGTCGCGCGTCGTAACGGATTCCTTGCATCTCAACACCAAGACAACAATGAACTGTGATGTGAGGAGTCGATATGTCGAAACACACGAGTGAGAGCCTTCCGACCACCGACGCGCAATGGAGGGAACGACTCACACCCGAGCAATACGCTGTGACGCGCCAAGCCGGCACTGAGCGCGCGTTCACCGGTGAATACTGGGACTGCCACGACGACGGTACGTACGCATGTGTGTGTTGTGGAGCGGCGCTGTTTCGTTCGGAACACAAATTCGAATCGGGGAGTGGTTGGCCGAGCTTTAGCCAGGCGGCACCCGGAGCGCAGGTGGATGAGGCGTCCGACGTGAGTCATGGCATGGCGCGAACCGAAGTTCGTTGCGCGTCGTGTGATGCGCACCTAGGTCATCTGTTTCCCGACGGACCTCGACCGACCGGCATGCGGTATTGCATTAATTCAGCGGCGCTTCGGCTCGAAGAAAACGACGAAAGCGCATAATTCATACAAATACCCCTGACGAGTGTTCGGATATTTGCTCAGCGCGCAAAAAAATTGCTGGAAAATAGGGCTCCCACTTGCGATCCGGCGCAATTCGGGCCAGTATGACAGAGTTGTAATTCCATCGGCGTCATTATCGTCGACTGTCGCACAACCAGCAGGGGACAAGCCGATGCGCGAACTCATGGCACACGCTTTAGACGAAGACAACGAGGATCGCCGTTGGCAAGAACGCGCCAACTGCCTCGGCGTCGACCCGGACCTCTTCTTTCCAGAACGCGGTGCGTCGACGAAAGAGGCTAAGGCTGTGTGCAATAGCTGCGAGGTGCGCATGGATTGCCTCGAATACGCGTTGCGCCACGGTGAGAAGTTTGGCATTTGGGGCGGGATGTCCGAGCGCGAACGTCGCCGCCTGCGTCGTCAGCGTGCACTTGCCCGCCGCAGCGCCTCAGCCTGAGGGCTCCTGCGCGTCGGATTGAATTTCCCTGGCGTTGAGTTCAACGCGCGCCTCGATGGTGTTCTCGGCGTCGAGGCCCGACCAGCGCAAGAAGTCCGACGAGCAGCGGTTGATTTCGGAACCGGGAATCAAGCCCACCAGCTCAACCGACGTCACATCGGTACGTTCTTCAATCGCGAGCGTTCGTACGTGGAGCACCGCTTCTTCCAAACTGGTGCGGTCGAGGTCGACGAGGTTCATCGACACCTGGGTTCGCTCGATGTGTTCGAGATTGAACCCAAGCGCGCGTACGCCGGGCAGCCCACCGGTTGCTTCGCGGATCGATCGTGCGATTCGGTAGGCGATCTCGACGTCGCGTGCCAACAGGATGCAGTTGACCGCGATGAGCGGGCGCCGTGAGCTAATCGCTGTAGCTCCCAATGTTGGATGGGGTTGGTGGGGGCCGTAGTCGGGTGCCGAAAAGCGAAATGCTCGGCGCCGAATTTCTGGCAATGTGCGCGCTTCCTCATCGGCTTCGTCATACATGAAGCACGGAACTTCATACGCCGTCGACCACCACCGCGCAAACGAATGAGCGGCGTCGCGTGCCTTGTCACGTTCCGCGGTCGTCGGCCCGAGGGCTATGAACGGCACAACGTCCAGGGCGCCGAGTCGAGGGTGTACACCGGAATGATTGCTGATGTCGACGTGGTTGGCGACGGCCCGGGCAAGCTGACGGGTCGCGCCTTCTGCATCGCGCGGGCCGGGTCCTGCGAGGGTGAACACACTGCGGTTGTGGTCGATGTCTTCATGGCGATCAAGGAGTGACCGACCGCACGCGGCGCTGAGCGCGTCGAGCACCGCGACATCGGAACCTTCTGAAACATTTGGCACAGCCTCAAGCATCGCCGCGAGCATAAGGTGCGCGGCGATGCGGATTGGGTTGGCGCTACCTCACTACGACTGTTCGATTGCCGGTGAGAATCCGCTCGGTTTCGACACGCTGCTCCAGCACGCTCAGGCCGCAGAACACGCTGGTTACGACTCCCTGTGGATCTCTGACCACCTGACCTGGGATCTCGCAAAGTACGGCGGGGGTCCGCAGCGTTACGGCGTTTTTGAGGCGATGACGACGTTGGCAGCGTTGGCACGTACAACGCAGCGTGTGAGAATTGGCTCGCTTGTGTTGTGCGCAGCCCTTCGCTCGCCAGGCGTCTTGGCAAAGGCGATCGCGGCGACCGATCAGTTCAGCAATGGGCGCCTCGACATCGGTCTGGGAGCAGGCTGGTATGAACCCGATTATGCAGCCCTAGGAACGCCGATGCCGAGGGCTGGAGAGCGTCTCGAACAACTCGACGAATACCTACAGATTCTCCGTGGACTACTGCATTCTCAGGATCCAGTCACGCTGCAGGGAGCGCACTATTGCGTCGCTGGCGCCACCAATGATCCTGGTCCTCGTCAGGACAAATTGCCGTTGTTCGTCGGCGGGAAGGGAGATCGGCTCCTACGAATGATCGCTCGCCACGGCGTGGGGTGGAACACCTGTTGGGCCTGGACACCGGATGCGTATCGAGAGCGACTTGGAATGTTGGAACGTTCGTGCGAAGCGGTCGAGCGTGACCCAGCCACGATCTGGCGCACGTTGGGCCTCTACGCGCTCTGCGGCGAGAGCGAACGGGATCTGCAGCGACGTTTTGATCGGATGGTGACGATGACGCCGGATGGTGTGCTTGACGGTATGAGCTTGGCGCAGTGGCGTACTGGTCGATTGGTTGGAACGGTTCAGCAAATTGGCGAACAAGCCGAAGAATGGGAGAGCCTTGGTGTGGAGACGGTGATCTGCGGCGTTGGTGCCGTTCCGTTCCAAACCACGACATTTGACGATATTGAGATGATCCGCAGCGCGTTTCGGCCCGAAAAATAGTTTGGCACTCTCAGGGGTAGCATTGCGGCAGATTCTTCACCACGAAATCGACCGAACGAAAACGAAGGGACAATCCCATGCCTGGTGGCCCGGAATGGCTCATTATTGCCGGTGTAATCGTGTTGTTGTTCGGCGGCGCCAAGCTACCGAAATTGGCGCGATCGCTCGGTCAAGCCCAAAACGAATTTAAGGCTGGCCTTGCCGACGGCAGCAAGGGCGACAAGGCCGCCAAGAGCGAAACGAGCGACAAAGAAAACACCGACGACGCCGCCAAGAATTAGCCCTCGGCCACTCGACACCGCCGCGTCGGCGTTCGAATCCAACGTCGCGATGGACTGCGCTGCTACGCGGTGGTGAGTTGTCGGCGCGCCCGAAGGATGCGGCGCCGTTCGCGTTCCGATGTTCCGCCCCAGACGCCGTGCTCGATGCGGTGCTCGAGTGCGTATTCGAGGCACTCTTGGCGCACCGAACATCCGGTGCACACGCGCTGGGCGCGATCAACACCGGTGCCGTCGGAGGGGAAAAATTCGGATGGATCGACCCCGCGACACTTCGCTTCGGCCATCCAGGCGAGTTCGAGTTCTGGTTGCGAAATAAATTCCATAGTTGAACTTCCAACGCTCGACGCGGTCATTCGGTTCCCGAAGTTGACCATGAATCCTGTGAAAACACGAGTTGCCCTCAGTGATCTCTCAGTCGTCGCGTCGCAAAACCGTCCGACGATGTCGTATTCCTGGTGTACTCACCGATCAAGGTAGCGAGCTATGTATGACGACGAAACGCCCGAGGTTCCAGAGGTCTTCACGGCCGACACCGAGCCATCTTCCAGCCCCGAGACGTGGAGCAGCGTGCCGTGGAGCAACGTGAGCGATGGGTCGACGCCACCTCCGCCGGACCCGCCAACAGCTGCGGCCCCGGCGGCGAGTGCCGCTCCACCTGCCCCCACGTGGTGGGCGCCATCGCAACCGAGCGTCGCAACGCCGTTCGTTCTGCCGCAGCCCCCTGCTCCGACTGCTGGGTCGCGTGGCACGCGG
>JBBRPC010000294.1:0-4184 GCA_038228615.1 Acidimicrobiia bacterium | reverse complement strand
TTCGCCAAGCGAATGCAATCCAAAGCTCAAGGGCCGCGCCTCGTGCGCCACACCCTGTATGTCGCCACTCGCCGTCTCCTTGCGGTCTCCTCCCTCGGCGTGCTCGGCGTTGCGGCGCTCGGCGCGTGCGGTGAAAAGCCGAAGCCGCCCAAGGCCACGCCCACCGTGGCGGTGCGCGCCGCGGTGAAAGGGCCGCTGCCCTACGTGATTGTCGCCAATGGGGTCGTCGAGCCGAATCGCACGGTCGCCGTGCAATCGCTGGTCTCAGGGATGATGACCCACGTCGCGATCACCGAAGGCGACGAGGTGAAGCAGGGGCAGGTGATCTTCGAGATCGATCCACGGCCGTTTCGTGCCGAAATCGCACGCTTGCAGGGTATCCTCGCGAAAGACGAATCGGCAGTCGCGCGTGCGCGCACCGACTCGTCGCGCTTTGCCGCGTTGGCCAAGGACGGCTACGTGACACGTCAGCAGCTCGATCAGGCGTTCGCCGATGTCGCTGCCTTTTCAGCGACGGTCGCGGCCGACAAAGCGTCGCTCGACAAGGCGCGCCTCGACCTCGAGAACTCGACTGTCCGTGCGCAGATCTCTGGTCGTACTGGTCAGCTCGCCATGAAGGCCGGCAATCTGGTGAAGGCCCAGGCCGATCCGCCGTTGGTGATCATCAACGAACTCAGGCCGGTGCTCGTCCGCTTCAGTATTCCGGAAACCGACTTCGAAGAGATGCGTCGTCGCTCTGGACTCGATCGTCCGCTCACGGTGCGCATCACGCCCAAGGTCGGTGATTCGACGAAGGTGATTGCGGGAACGCTGGCCTTTATCGACAACGTTGTAGACAAGACGACGGGCTCGGTGCTGCTCAAGGCGCGCGTCGCGAACGAAACCAGCGCGCTCTGGCCGGGACAGTTCGTCTCCATCGGACTCGAACTCTCCATCGACAGCAGCGCGGTGACAATCCCGCCCGAAGCAGTCATCACCACTTCGACCGGCACGTACGTCTACGTGGTGGACGGCGGCATCGCCAAGCGTATTGCCGTCAAAGTGGGCCGCCTCGCTGGCAACGTCATCAAGGTCGATTCGGGTCTTGGCGGCGGCGAACAGGTCATCATCGAAGGGCAAAATCGGTTGAATGACGGCGCGAAGGTCGATCTTCGCAAAGCCGTGACGCCACCATCGAGTGTCGCGAAAGACAAGTCGGCACCAGCCAAGAGTGACTCCAGCGTCGGGGGAGGCGCAGCGCGATGAATTTGAGCGCGATTTGGATCAAGCGGCCGGTCATGACCACCCTGGTCATGCTCGGCATTCTCGTGTTCGGTATCGTGTCGTACAAAAACTTGTCGGTGAGCGATTTGCCGACGATCGACTATCCGACGATCAGTGTAAATGCGTCGCTACCGGGCGCGAGTCCGGAAGTCATGGCGACGACGGTCGCGACACCACTCGAACAGCAGTTCACGACGATTGCCGGCATCGACAACATGACGTCGTCGAGCACCCAGGGCGGCGTCAGCATCACCCTGCAGTTCGCACTCGATCGCGACATCGACAAAGCCGCGGCCGACGTGCAATCGGCGATTTCGAAGGCGGGCTATCAGCTCCCGCAAGGCATGCAGCCGCCATCGTACAACAAGGCGAATGCCGCCGACGCGCCGATCATCATGTACAGTCTCAACTCGGATCAGCTGTCGCGTGTGCAGCTGAACGAGTACGCCGAGACGTTCCTCTCGCAACGCTTGTCGACCGTGTCGGGCGTCGCGCAGGTGCAGGTGTATGGCGCCGCGCGCTACGCCGTACGGGTGCAGCTCGATCCGGGGCTGCTCCAGGCGCGTGGTATCGGCATCGACGAGGTGCAGACCGCGATCTCCAGCGGCAACACCAATCAGCCGGCTGGTGTGCTGATGGGAAAGAATCAGTCGTTCACGCTGCAGGCGACAGGACAGCTCTCCAGCGCTGCGGCGTTTCGCCAACTGGTTGTCGCCTATCGCAACGGTGCGCCGGTACGGCTCGGCGATTTGGGCAACGTGGTGGATGGCGTGCAAAATCAGTTTGTGATGAGCGAGCTGAATGGACGTTCGAACATCGCGCTCGCCGTCATCCGGCAACCAGGCGTAAACACCGTCGAAGTCGCCAACGGCGTGCAGGCCATGATGGCCAAGCTCGTGCCACAGCTGCCGCCAAGCGTGCGCGTCGAAACCATCTTCGATCGCTCGGTCTCGATCAAGGACTCCGTCAATGACGTGCAGTTCACGCTGCTGCTGACGCTGTTCCTCGTCGTGATGGTGATCTTCTTGTTCCTGCGCAACGTACGCGCGACGATCATCCCGTCGCTGTCATTGCCGTTTTCGCTCGTTGGTACGGCCTGTGTGATGTGGATGCTCGACTACAGCCTCGACAACCTGTCGTTGATGGCGCTCACACTCGCGGTTGGCTTCGTGGTGGACGACGCGATCGTGATGCTCGAGAACATCGTCCGTCATCTTGAAATGGGGAAATCACCGTTCGAGGCGGCCATCGACGGATCGAAGGAAATCAGTTTCACGATCCTCTCGATGACGATCTCGTTGGTCGCGGTGTTCATTCCGCTGCTCTTCATGCCAGGACTCGTCGGCCGACTGTTCCGTGAATTCGCGGTCACGATCGGTGTTGCCATTCTTGTATCAGGCTTCGTGTCGCTCACGCTGACGCCGATGTTGTGCGCGCGCTTCTTGCGTACGAAGGACGCGCACACGAACACCGAGGGCAAATGGCGCTCAGTTGAGCGATTGTACCAAGCGACGGAGCGGGGCTACGTACGCTCGCTCAATTGGGTCATGCGCCACCGCCCGATGACGCTGGTATTCAGCGCGCTCACGCTTGCGCTCACCGTCGGACTGTTCTGGTACATCCCGAAAGGTTTTCTGCCGTCGGAAGACACGGGACGTTTAAGCGGTACCGTCGAAGGTCCAGAAGGCATTGGCTACGAAGCGCTCGCCGCCAAGGTGAGGGAAGTCGCGGCCATCTTGCGCGAACAGCCGGAAATCGAATCGACGCTCGCCTCGGTGGGCTACGGTCCGACTGGAGGCAACAGCGGACGGCTCACGCTCAAGCTGCGTCCGCGCAAGGAACGTCGGCACGTCGATGACATCAGTCGCGATCTGGCCAAGCTGACGTCGAAAGTGGCGGGTGTGCAGGTGTTCTATCGCAACCAACCGCCGATCAACATCGGTGGGCGTCGCGGGAACAGCGCGTACCAGATCTCCCTGCAATCCTCCGACATCGCGCAGCTCTACACGGCCGCGCGCGCGCTCGAAGTCAAAATGCGCGAGCTTCCCGAGCTCGAAGGTATTTCCAGCGACTTGATGGTCGGCAACCCGCAGGTCGGCGTCGAGATCGATCGCGAACGCGCATCATCGCTTGGCGTGACGGCGGGACAAATCGAAGCCGCGCTCTATAATGCGTATGGCTCACGACAGGTCTCCACGATCTACACGCAGACCAATCAGTACTGGGTCGTGCTCGAGCTGCAGCCAAACTTCCAGCGCGACCAGGCGGCGCTGAGCGCACTGTTCATTCGCTCCAATACGGGCTCGCTGGTCCCACTCGGCGCCGTAGCCAAATTCACCAAGGGTGTCGGACCGCAATCAGTCCAGCATACCGGCCAGTTGCCCGCTGTCTCCATCTCCTTCAACACCAAGCCCAACGTCGCGCTGGGTTCCGCGGTCGATGCAATCGAACGTGAAGCCCGCTCGGTCCTTCCGGGTGATGTGAGCTACGCGCTGTCGGGTGACACGCAGGCATTCGCACAGGCGCAGAGCGGGTTGCTCGCACTGCTCTTCGTCGCGCTCTTTGTCATCTATGTCGTGCTCGGCATTCTCTACGAAAGCTTCATTCATCCGCTCACGATTCTGTCCGGCTTGCCGTTTGCAGCCGTCGGCGCGCTCATCACGCTACTGATCTTCGGTAAGGACCTGAGCGTCTACGCATACGTCGGCATTATTCTGCTGATCGGTCTGGTGAAGAAGAACGCGATCATGATGATCGACTTCGCTATCGAAGCGGAACGTGTGCACAAGATGGCACCAACCGACGCAATTCTCGAAGCGGCGCGAGTGCGCTTCCGGCCGATCATGATGACTACGATGGCTGCGTTGATGGGCACGTTGCCGATTGCCACCGGACTCGGTGCTGGTGCCGAATCCCGCCAG
>JBBRPC010000293.1:0-4202 GCA_038228615.1 Acidimicrobiia bacterium | reverse complement strand
GGTGACATCAAGTCGCTCGCCAACGACCTTGGCGGCATCGTCGAAAGGGTGCGTGCCGATAACGGTGTCGACCAAGTGAATCTCGTTGGCATGGACATGGGTGGCCTCGTCGCGCGCTGGTTCGAGCTCACGAGCAAACGCGCGGTGATCGCCAACGTGATCACGCTAGGCACGCCACACCGCGGCAGTGATGTCGCCTTCGCGCTGCCGTTCGCCGTGAAAAAGCTGGTGGATCTGTTGAAGTTGATTCCTTTTGGAAAGCCTTTCTGGGACATGCTGGCTGAAGCGATCAAGTTCCTACTGGATCAAATTCTGGGCAAGGCCATCGTACAGATGTACCCGCACTCGGACCTCGTTCGCTTGCTCAACGCGGCCGATTTCGACGACCCTCGCATCGAAGAGCGATGGGCGGGCCTCGCAAACCACGTTTCGCTCGTTGGCGAGTCCCTGAATGGATTTCCGTTGACCGTCTCCCATGTGCACGTCGCCAACATTGGATTCGAGGATCCTGTCTATCCGCTCCCAAATCAACCCGACTTTCTTTTGCCGTGGTTGGATCGCGGGGACATTTTTGTCGGCGAAAAGGCATCTCGCTGGCTGAATCCAACTGCTGCCTCAGAAGTGCTGAAAACGGATTGGCATTTTTCGATCCCGGGCGACAGTGATTTCAAGAACAAAACCGTCGAGATTCTGAATGCTCACCCAACCCGGCCTCCGCGCTCTGGCCTTCGTAGGAGTTTCGCGCCAAGTGCGAGCAACGACGAACCGTTCGACCCGCGCGCGACAGGGCTGCCGGCATCGATCGCCAAGGTGCAATCGGTCGAAGTGCCAAACCATGGGCATGTGTTTGTCCCGCTCGTTGTCAACGACAGTACCTCGGCGATGAGCGTCGCTTTCGAAGGCCAAATGGCGGACGGAATTGCGACGAAGATTTTTGCGCCTAGCGGAAAGGAATTCACGGTGGCGACAGCCGACGGCGCTCAAGTGACTGCGGCCCGTTCGGATGTGACTGACCGCTACTTCATCCCTGCGCCCGAGATCGGTAGGTGGATTGCCCAAGTGTCCTTCGACACGGCAGACGCCGACGACCGCCCGCGTCGCGTGGAGGTCAGCCAAACGTTCACCTCTGGCCAAGTGCTAGCCGTATCGACAGGCAAGAACACGTACCGCGAAGGCGATAAACTCGTGTTGCTCGCGACCCTGATCGGCTCCGACGGCAAGCGCACCGTGAAAGCCGAGCAAATAGCCGCCGTGATCGACGCGCCAGACGGTTCATCCAAGTCCGTGACCATGTATGACGACGGCGCCCATTTCGATGCGGCCGCCAACGATGGCTTCTTCGGCGCAGAGTTGCAGACGACTTCTGCGCTGGGAGTATACGTGATCAACGCGTTGGCCACGCGCACGGGAGTGAGTGGCAAGCCCGACTCCTACCGCAACCGCGCGTCCGCACTTGTCGAGAGCGACGCTGATCCTTCACTTCCAACCAGAGTTCTAAACGTGCCTGCGCAAACAACGGTCGGCGAACCCACGACAGTCTCAGTGGTCGTCACCAATCAAGGGTACTCACCGTGTCCGCACGTCGTTGTCGACCTCTATGATGAAGACCCGGCCATGGCCGCGCCGAGTAGCGCGGTGGCGTTTTCACTCGCCGCCAAAGAATCGCGCACGCTCAACTTATCTTGGACCCCGACGAGGGTCGGAGCCATCTCGCTTTTTGCGCAAGTCTCTCCGTTTACTGATTCGCCAGACCGGGACCTCTCAAACAATGACGCGTTCGCGACGGTACAGGTTGCCGTGGCGGCCGGCGCGCTCACATTTGCGGTCATCGGGCCGCACACTTACCGAGCGCGCGAACCCGTTCTGCTGATGGCAGGTCCAACCACGGCCGCATCTCCTCTGAGCGTCGTCAATTGGCGTCTTGCGGCTCAGCCTTGGACCGAGCCAAGCGATGCTGACTTTGTCGGGTCGGGCAGCTACGTCACCGTGCAAAATGGGCTGATGGTTCCGGGCACCTACGTGGGTTACGCGGAGGCGCAGGACGCGACAGGCCGCTTCGCAGCGCAGCGTTTCGAGGTGAGCGTCGTCGAAGAACGAAACTTCGATGCAGGTGAACCGGAAGCGATTGCGGGCTCCGTGATTGACACGTTCGTCGATGAGCCATTCTTGCTCGACGGACGCAGCAGCCGTGAAGACCGATCCTACGCCCTGGCGGTGTGGAACCTGCGACCACGCGGCAGCGCAATCGAAACATTTCGGGGGCTTTTGGTCCGGCACGGTGGCCTTGCCCATGCCGGTAGATATGAAGCCGTGCTTACCCTTGACGATGGAGCGAGTAATGGGCCGTCGCGAGCTCGTACGGAAGTGCTCGTGTCAAGGCGACCCACGGCGATCGAGGTCACCACCGCCGCTCCTGTTCGAACCGAGGGTCAAAACATTTTGCACGCGCTGCTGCGTGACGGGCTCAACGGTCGACCGATTCAAGGTCAAACGATTCGTGCCACGTTCGATGAGCTCTCCGAAGTAGAGGCGGTGCTCGGCAGCGATGGGACTGCGGTGGTGCGTTTGCCGGCGGTGATCGTGAACGGGACGCATGCGTTACGCTTCAATTTTGACGAGACGCCCAAGTTCGAAGCCGCCGAGCTGGTGCTCCCATTGAGCATCACTGATCAGGAACCACCGCATATTCAGATCAACTCGCCCGGCGACACACTCATGCCTCTGGATGGGTCCTTTGTTGTCGACTATACGACTTGGGATGGGGGAACGGGTGGAGTGAGCACGACTGTCACACTAGACGGGTCTCCAGTGACACAAGGGACAGTTGTCGAAGCTGTGGACTTAGGACTGGGCAGCCACGTGATGCGCATCGAAGCGACCGACGCTCATGGCAACACGCACTCGATTTCACGAGGCTTTTCTGTCGTCGATCTCGGCCTCAATGAACCATCGTTCTTCTCGGCGATCTGTGCTGCTGGGACCGTCACGATGGCCAACGGCGCGCGCATCCGCGGCATGTCGCAATCATCTGTCCCGCGTACCGACACCCGACTCGTGACAGCGACGCAGGTCGAGCTCTTCAATGGCTCTCGCATCGAGGGAGGGACAGTCGCGGCATGTGACGCGACGTTGACCAACGCGGCCACGATTACAGGAGCACTGCACTACGGTCGCAACGTCACTCTGCAGAATGGCGCTACTGTCGTTGGTGAAAGCGTGCGAACCGAGACTTGCCCGCCCACTGCAAACCTTTGCGAGTGCGGCGCCAACCTGCGCGCACTGATGGCAGCAGCGCGAGCCCACAACATGAACGCCTTGCTCGGCGGAAGTCTTAACGCCAATGGCGACCTCAGCCTCGTCAACAATAAGACGCTTACAATCGCATCGGGAACCTACGTGATTCGAAATCTCGAGATCGTGAACTCTGCAAAGCTCGTTCTCGCTGCGGGGGCGGACGTGCGACTCTTCGTTCAAGGCTCGGTCCTGGTCGCCAATTCCGCCGCGATCGTGACCGACAACAGCACGAAGACGCGGCTGACCCTTTACGTCGCTGACGGCGCGTCGACCGTCGACTTGACCAACAACGCCACCGCGCACTTGTTGGTTTACGCGCCGGGGCGGCAAGTTCGCATCGTCAACAACGCGACTCTTTACGGTGCGATCGTGGGAAAGGGCGTCGAGGTGTACAATAGCGGCGATTTCGTTCACATCAGTGACTCAGCCGAGTCGCTGCTCGGTGGCGTGTGCACCCAGTCGCGCTGAGTGTCGTGCTGTTGCCGCTTACCGCATGCGGGATCATGTTCCGCCCACCTAGTCCAGCTTCACTGCCGATGCTCAACCGGCCCCTTCATCTGTGCATTTCGTCATCGACCTATAGCGCGGCGATCGAAGCGCAAGATTTTTCACGGCATACGGGGATCTTTCCTCCGTGGGTGCACGTTGAGGAGGAGCCTTGCCCCGAGACGGGTCACCCAGCAGGCGTGAATGACTTCGATACGCTGGTGATCGACGCAAAATCGAACGATCGATACGGGGAGTACCGCGACCGTCCCTGCGACACGGAGTTCATGATCGAAATTTATGGGCACTACTTGCGCCCCGAGAACGAGCGCTGGGTGGAGAAGCTCAAGCTCGTCAAATTCGATGGACATTCTGAGTCGGGCAATAAGAATTCCAAGGGCGAGTGTGATTTTAGCTTCATG
>JBBRPC010000292.1:0-4208 GCA_038228615.1 Acidimicrobiia bacterium | reverse complement strand
TGCAGGCCATGGAGGCCGGCGGCGCGTATCGGAGCACATCTCTGGACGCCCCAAAGGGGGAGCGTGGCGACTCGAGCAACACCGAGCGATTCCTTGGTACGGTCGACACGAATTTCGCCAAGGGCGAGTATCGGATCGTTGTCGACGAACTCCTCGCGCAACTCCCAGAACGCGAACGCATGATTGTGGCGATGCGCTTCTTTGACGAACTGTCGCAATCAGAAATAGCTGAACGAGTTGGCGTGAGTCAGATGCATGTCTCGAGGCTTCTGGCACGCACCCTGACCGAACTCCGCGCGCTGCTGACAGACGAGGTGGCGATGTGAACGCGTCCATCACGCAAGCAACCGACACGAACGAGCAATCCAAAGCGTTGATCTTGGTCTCGCATCGCGGTCCGGTGAGCTTCGATCCCGAACCTACGCGAAGTGGTGGGGGCCTCGTGACCGCCCTTCGAGATCTTGTTCGCCACGCCGACCACACAACGTGGGTATGCGCAGCAGCAACAGATCACGAGCGACGATTGGCATCGTCGGCCACGGTAACAACCATCGATCTCGACGGCGACGCTGCCACGACCGCGCAGTGTGACGTTCGATTCGTATCCGTAGACGCCGAGGAGCACCACCTTTTCTACGCCGTGATCGCGAACCCGATGTTGTGGTTCATCCAGCACGGACTTTGGGATCACATGCGTACGCCCGTCATTGGTCAACACGAACTCCATGCGTGGACGCACGGTTACATCCCGGTAAATGAAGCATTTGCCGAGCAGGTTTCGAGCGCCGCCGCGGCGGCTCCGAGCTCAGCTGTGATCATGGTGCACGACTACCACTTCTACACGCTCCCGCCGGCGCTTCGTTCCCGTGGCGTATCCCAGCTCATCCATTTCTTCGTGCATATACCCTGGCCGGGACCAGACGCGTGGCGTACCTTGCCTCCGGCAATTCGCGATGCAATCATCGAGGGTTTACTACATGCCGACGTCGTAGGATTTCACACCGAGCGGTACGCACGAAATTTTCTCGCCACGTGCGCCGACCTACTCCGACTTGACGTGAACTGGCATGAGGGAACCGTGCAGTATCAGGGGCGCACTGTCATCGTTCGCTTCTATCCGATATCGGTGGATAGCTCATCGCTACGCGCTCTCGCTGAGACGCCGACGGCGGCGGAGCACCACGAGGCGATCTCTCGCGATCGTCGTGAACATCTCATCGTCCGTGTCGATAGGGCAGACCCATCAAAAAATATCCTGAGAGGATTCGTTGCATTCGATCGGATGTGCGAACTACATCCAGACGTGGTCGGTCGTGTGACGTTTCTTGCGTTACTACAACCGACCCGCGAAGACGTCACCGAATACCGAACGTATCGACATGAGATTGAACAGACCGCGGATCGAATCAACAAGAAATGGTCGGCAGCTGGATGGGTCCCAATCGACCTGCGCTTTGTTGAAAATCTGCCGCTCGCGGTCGCGGCGTATTGCGAGTTCGACGTGTTGATGGTGAACGCGCTGGCGGACGGAATGAACCTCGTAGCGAAGGAGGCGCTCATTGTGAATCAACGCAACGGGGTGCTGGCGCTATCGGAACTCGCTGGCGCGCACGAGGAACTCGGCGCGATTGCAGTCACGCTGTATCCGTTCGACGTCGAGCAACAAGCCGAAGCGCTGTGGGGGGCGCTGACGATGCCGCTCGCTGACCGCAAGGCGCGCCACGACGAGGGCGTCCGCATCGTGGAAACCAACAATGTGGCCAAGTGGTTAGGTCGCCAACTCGAAGATCTGGTTCTCGCAGCTTCGCTGTCCGGTCACGGCGCGCACTGACCGACCACTAGCTCAAGTTTAGATCGAGTGATCTACCGCAGTCGCCAAATCGGGGTGCGTTTCGATGTGTTGCAGCGCTCCCGTCAGGTCGAGCACGCGGTGCACCATGCCGGTCGGAGGGACCACGATTCGAAATGAAATTCTTCGCGTGGCAAGGTGTTCGTCGATTTCGAACAACATTCGGATACCCGCGCTGTCGAGATACTCCGTCTTACTGAGATCGATGATGAGCGCCCGCGTATCGGCGGCCAGTGCGGCGAGGATCGCATCCCGAATGTCGTCGACATTCGCAAGGTCGACTTCGCCGTCAATGGTCACGATAGATCCGTAGTCTGCAGCGACAATCGACAGTTCGGAAGGCTCCATACTTGCGACGCTACGGCATGCTCTTTGGTGCGCTCGCCACGGCGGGTTCGAAGCAGGCAGCAACCTCTGCGTGGTGGTTTCGATACGGAGCTGGCAGGGTAGGAACGCGGCGCGTCTCCAAATTCCATTTGAGTCGAGAGGTCATTACGGATGCCTGAATCAAGTACGACGTTGCACGAGTCGTCCGACGCGTTGGGGCCAGCGGTGATCGATCGGCATCGGGCCATAGTGTCGATCACTGAGGAGCTCGAAGCGGTGGATTGGTACGATCAACGTGCTGCCGCAACAAGCGACCCCGCGCTGCGCGCGATTCTAGAGCACAATCGCGACGAAGAAAAGGAACACGCGGCGATGGCACTCGAATGGTTGAGGCGGCATGATCCGATGCTCGATCGTCATCTGCGAACGTACCTATTCACGGAAAAGCCAGTGATCGAAATCGAGGCCGCGGATGAATCCGGCGGCGGCGACAACGGCTAGCGCCGTCGACGACACGCAATCTCGCCGGAAGGCACGACGACGAAAATTGTCGCGTGCAAGCCGGGTATTGCATTACGTCGATACGGTGACCACTCACCCGGTCGCCGGCAGCACGTGCATATTTGCCGTCGGCCTGGCATTCGTAGGCGTAGTCCTGTCACACTTCGACGCACGAGTGCAAGCAATTTTCGCGACGTTGTGCGCCGGTGTCACCGTCGCGATGATGTTTGTTTTGCAACACACCCAACAGCGAGGTCAGCTAGCGATGCAGGTGAAGCTCGACGAACTCATACGGGCGCTCCCCAGGGCTGACAATCGCGCCGTCCACATCGAGGTCGCCCCAGCTGAGGAACTCGCCGCCTTCGAACACAGACAGCTCGTCGTGCACAACGACGTGAGAAAGAACGAAATTCCTTCGGCGAGCGAACAATGATTCGACCCATGGCGTTTCAGGGGTGTCGTCGAACCTAGGGCGACTCGACGAGTTGATCTCGGGCGCGATTCGTAACGGTCGATTACCGACCCCGGGGATCGAACGCGCTGTCCGAACCCCGGGTCTGTCCGAGACTTGTTCTATTTCTGGAAACTGCGTTGTTCTGCCTCGTGTACCGCGGCTTCGGCTCGTGCCTTTTCGGCGTCGGCCTCTTTCGCCGCGACGTCGCGCTGCGCAGCTGCTTTTTCCTGTTGGGCTTCTCCCTCACGACGCACGTCGGAATTTCCTGTTACGGACCCGACGACCTCTTTGATCTTGCCCTTGACTCCTTCAACGGCGCCTTTGAGACCAGCTTCGGGGCCTGTGTCGTGCTGTGTCATTGTGTGCTCCTTCATGAGTACGGTTTTGGGTATGGCGCGACTCCGGCAAAACGACGGCGCAACGCCATGATCTACATACCCGTCGGTACCGCGCTTCAACCCTGAAACGCGGAGTTTGATGAGTTCAATCTTCGGGTAATGCACGGGCGTGACCACCGCGCATTCGAGACAACCACAGATCTTCCCTAGCGACGTATCGACGGACGTGGGATTCTTCGACCGCTTTGCGGCACAGGCTGCACACACTGCAAGTCGTGCGCCGTTCTTCGCGTTTTGCGTCTTGCTGGTCGTCGTTTGGGCACCGTCATATTTCGCGTTTGGAAATCTTGATACCTGGCAACTCGTCATCAACACCGCGACGACCATCATTACTTTCCTGATGGTCGCGCTGCTCCAGAACAGCCAGACGCGTACGGATCAAGCCACGCAACACAAACTCAACGCAATCGCCGATGCACTCGCCGATCTAATGAATTCGTTGGATCACAATCGCGCAATTTGACGGGTCGGTCGCGCGCGTGTGGACCATATTCGCAGGCAATTGCGCGTTTGACCCACCGGGTTTCGCGCCAGCGAAGCGTAAGTCACTCAGCGATGGAAACTTCGACATCCGAATCATCGACGACGCGACGCGTCACGCGCCCGACTGCGGCTCTTCGCAGCGCTCATGACGGGACGGCTACTCACGACGCCCGTGTACCAACGATTCCTACGCACG
>JBBRPC010000291.1:0-4219 GCA_038228615.1 Acidimicrobiia bacterium | reverse complement strand
GAACGACGACATCACTCCAATTCCACGTTCGCTCATCGGGTGAATACGCTCACGCCGCCCGGACCAACCATGAGTCCTACCAGGACCAAAACGAGCCCATACGCAACAGCTCCTCGAATCATTGACACGATGCCACTTACGACGAGGGCGACGGCAATCAACCAAAGTAACAACAACATTCTGATGGCTCCTTCCGTTAGAGGCTCCATGTTGAAGCCGCAGCTGGTCACAGTGTTCCCATTTTGTGAAACACCGAAACCTCGTACGGCTCGTCATTGGTTAGAACTCAATGAGTAGCCGTCGAGCTCGGCTCGTGGGCGGCACCAGCCCGCGTTCGAGCAGTTCCGTACCGAGACCTTTGCTTGGCGTCGCGATCGTGTTGCTCCTGCTGATTGCGACGGCGGCCGTCGCAGTGACAACTGTCGACGCCGAAAATCGCCGAGTGGCTGCGCGCCGCTCGGCGACCGCCACACTGGCCACGGCCATGCTCCAGGCGGCGTTGTCCGACGTCACCGCGGGGCTGCGCGGCCTTGAGGGGATTGTTCAACCGGATGGCGCGATAAATCTCTCCGTTTTCTCGAAGTTCGCTTCTGCGGTGCAACCGGTGACCCGCTTTTCCGCGATGGCGTACGAACGTGTGGTTCCCGACGCTCAGCGCGCTGCCTTCGAAATCCTTACCCACCGCGCAATCACAGATCGCAGCCCCGACGGCAAGTCGTTTGTCCGAGCGGGAAATCGCGACGAGTATTTCCCGGTCACTTCAGTGTGGCCCTCGAACCCGAACACCCGAATGGTGCTCGGTTTCGACGTCTCGCAAGATGAGCGCGGTGTGACGGCGCGTCTCGCTCGGAATTCGGGAACGCCGCAAATTACGGGTCCGATCGCGTTGGCGCCGCCGAATCCGCGGCCGGGCTTTCTCCTTGTGTTTCCCATTGTTCGCGAGGTCGCGAATACAAGCAATCGCGACACCGGCTTTGTGACGGCTGCATTCGCTGGCGCTGATGTCGCAGCGTTGCTGCGTTCGCGGCTCCCCATGGGCACTGGTATCTCGGTGACCGATCACGGGACCCGACTCTTCTCGTTGCCGGGCGGTGTCGGCAGGGCTGTGATCACGCAAACCCA
This sequence comes from Acidimicrobiia bacterium, assembly GCA_038228615.1. Taxonomy (GTDB): domain Bacteria; phylum Actinomycetota; class Acidimicrobiia; order IMCC26256; family PALSA-610; genus F1-120-MAGs023. The sequence continues at coordinate 3,097 of JBBRPC010000291.1, read as the reverse complement.
TGCAGTGAATCGCGTGTGGACCGTCACGATTCTGGCGTCGGATACCGCTTCGCACGCCACTTCGTGGGCGGTGTTGAGCGTCGGTGCGTTTCTTGCGCTGCTGGTGACGCTGATGCTCGTGCGCACGGTCCGGCACGAGTCTGCGCTCGCGCGCTCCGACGACCGCATGCGCACGATGGCCGAACTCACGGGGAGATTGTCGGCGGCACAGGACACGGAGCAGGTCGGAGATGCCGCTGTTCGAACCTTGCTCGCAGCGCTGGGTACTGACCTGGGTGGAGTTGCCGTATTCGATACGACGCGTCGCGAATTGCAGATCATCGCCGCACGCGGGATTCCCACCGATAGCAATGGCGTATTTCCCACCGTGCCACTACCGACTGAGGGGCCGACGGCCGACGCGATCGACACCCGAACGCGCGTCACGTGGAGTTCGGTGGCGGCGCTCGGACCGTGGTCAGTCGCCGCCCAGGACCTCGCTCGCCGCGTCGGGGTCCAGGCCGGCGTGCACCAGCCGTTGATCGCGCGCGGGAGGGTCGTCGGGTTGGCGATGTTCTCATTTAGAAGCCCGCACGAGGTCGACGAGGCAATGCTCCGACTCCTCGACGCGGCAGCACCAGCGATCGCAGAGGCGCTTGTACGGGCATCGTTGTTCGAAGTACAAGAACGCGCGAGCGCAACCTTTCAAAATGCGTTGATGGAACGCGTCGAACCCGCGACCCACGCCATGACCACGGCAACCATTTACCGTCCGGCCGTCAAGGCCTACTACGTGGGTGGCGATTGGTACGACATCATCACCCTGCCCCGCGGGATGATCGGAATTGCCGTCGGCGATGCTGTCGGGCGAGGCATCGGAGCCGCCGCCGTAATGGGACAGCTCCGTGCCGCGCTCGCGGCAATCGCGCAGACCACAGAGGACCCCACCGAGGTCGTCAATTCTCTCGACCAGTTCTCTCGTTCAGTGCCAGGTGCGATGAACGCGACAGTGTGTTATGCCGTGCACGACCCGCACGAAGGAGTGCTGCAATACGCCGCCGCCGGGCATCCACCCCCGCTTGTCGTTCGCAGTGCCGGAGCCGCAGCAGCATTCCTCGACGACGGTCGCTCCACCCCACTCGGTGCGGTGCTTGATCGCAAGCCATTCACGCGAGGCGTCACGACACTGCTTCCGGGCGACACGTTGTTGCTCTACACAGATGGCCTGATCGAGCGTCGGAGTGAATCGCTCGACGTAGGTCTCGCCAGACTGCAACGAGCTGGCGAGGACCTGCTCGCCGAGGCGCAACTCGCACGCGGTCTGCACGCCCTCGTCGATGCGATGGTCGCTGGTACAGAACCGGCTGACGATCTCGCTGCCGTCGCTATCCGACTCGAGGGATCCGGCGGCGAGCGTTTCGTGCGTCGGCTCCCCGCCGAACCGACCCTGCTGCAGCCGATTCGTCACGACTTCGGACGTTGGCTCACGTCGTCAGGCGTGGATCACAGGGACCGTGATGATTTGGTGCTAGCCCTCGGCGAGGCGTTAGCCAACGCAATCGAACACGGATATCGAAACGATGCGATGAAAGGACAGCTCATCGTTGACGCGCTGTTAACTGACGACGGCGTATCGCTGGAGGTACGCGACTTCGGCACGTGGCACCGCGGCGAGCCCAACGCTCTCCGCAACCGTGGGCTGCGAATCATCAGATCCGTCGTCGACCAAGTCGATATCAACCGATCCGCATTCGGGACAACGCTTCGGATGCACCGAGCACTCAAGAAGAACGCTGACGAACCACGCCAAACGGTGTAGTGCGCGGGAGGGTTTGGACAACAGACTCAATGGGTAAGCACTGAACGGAGGATCCAGCAGATGGACAACGCAAGCGTATTTGGCGCGCAAGACAACGAGCTTCGTTTGGAGGTGGTCAAGACCAACAGCGATGCTGTCATTTACGTGATTGGCGAGCTCGACGCGTACAGGTCGCCGGAACTCGAAAATTTGGGTTCCCGGCTACTCGGCGAGGGAGCGACGTCGCTGACGCTCGACATGGCACGCACAACATTTCTCGATTCGTCGGGGTTGCGGGCGATGCTGACGCTCCGCGAGCGTCTTCTCCACGCATCCGGGCAATTCGAACTCGCAAACCCAACGGAAGCAGTGCAACGTCTGTTGTCGATTACAGGCCTCACTTCAGAGTTCGTCATTTCATCGACGCACAGGGCGCAAGACGTCGGTGATCAGGGCGAATCGTCGTGACCCACAGCGACATTGAGCCGACGTCGCTGGAGCACGATGCGACATTGGTACGGCTCGAAATTCCGCGATCCCTTGAGTTTGTGCCGATGGCGCGCGTGGCAGTAGCTGGATACGCAGCCCGGCTCGGCTTTGACATCGACGGAATCGAAAATGCACGCATCGCTATCGATGAAATGACCAGCATCCTTGTCGAGCATGGGGATGGAGAAGTGGTCGGACTGTCGATGTTCACCGATGACGCACAACTCCACCTCGAAGGACGCACCGCCTGCGCGCGATCAACACAGCCTCCAGTGCTCGGCGCGCTAACTGCACAGATCTTGAGCGCGGTCGTCGACACGTTCGCATTTGGGGCTGACGAAGATGTCGTCTGGTATCGATCGAGCCGCCGCCTCGCGGATGGCCCTTGACGTGGAGGCTCACACGGGCTCGGAGCGCGAAGCTCTCCGTGCCAAGTTTGCCGCCTATCGAGCGCGTCCCGACCGCAAGCTACGCAACGAATTGATCGAAGCGCATCGTCAGCTCGCGGTGCACTTTGCAAACAAGTACGCCAATCGTGGCGAACCGTTCGACGATCTCGCACAGGTGGCGCAATTAGGTATTCTCAAGGCTGTCGAGCGGTTCGATCCTGCGCGTGAAATCGAGTTTTCTACATACGCAGGTGCGACCGTCGAGGGCGAGTTGAAGCGCCATTTCCGAGACCGTACGTGGTCGGTTCGCGTGCCGCGCCGATTGCAAGAGTTGCATCTCAAGATCCGTCCTACTACTGAGCGCCTCGCGCATTCGCTCGGTAGGAGCCCCAGCGTTGGCGAATTGGCCGTCGCCCTCGACGCATCTGAGGAAGAGATTCTG
>JBBRPC010000290.1:0-4227 GCA_038228615.1 Acidimicrobiia bacterium | reverse complement strand
TGTTCGGCGCGATCTATCCTTCGCTACGCGCCGCGTTTCTAGTACCGCTCGAAGCGCTGCGCAATGAATAGCGCCGACGTTGATCTCGTCGCCGAGACCTACGGTGCGTCGAAGTCGTTTGATGGACGTCGCGTTGTTGCGCTTGATTCGGTCGATTTCACCGTTGCGCGTGGCGAAATCGTCGCGCTGACCGGTCCGTCTGGTTGTGGAAAATCGACGTTGCTCCACCTTCTTGCCGCGCTCGACAGTCCAACATCGGGGCGGGTCCGGGTGTTGGGTTACGACTCAGATGATCGGCACGACATCAATCACTTTCGGCGGAGCGAGATTGGTCTGGTCTTTCAGCTCCACAATCTTTTGCCGCACCTTTCTGCCGAACAGAATGTTGAGATTGCCATGTTCGGCACGGGCATCGGTCACCGAGAGCGACGGGCCAGGGCGCGTGATCTGTTGGCACAAGTGCAACTCGTTGGTCGTGAAGAACGCAAACCACCATTGCTGTCGGGCGGCGAGCGGCAACGCATCGCGATCGCGCGGGCGCTCGCGAATCACCCGACGTTGTTGCTTGCCGACGAGCCGACGGGGAGCCTCGATACGGAGTCAGTTGATCGAACTCTTGAGTTGTTTGGCACGTTGCGGGTAGAACGCGGAGTCACGATCGTGATTGTGACCCATGATCCGAGAGTCGCGGCCACGGCTGATCGGGTGGTGCACATGCGCGACGGCCGTATCGTCGACGAGTGAGCAGGTCCCGGGATCGGCTGTGACCTTCGCCTCTGTGCGCGGCGACTCCCGATCCGTAGAGTCGGCTCATGACCTCGTTTGGGCTTGAAATGTTGGGCGAACAAGAATGCCGCAAGCTCCTGGCGCATCACGGTTTTGGGCGCATCGCCGTGTGGAGCGGGGAGCGTCCGGCCGTGCTACCCGTGTTGTATGCCATGCTCGATGGCGATGTGACGTTTCGTACCGCACCTGGCGACAAATTGATCGCCGCGGTCCTTGGCCAGACGGTTGTCTTTGAAATTGATGCTGTCGAACCAGCGCGTCGCACCGGTTGGAGCGTCAACGTGGTTGGCCAAGCCAGCCAGATCGTCAACCGCGACGAACGCTCGCGGGCCGAAGCGCTAGGACTCGATCCCTGGGCGGGTGACTATCGCGACGACTATGTGCGAATTCACACCGTGCACATCAGCGGCCGGCGTATCCGTGCCGATGCTGGTGCGTCGATCCCCGGACCGTAAGTGCGGTATCCAATCGGATTGTCTGCAAACGTGATCTGATGACTCGATGAGTGAAAGCCCCGTGGCAGTGATGGGACTGTCAAAACGCTTTGGTTCGGTGTCGGCGGTGAACGACCTGTCGTTCACCGTGGAACCAGGGCAGGTGTGCGGTCTGCTCGGTCCGAACGGCGCGGGTAAAACGACGACGCTGCGCGTGCTTGTGGGTTTGCAACGACCGAGCGCGGGACGTGTTGCCCTGTTTGGTCAGCCCGTTTCGTTCGGTGCGCCACAACTGCTGCGCGTTGGTGCATTGATCGAAACTGCGGCATTTGTGCCGCACCTCTCGGGGATGACGAACCTGCGCTTGTGGTGGGAAGCAGGTGGTCGACACCTCGACGAGGCAGATACCGAGACGGCGCTTGCAATCGCCGGACTTGGCGACGCGGTCGACCGCAAGGTTCGTACGTATTCGGCTGGGATGAAACAGCGTCTCGGATTTGCTCGATTACTCCTCGGCCGTCCGGAACTTCTGATCCTGGACGAACCTACGAATGGTTTGGACCCTGGCGAAATCCGTGAGATACGCCAACTGCTTCGACGTCTCGCCGATGGTGGTGCGACGGTGCTTGTGTCGAGCCACCATCTGAGCGAAGTTGAACAGACGTGCACGCATGCAGTCGTGATGAATCATGGTGAGCTCGTCACTCAAGGACTTGTCAGCGAAATAGTTGGCGCGAATCATGGGGTGTACCTCGAAGTAGACGATTCCGACCGCGCGTTGCAGATTCTCGGATCGATCGCGGGTGTTCATGGCGCCACCGTCGAGGGTGACGGGATCGCGCTGCAACAAGAAAGTGGATCGCGTTCGGATCTTGTGGCCGTGCTTGTTGCTGCCGGTCTCCGTGTCGAAACGATTACCGCCCAGCAGGGTCTTGAAGAAGCGTTCCTCGATCTGATTGAAGGAGAGGAGCGACGATGATCGCGTTGTTGCGGATCGAGTTGTACAAACAAATCCGTCGAACTCGAACATTGATCACGTTTGGCGTCCTGATTGGGTTGCCGTTGTTGATTGTTGCGGCGACGAAGGCGCGTGAAAAGCGAGTGGGTCAGGGTGCGCGGCGTGGTGGACGGCTATTTGTCTTGGCGAAGCAAAGCGGCTTGTTGATGCCAGCAGTGACGCTTGAACTCATGAGCTTTCTGTTTTTGTTGATCGTGGCCGCGATGTTCGCCGGCGATTCGATTGCTGGCGAGGCCTCAACGGGAAATTTGCGCTATGTGCTGATTCGCCCTGTGTCGCGTGCTCGCCTCGTGCTTGCCAAATTGATCGTTGCACTCGCTCTCACATGGGCTGCGACATTTGCGGTGAGTATCGCGGCGCTCGGATTCGGCGTTGCGTTCTTCGGCTGGCACTCTGTTGTTTTGCCGTCGTCGTTGTTCGGAGGAACCGCCGCCGCTGTCTCAACCGGAACGCTGTTGAGTCATCTCGTTACAGCAACGATGTACGTCGCGTTCTCGGTCACCGCGGCCGTGGCAGTTGGGTTGTTCTTTTCAACCCTGACCGACTCGCCCGCTGGTGCGATCGGCGCGACCGTTGGGGTGTACATCGTGTCGTCGATCATCGACGGCATTGATCCGCTCGGAGTGTTGCGATACGGATTGCCGACGCACTACTCCGACGTGTGGTCAACGATGTTCACCGACAACACGACATCGCACGATCTCGTCGCGGGCGTCGTGGTGCAATGTGCGTGGCTCGCGGTCTTTGGTTCCCTTGGAGTGTGGTGGTTCCGTCGCAAAGACATCAAATCCTGACCCTCAATCGCAGGTGATTCGTCTCGGTGCGATACTGCGAGGGTGAGCAACCAGTATCGCGGTGAGGCGTTGCACCAGAGCCTGCGCATTCGCGTGATGGGGGAGTTCGCCGTCGAGGGACGCACTCAGCATGAACTCGGGAGCCGCAAAGCGCGTGTTGTGCTGAAGATGTTGGCGCTGCATCACGGTCAGCCTGTTGCCGTTGACCGACTCATTGATGCAGCCTGGCCCAGTCGACTCCCTGCAAATCCCGGTGAACAACTTGCGGTGCTGATCAGTCGTCTGCGCGCCGTCGTGGGCAAAGCGCGTATCTCTTTTGGCGACGGTGGGTATCGCCTCGAACTCGATTGGCTCGATGTCGACGCGATGCATGAATTCGTTGCGCTGGCGGATGAGGCTGGCACGGCAGGACGCAACCACGATGCGATGACAGCGGCGATCGGCGCGTTGGAACTTGCTACCGGTCCACTACTTCCAGAGGATGCTGACGCGCTTTGGACGGTGGTTGCTCGCCTCGCTGCTGAGCGTTCGTTGGCCCGCGCCCGCCACCTTGCTGCCGGTGCCGCGTTGGCGATTGGAAGAGTGCACGACGCGGCTGAAATCGCCGCGGCAGCCCTCGACGCCGACCCGTACGACGAGGAAGCCCTTCGCCAACTGATGCTTGCTGAGCAGCTGCGAGGTCGAACGGGCGCCGGTCTCGCAGCGTATGCACGGCTGCGCGCGTACCTACAAGACGAGCTCGGAGTCGACCCGTCGAGCGAGACGGACGCGGTGCATCTGGCGCTGTTGCGAGAAGACGACAAGCCCGCGTCGAGTGGGTCGCGCTCGGCGCAGGTCAGGCCTGACGTTTCCTCGGAAGCAATCGTGGGTCGTCGGGATGAACTCGCGCGACTCAGCGAGGTGCTCGAATCTTGTCGCACAGGGAGCAGCCGGTTTGTCGCGATCGAGGGTGAGCCCGGCATTGGCAAGTCGGCACTCACCCGATCGTTCGCCGAGCAAAACATCCGAGACGCGGAACTGTGGCTCTTCGGCAAGTGCGAGCCGGTGTTTGGGGAACTGCCGATGCAAAGTGTTGTCGATGCGCTGCGATCGCATTTCACGACCCTTGCCCCGGTGGCGGTGGCAGCGTTACTGGTTGGCGTGCATGCGGAACTTGGAGCGTTGCTGGGTGTTGAGAACGCTGTTCGAACCGAGA
>JBBRPC010000289.1:0-4255 GCA_038228615.1 Acidimicrobiia bacterium | reverse complement strand
CGTTCGATGGCTGGCCGCCGGAGTGCATAGTCGCCGGGCGTGACACCGTAGACGCCCTCGACTGTCATGCCAGCGGCCTCGGCGAGCATGCGGAGCTCCCGTGCGGTGAAGCAGGTGGTCCAGAGGTCGTGGTCGATGGACAAACCTGTGCCATTGTGCAACGTTGCCGTCTCGTGATTTACACCAGTCGAGGGATCGAACGCGTCGCCGTCTTCGAGGTAACGAAGTGCGAAATAGGCGTGGAATGCACTCACCGCGAGGTACCCGCCCTCACGCAACGTGCTCGCGAACCGCGTCACGAGCGCGGCATCTTCACGACCGCCAAGGAGACCGAACCCCCCTTGACACAAACAAATGACGGCATCGAATTTGCCGGCGTACTCCGTTGCGAAATCCACTGCCGACACGTCTCGAACCGCGAACGTCGCACGGTCGCTCAGACCGGCGGCGTCGGCAGCCTCGCCTGCAAGTCGGATAAAGGTGGCGGAGAGATCGACGCCGGTGCATCGATAGCCTTTGGCTGCCAACGACAGGCTGTGACGTCCTGGACCACACCCCAGGTCTAATACGCGCGCACCAGGTGCGAGTTGCAATACCTCGATGAGGAATGCAACTTCTTGTTCTGTCCCTGTCGCGAAGGCCTGCACCTTGGTTGTGTTGGGTGCCCAGTAGGCCGGACCGAGAAATTCGGCGATCGGGTTGAACCATCCGGGAGGAGCGAACGGCACCTGTTCATGTTCTGAACTCACTGCGTCGGCACCCCTGTACCGTGACCTATTTGCAATCGGCCCATGTCCGACCCACACCGAGATCGACAACGAGCGGTACTCGCAATTCGCAGACATGTTCCATTGCGTCGACCACAACCGGGCGGACGCGTTCGAGCTCATCGGACGGGACCTCGAAGACAAGTTCATCGTGCACCGTCAAGATCATTTGCGTCACAAAATCGCCAGCTCGGAGCGCGTCTTCGCAGGCGATCATCGCCAGCTTGAAAATGTCGGCTGCCGCACCCTGCACTGGGGCGTTCTGTGCCATCCGTTCGCCCATCTGACGGATCCGAAAGTTGCCACTCGCCAACTCTGGGAGTTGGCGACGACGACCGAACATCGTTGTCGTGAACCCGCGCGCTTTCGCTTGCGCAACGGTCTCCCGCATGTACTGCGCGACCCTCGGGAACCCTGCGAAGTAGTTATCCAGGATTTCTTGTGCCTGACCGGTTGGAATGTCGAGTCGTTGGCCGAGACCGTAGGCCTCCATCCCATACGCCAAACCGTAATTCACGACCTTCGCGAAGCGGCGCTGGAACTGATCGACCTCGGATTCGTCAACGGAAAATACCTTCGACGCAGTCACGGTGTGCACGTCGACACCGCGCTCGAATGCGTCGATGAGTCCTGGATCTTCGGCGACATGTGCGAGCACACGCAGTTCGATCTGGCTGTAGTCGGCCGTCAGGAGCACCGCGCCATCCGGTGCGGTGAACGCCTTGCGCATCTCTCGGCCGGTGGTTGTGCGTACCGGAATATTTTGTAGGTTCGGCGATTCCGACGAGATGCGCCCAGTTGCTGCGACAAGCTGGTTGAAATTCGCGTGGATCCGACCGTCGGCGCCGACAAGCGGTGGCAGCGCGTCGGTGTAGGTGCTCCGTAGCTTCTCGACCTCGCGGTAGCGCAAGATCTCCTGAACAATTGGGTGTTCGCCCGCAAGCTTCTGCAACGAGTCGGCGTCGGTCGAGGGTCCGGTTTTGGTCTTTTTGACTGGAGTGAGCCCGAGCTTTTCGAACAGAATTGTGCGGAGTTGCGGGACAGAATTCACTGCGAACACTTCACCGGCCAACGCGTGGATCTTCGCCTCCGCCTCGCGAGCCTGAATCCCAAGGTCCCGACCGAGTTCGCGCAGAAACTCGACATCGATCATGACGCCGGTCGATTCCATCGCGACCAGCACATTCACCAACGGAAGTTCAAAACGTTCGTACAGCTCAGTGAGCTCACGCGACTCAACAGCATCTCGCAACGCGCCGACCAATTTCAGTACTGCTGCAGCACTTCTGCCTGCGTGTTCGATCCCAGAGAATTCGGACCCGGCAGCGTCGCCGAAATCGAGTTGCCCAGTTGGCGCATCCGGCGACACAAGTTCAATTCCGCAATAGCGTTGCAGAAGGTCTTCCAGGATGTATTTGCCTTCGCCAGGGTCTACTAAGTACGCCATCACCGCCGTGTCGTGAGCGAGGCCAGACGCCGGATGACCACCGAGACCATGGAGGAGCTCTTTGGCCCGATGGCCAACAAGGCGTTTGTGCGAGGAAGTGGTGATCGATTCCAGCGCGGCACGCACATCGGGGATCTCGAGCACAGCGGCATCGATGTAAGACGCGTGAGCGTCGTCGTTCGCAACCGCGATTCCCGCCAGTTCCGCTTCGAGGAGGTCGGTACGGTGGCTCCCGCTCGTGAACCGACCCGCGATCGCGACAAACGAATTCGTCGCCGCTGCCGCGTTCAGTGAGGTGATCGCGTCCTGGGCGTCGACAACTCGATGCACCTCGACTTCAAATGATACAGCGCTCGCTTCTTGCGCAGGTACCTCACCTACCGCAGCCAAAATGCGCGGGAGCAGCGTGCGGAATTCCAATTGGTTGCACAACACACGCAATGCTTCACGATCGAAATCACCCTGGCGCAGCTCGCCGGGTTGTACCCCGCACTCGACGGCGCGTTCGAGGCGGGTCATCGTCCGGTTCGTAAAGACGCGGACTCGCGCAGCGTTGAGATTTTCGCGTTGCTTCGGAGGAAGCGCGTCGAGGTTCTCAAAGATATGTTCGAGATCGTTGTACGCCATGATGAGCTTCGCGGCGGTCTTTTCGCCGATCCCTGGGACACCGGGAAGATTGTCGGAGCTGTCACCCCGCAGCGCCGCGTAGTCGGCCCACTGCGTGGGCGTTACACCGCCGGTTCGTTCCACAATGCCAGCTTCGTCGTAGAGGGCATAGTCGGAGACGCCGCGCTTGTTGTACAACACCTTGATATGCGGATCGTGGACGAGCTGGAATGAGTCACGGTCGCCGGTGACAACGACGACATCGATTCCTGCAACTGCAGCTTGGGTCGCAAGTGTCGCAATCACATCGTCGGCTTCGACTCCGCGTATTTCCAACTGTTTGATTTGCAAGGTGTCGAGAACTTCTCGAATCAGTGGCATCTGGGCTTTGAACAGATCCGGTGTCGTCGCGCGCCCGGCTTTGTACTCGGGATCGAGAGCAAATCGTTCTGTCGAGCCACCCGGCGCATCGAACGCAACGGCGATCAGGTCTGGGCGCTCATCGCCCATGACTTTCGCGAGCATCGACGTGAAGCCGTAGACCGCATTCGTGACGGTCCCCGAACTGGTCACGAGATCCGTTGGCAGCGCAAAAAATGCTCGATAGGCCAACGAATGACCATCGAGCAAGAGCAGCTTCAAGGGGTCAAGACTCCCGAGATCACATCGCGCGCGACATCAGCGATCGGTCGACGCGAATCCATCGCGGTCTTCTGCAAATAACGCCATGCCGCGGCTTCACTCATCCCAGAATCGTCCATGAGCCGACCCTTGGCACGGTCGGTGAACTTGCGCGCTTCGAGCCGCGCCGCAAGGTCGGCATTTTCACGTTCGAGCGCGACCATCTGTTCGTGACGTCCAAGCGCCATTTCAATCGCCGGTAGTAGATCGGATTTCTGGAAGGGCTTGACCAAATACGCGAGTACCCCCGCGTCGCGCGCCTGTTCCACAAGATCGTGCTGACTGAACGCCGTCAGAATCAGCACGGCCGACAGGCGTTCATCTGTGATCGCCTTCGCTGCGCTGAGTCCGTCGAGTCCCGGCATTTTGATATCGAGGATCGCAAGATCAGGTCGGTGCTCGCGCACCAGATCGACGGCTTCGTCACCGCGGCCTGTCTGGCCAACGACTTGGTAGCCCTCCTCTTGAAGTATTTCGGTGAGGTCGAGACGAATGATCGCTTCGTCTTCTGCGACCACAACTCGTACGGGGTGCGTCACGATTGCGGGCCTTCCGGGCTCGGGATCGGTACTACGGACAGATGCGACGATTGCCAGTTCATGGTTGCCAGTTCATGGTTGTTGGGCTCCCATGCGATCGAGTGTTGCATCTTGCTCGCGTTCCAGGTCACGAATCGAACGCAGGAGGTCATCGTGGGCACCGCGCTGCGCGTCTGCGTGTCGTTGTGCCTCCCGCGCTTCGGCCTCGGCGAGCG
>JBBRPC010000288.1:0-4294 GCA_038228615.1 Acidimicrobiia bacterium | reverse complement strand
GATCGCGCGCCATCGCTCGCGCCAACAACGTGCGTTGTCGTTCGCCTGCCGACATCGTCGCGAATCCGTGGGTCGCGAACGCGCCCACGCCGAAGCGATCTAACAGCGCCTGGCCACGTGCATGGTCGTCGGCCGTGTACGTATGCCACCAAGGTGCAAGAGCGCCATAGAACGCTGTCATCACAACGTGCAGTGCGTCCATCGACGGTTCGAGTCGGGCTGCCATCGCTGGTGATGAGAGCCCGATCCGCGTCCGTAAAGTTCGCAGGTCGCAGCGACCGAGTTCTTGGCCGAGCACCTGCACACGTCCGGATGACGGGTGGAGGTGCAACGAGGCAATACGTAGCAGCGATGTTTTGCCAGCTCCGTTTGCGCCGATAATCACCCAGTGTTCACCCGATCTGACCTGCCACGAGACGTGCGACAGCACAACAGTGTCATCGAAACGTAATGAAATATCGTCGAGTTGAATCACCAGTGGGATTCAACCATGAGTTCGCTCAGCAGCTAGGGCCGTCGCGGGTTGGACGCGCGATCGGGTTCACGGGCGGAACCGGGGGAGCCGGGGGCATCCCGTTCGTAATCCAGACGCCGAATTCCTCCGCCACCCAGAGCTGACCGCCAGCGCAGGTAGAACCAGCGCCGATCGAATTCAATTGCGGCATCAGAATTGTGGCGCGGTGTGGGTCGGAATTCATGAGCGATAGGTGGGCTGCGCCACTCGTGACCCAAGAACCCCAACCTTGGAAGATGTTTTCTCGTATCGACCGATAGCGCGTCCCATAGGTGGGATTGGCGAACAGGGCAGACAGGTCGGAGTGATACATGCTGTTGTGGGCCGCCATGTTCGCCGACCAGTACTGCGCAAAGTTGCCGAGGATCGGGTCGAAGCTCAAGGCGGTGAGGCCTCGGGCCGCACGCTCGCCATTGACCCGAACCATCAGATCCGATGCGATTGTTTGTTGACGCGATGTTGCAGTTGTGGGGTCGGCGATGAACTGGCCCTCTGGGGTGAGCGCATACACACGTCCGTCAGAGGTGACGAACCAGTAGCCACCCCCTGGTGGAGCAGTCATAGACACCACGGTCCAGATGCCGCGTTTCGCGGCGAGCGGCTTCGCATACGCCGAAGCGCCGAACGCGTAGACGGAGCCGTCTTGTCCTGCAAGCCAGTAACCACGGCCGGTCGGGTCGACGGTCATCGAGCTGATTGCTCCTGAGAGCGCGTGCCCGCCTGTGGAGCCGTAGAAGTGTGCGCTGCCGAAGCTGAAGATCCCGCCGTCGCTGGCGACCATCCAATAGCCGCGTCCGTCGCGAGTTGCCGCCATCCCAACGATGGGTTGAAACAGCCGGATCGCGCCGGTGGAGCCGTAGAAGCGAGCGTCGCCGAAGCTGAACACGCCGCCGTCGCGAGCTACGAGCCAATACCCGTGGCCGCTTGGCGTGCGGGCCATGCCAACGACTGGTTGATTGAGGCGCATGGCGCCGGTGGAGCCGAAGAATCGAGCGTCGCCGAAGCTGAAGATCCCGCCGTCGCGAGCTACGAGCCAGTATCCGTGGCCACTGCGTGTCGCGGCCATGCCAACAATCGGCTGGTTGAGGCGCATGGCGCCGGTGGAGCCGTAGAAGCGTGCGTCGCCGTAGCTGAAGATCCCGCCGTCGGCAGCTGCAAGCCAGTATCCGTGGCCACTGGGCGTGGACGTCATCGTGACGATCGGTTGTGCGAGCGGGTGGCTGGCAGGCGAGCCGTAGTAGCGGGCGCCGGTGGCGTTGGCGCCGGGCGCGCCGAGGGAAACCAACCCGGCGGTCGCGAGAAGTGCGACGAGACCGAACAAGGAGAGACGGTGCGAGAACGCCCGTCGAGAACGCGAGAACACAGAAAGAGGCATAGGTTGGCTGGTAGCCCGTAAAACTCCGGCCGGACTGGGCGCCATGTGACCACATCGACCACTGGCATGCAAACACTCAGCGTGAACTTTTACCAACACTTTGATTCCCCCGTACCATTCATTGGCCGCAAGTAACCTCGACCGCTATGTCAATTCGTATTCCTGAAAAACCTGGCCTCGAAGGGCTCGACGAACGCTGGTCAAACCAGTGGGAATCGGACAAAATCTACCGATTTGATCGTTCCGCTCCTCGCGAGGGTGTCTTCTCAATCGACACGCCGCCGCCGACTGTGAGTGGTTCACTGCACGTCGGTTCGGCTTGCTCCTATACCCACACCGACATCGTTGCCAGATACCGACGTATGCGTGGCGATGCCGTGTATTACCCGATGGGCTGGGACGACAACGGGCTGCCCACCGAGCGTCGAGTGCAGACTCATTTTGGTGTGCGTTGCGATCCGACCCTGACCTACGACGCGTCGTTTGTCCCCGACGACCGCGCTGGCAAGCTCCCTTCCGGACATCGTGCCGTGGCGATTTCTCGGCGCAATTTCTTGGAGCTGTGCGGTCGGCTCGTTGCAGAAGATGAGGTGGTGTTCGAACGACTCTGGCGGCGCATTGGATTGTCGGTCGACTGGGAGTTGACCTACACCACGATCGGCGAACGTGCTCGTCGTGCGAGCCAGCGAGCGTTCTTGCGCAATCTCGCGCGTGACGAGGCGTACCAAGCCGACGCTCCAACAATGTGGGACGTCGACGATCAAACCGCGATCGCTCAGGCGGAAATCGAAGATCGCGAACTTGAAGGGTCCTACCACCGCCTCGCGTTTCATCGCGTCGACGGCGGTGGCGACGTACACATCGAAACGACGCGACCAGAATTGTTGGCGGCGTGTGTGGCACTCGTCGCGCATCCCGACGACGCGCGATATCAGCCGTTGTTCGAATCGTTTGTGCGCACACCGCTCTACGACGTCGAGGTTCCTGTGCTCGCGCACCGCCTCGCCGATCCCGAAAAGGGCAGTGGGATCGCGATGATCTGCACGTTCGGCGACACGACCGATGTCGTGTGGTGGCGCGAAATGCAATTGCCGACTCGTTCAATCATCGAACGCAACGGCCGCATCAGCGAGGAACGCCCCGAGGTGATCACCACCGATCGAGGCCGCGCGAACTATGCAGAGATCGCTGGCAAGAACGTCAAGCAAGCACAAGCTCGCGTCGTCGAGTTATTGCAGGCGACGGGCGAAATGATTGGCGCAGCGAAAGCAATCACACACCCCGTCAAGTTCTACGAGCGAGGCAAACGGCCGCTCGAGATTGTTGCGTCGAGGCAGTGGTACATCCGTAACGGTGGGCGTGACAACGATCGACGGGCGGCGTTCCTGCGACGAGGCGAAGAACTCGATTGGATCCCCGGTTACATGAAGGCGCGGTACGACAGCTGGGTCGAGGGACTCAACGGCGACTGGTTGATCAGCCGCCAGCGGTACTTCGGTGTGCCGATTCCGGTGTGGTATCGCGTAGATGCGCACGGTGAACCGAACTTCGACGATCGAATCCTGCCGGACGAATCGGTGCTTCCCGTCGATCCTTCTGGTGAGACCCCGCCGGGATTTACCGACGCGCAGCGGGGAGTCGCTGGCGGCTTTGTTGGCGACAGCGACGTGATGGACACATGGGCGACGTCGTCGCTGACGCCGTTGTTGGCGTCGTATTGGGAGGAAGATCCCGACCTGTTTGCGCGTGTGTATCCGATGGACATTCGACCGCAGGCTTACGAAATTATTCGCACCTGGCTGTTCTCGACCGTCGTGCGCTCGCACTACGAAACGGATTGCCTGCCGTGGAAACACGCGACGATCTCCGGGTGGGTGCTCGACCCGGATCGCAAAAAAATGTCGAAGAGTAAAGGCAACGTCGTTGGTCCGATGGACTGGATCGACAAATATGGAGCCGATGCATTGCGGTACTGGGCGGGAAGCGCGCGACCCGGTGCCGACACCGCGTTTGAGGAAGCACAACTGAAGGTTGGTCGCAAGCTCGCAGTCAAAGTGTTGAATGCTTCGAAGTTCGTGTTGGGAATCGCAGGCGACGATTCCGACGACCTCGACAAGATCTGCGAACCCCTCGATCGAGCGATGTGTGCGCAGCTTGCGATATTGGTCGATGAGGCCACCGTCGCATTTGAAGCATTCGACTATGCCCGCGCCCTCGAACGCACTGAATCGTTCTTCTGGGATTTCTGCGATAACTATCTTGAACTGGTCAAGAGTCGCGCTTACAGCACAGGCGCCGGTCGTGATTCTGCTGCAGTCTCATTGCGTCTTGCACTGAACACGTTGCTTCGGCTCTTCGCTCCGTTTTTGTCGTTCGCCACAGAAGAGGTGTGGTCGTGGTGGCAG
>JBBRPC010000287.1:0-4335 GCA_038228615.1 Acidimicrobiia bacterium | reverse complement strand
TTTGGACGGATGCCTGGGCCGACAACAACGGTCCTGGGCCACTCGGCATGCCGCTACAAAACATCCTCACTTCCGACGCGAATGCGCGCATCGCGCGCTCTGGCCGCAAGGATCTTGCCTTCGCGCCGGTGGGTCAAATCGTCGGCCGGATGAACGAAGTTCGACCGGTACGCGACGTGATGTTCCAACTCATCGAGGAATACATCGAGACGATCGAACAGCTCCAACACGGCATGCAATCGTGACCGCGACCACCGACCCCGAAACCGGCGATCCCTCCAACAGGTAAGTTCCGAAGGATGCAGCCAGATTCGCTGTCCCGTCGGGGTTTTCTGATCGCGTCAGCGATTGGGGCTGCGATGCTCGCCGTCGATGCGTGTTCGGGCGCCTCTACCGTCCGCGACAAGCTGACAACAACGTTGAGGTCGTCCGAAGCGTCGACATCAACCACGATTCGCGCGCCGAAACGCCGAACTGCGGGAGAACGACCAGAACCATTGAGGCCTGAAGGGACGTACCTCATCCCACAAATTGAACACGTTGTCGTCGTGATGCAAGAAAACCATTCATACGACAGTTACTTCGGCATGCTGGCGCGCGGTGACGGCTTCACGCTCGACCACGATGGGCGCCCAACAGCCACAACGGTCGATACAGCCGGCAAACCAGTCCGAGCATTCCGCATGAACACGACGTGCCAGACCGACGGGCTGACACAAAACTGGAATTCATCACATGTCCAATGGAATGACGGCGCCATGGATGGTTTTGCGCGCACGACACCAGCATCGATGGGTTATTGGGATCGGTCGCACATCCCGTTCTATTACTCACTCGCCGAGACATTTCCGCTCTGCGACCGTTGGTTTGGTTCGTGCCTCGGCCAGACCTATCCGAACCGACGATTCCTGCTGTGCGGCTCAGCGCTCGGGACCGTCAGTACCGTGCTGCAAGACGACGTCCCTGATCCCGCGCACGGCACAATCGTCGACGCGCTCAACCGAAACAACATCGAATGGCGCGACTACTACACGACCCTTCCGACACTGTTCCTGTTCCCGAAAGTATTCGGACGTAATCAAGACCACTGCCCAAAGATCGAACAGTTCTTCAAAGATGCCGCCTCCGGATCGCTCCCCGCAGTGAGCTTCGTCGAAGGAAATGGCAACACCCAATCTGAAGAGGCACCGCAAGACCTCTCGGTGGGTGAAGCGTTCAGCGCCAAAGTCATCAACGCCGTCATGGCCAGCCCCAACTGGCCGAAAACCGTGCTGCTGTTCTGCTACGACGAACACGGCGGTTACTACGACCACGTACCACCACCGGTAGCGGTCGCGCCCGACAACATCGAACCATCGACGACGGTCCATCCCGGTGAACACACCAACGGTCTCGGTCATTTCCTACCTGGCGACTACAAACGCTACGGAATGCGCGTCCCGGGCATCGTCGTATCGCCATACGCGAAACGAAACTACGTATCTCATGTCGTGCGCGATCACACCGCGATCCTCAGCCTCATCGAACACATCTGGAACCTCCCCGCGCTCAGCAATCGCGACGGCGCAGCAGACAACCTCCTCGACACCCTCGACCTCACGGCACCGCCAACATTTCTCATCCCACCAAAACTCGCAGCGCCGAGCAACGCCACAGGCCTAGCCCACTGTTAGCCACAACAACCCGTTCGAGCCGCACGTCGCGACTCGAACGGTGTCACCGGCGTCGCGCACGATCTATGCCGGCCGGGCCAGCTTCGGCGAGTTGACGCAACGCCCGTTCGACTTCTTGAGCGAGGATGAGACTCGTCGTCTCGCGTGCGACAGGACGTAGCGCGCCGATCGCACGGCCGACATCCTCAGCGCTCGTCGATGCTGCGAAACCAGTTCCGGCGCGAGCGACCAGCAATTTCACGGCGTCGTCGACCGCGCGCGACAGTCGCTCCCGCAACAGGTCGCGCAGCTGTCCGGAGAGTTCAACCGCGACACCCGCATCATGCAGTTGTAACGCGAGTTCCAGCAACGTTGGGCTCGGGACCAACCAGCCCCCACCGGTGGAAGATTGGATGTAATTGGCATCTTGCAGTTCCGCCACGAGACCGCGTCGTCGCGCGCCCGAGACCTCGCTGAGTTCCTCGCGCGTCATGAGCCGCGGCCGGTCGTCCGACCATGGTGCACTCAGGGTCGCGTCGATACCGAGCCATTCGGCGACTGTGCGTGAAGGCCGTTCGCGCGCGACAAGATCGCGGATCGCCACGAGCGTGAGCCCGCGGTCGCGAAGATCGGCAATGAGCCCGAGCCGTTCGAGATGTTCTTGGCCGTAGACGGCATCGCGGCCATGCTTGCTCGGCTTCGGCAAGAGACCCTCCGACTGATACCACCGAATCGTCCGGATGACGACGCCGCTGGTTTCAGAAAGTTCCGCCAGACTGAACGACGCCACGGCTTGGGAGTCGCGGCCCTCGGCATCGTCCGCATCAGGTTCGTGCTCCGCCATCCAAGCAGTCCAGCACACTTGCAGTCCTAACTGCAAGATTTTTCCTTGACAGTTCTAACTGCAAGTGTTTCACTGCTCCTATGACCAGCACCGAGTTCCCCAACGTCGAGTTCCCCCGAACCGCCGAGCGGTCCCGACTCCTCGTCTTTGCATCGCAACGCAACTCCGTCGATCCGTTCGTCGCGATCGACTGGACGCTGCCGATCGGCGACGACGACTTCCACCTCTGCCCAGAAACGCTCCCCCTCTTCGGAACGCCGCTCTGGGACGCGATGACCGACACCGCGCGCTACGAGTATTCGCGACACGAAGCCGCGGCGCTCTGCGGTGCAGGTATTTGGTTCGAAAACGTGCTCATGCAGGTGGTCTTACGCCACCTTGGTGACCTGCCCGTCACCGACCCGGCGCATCGCTACCTGCTCGTGGAGGTCGCCGACGAGTGTCGTCACTCGATGATGTTCGGTGAGTTCATCCGCCGCGCCAACACGCCCGCGTACCGACCCAGCCTGAGTGGAGCGGCGCTCGGCGGCGACGAGGGCCCTGGCGCCCGGGTGGTGTCGTACTTGTTGATCCTCGCGGTCGAAGAGATCCTTGATCACATGAACCGCCTGACCATGCGC
This sequence comes from Acidimicrobiia bacterium, assembly GCA_038228615.1. Lineage (GTDB taxonomy): Bacteria > Actinomycetota > Acidimicrobiia > IMCC26256 > PALSA-610 > F1-120-MAGs023. Next base: position 1,219 of record JBBRPC010000287.1, on the reverse strand, counting down.
GACGAACGTGTGCACGCGATCTCACGCGAGATGGCGCGCGTGCACGTGCTCGAAGAAGCACGGCACGTCAGCTTCGCCAAAACGTACCTCGCCGAGGCATGGCCGACGCTCGATGCAAACGATCGCTCGATGGCGAGGGAACTGGCACCTGCGCTCGTCGGCGTGGTCGCCGATCTGTGTGTCGACCCAGCTGTGTACGATCACCTCGGCATCGCCGACGGTGCCGCGGTCGCCCGCGCGAATCCACACCACCAAGCCGTCATCATCGCCGGCCTCACCAAGCTCACAACACTGCTCGACGAGCTTGGGATCATCGACGCCGACCACCGCGACGAGTGGTCTGCCACGGGTCTTATCGCCGCCTGAGTCTTGGAGTACCTGATGCCCGACGTGAGCTTCAAAGACCTGTGCATCGACGTCACGCACACCGTCGGCCTCGAGGCGCGCGTCGCCGCATTTTGGTCAGCTGCCCTCGGCCAGGATTTCGCGCAGCTCGACAACGGCGCATTCGTCATTGAGCCGCCACCCGGCACCGCAGAGTCGCGTCGGATCTGGTTATGTTCTGTGCCCGAATTGTGCACGACCAAGTCGCGAGTACATATCGACATTCGCCTTCCAGAAGGCGACCCCACACCGCTCGTCGCCGCAGGAGGGCATGTCTTACGCGAACCGACAACTCACGATCGTTGGCACGTCGTTGAAGCGCCCGATGGCATTCCGGTCTGCGTGATGGGTCCACATCCTCGTCTCCCTGCGTTCTCGGGCCCATTTGAACTTGTCGTCGATTCCGCTCACCCTCTCGAGATCGCGCAATGGTGGGCCGATCGCACTGGCGGAACTGCACACACACGCGACAACACCGAGTTCGTTTGGATCGAAGGCGCATCGGGCTTCCCATACATGTTCTGGGTGTTCACGCAAGTGCCTGAGCCGAAGACCGTGAAGAATCGTGTGCACTGGGACGTGACACTGCTCGATGCGACCGTCGGCGATCTTGTGTCGAACGGGGCGACGCTCCTACGTGCCGAGGACAACGAAGTTCAGTGGACCGTGCTCGCCGACCCAGAAGGCAACGAGTTCTGCGCGTTCGCACAACCGTAGCGGCGCGTGTCGGACCCACCGTCACTTCAAGCGGGAGCTGTGAGCTGGTTCGCTTGGTCTTCGAACTCGCAAAACGCATCGAACGCTCGCGGTCCATACACAGTTCCTGGGCCACCGT
>JBBRPC010000286.1:0-4392 GCA_038228615.1 Acidimicrobiia bacterium | reverse complement strand
CAGTGTGAATGTCTTCGTCGCTCGGCGCGTACGCAAAGACACCCGTCGCCATTTCGTCGCGCACCTGATCAAGCGCAAGCACAATCGCGGCTCGCTCATCATTCGTGAGCAATCCCTGTCGGGTCAGCATCGTGACGTGGGCCCGAGACCCCTCAATATCGACCTCGGCAAGACGCTGATCGAAATGGAGACTCACCGTGAACGCGAGTAATTCTGCCGAAGGACCCTCGCCGAAACGCCCGTGCCACAACGTCTTGGTTTGATTGGCCTCAACGATCGATTCTTGATCGTCGCTCATCGCGCACCCGGTCCCTGTTGCATCACGCACATGTTCATCGCGCACCCGGTCCCTGGCGCCGGGACCAGGTCTGGACTGAGAGACCCCAAAGCCGGACGAAACCAGCGCTATCGAGATGGCGGAAGTTGTCGCTGTCGCCGTATGTCGCCAGGTCGTGGTCGTACAAACCTGTCGGCGAACGGCGCCCGACCGCAAAACAGCGGCCAGGTTCGAGGCGCAACCGCACCTCACCATTGACATCGACCTGCGTTGCCTCCACAAACGCTTGGAGCGCCCCCATCAGCGGAGCGTGCCACATCCCGTCGTAGATCAGTTCAGCGATACGGATCTCGACACGCTGCTTTTCGCGCGCGACGTCGCGCTCAAGACAGATCCCTTCCAGATCTTGATGGGCCAAAATGAGCGCGAGCGACGCCGGACATTCGTAGACCTCACGACTCTTGATCCCGACCCGACGGTTCTCCACCATGTCGATCCGACCGAAGCCGTATTCCCCGACCCGTGACGTCAACGATTCGATAATCGCGCGCAAGCTCATCGCCTCACCGTCGAGGCTGACAGGGATGCCACGCGCAAAACCGAGAACAATTTCGCTCGGCGCAGCGGGCGCATCGTTGGAATTTCTTGTGAGCGTGTACGGCTCCTCTGGCGCTGCAGACCACGGGTTTTCCAGCACCCCGCATTCGATAGCCCTGCCCCACATATTCTCGTCGATCGAATAGATCTTTTCGACCGTCGCTTCGATCGGGATTTCCCACTTCGCTGCAAGATCCACACAATCGGCGCGCGTCAGCCCCCATTCTCTGGTGGGCGCGAGCACCTCAAGGTCAGGATTCAGAATGCGAGTCGATACCTCAAAACGAACTTGGTCGTTGCCTTTTCCTGTGCACCCGTGACCTACTGCGTCGGCATTATGACGCCGTGCGCTGTCGACGAGGTGTTCCACGATAACTGGACGACTCAACGCCGAGACGAGTGGATACTTACCTTCGTACAGGGAGTTCGCCTGCAACGCCTTACTGAGAAAACGATCGGCGAACTCATCGCGCGCGTCGATGATTTCCACTGCAACAGCGCCCGCGGCATTCGCACGCGCATGAATCGCGCCATGTTCGCCCTCAGTAATCTGACCGACATCGACGGCACAACAGACAACTTCACAACCCCACTGTTCGCGCAGCCACCGAACCGCGATCGAGGTATCGAGTCCGCCTGAGTATGCGAGCACTACTCGCTGTCCCATGTTGAATCCTTCACATAGATGCCACTGGTGAGATACCGGTGATGAGATGCCGGAGATTAGATGCCGGCAAGTTCGCCGAGTTTGGCCGCGATGTCGCCAGTCGTAGCGGAATCGCCGACGACGGCGAGAATTGTGTCGTCACCCGCGACAGTGCCGATGATTCCCGGATAACCAAATCGATCGAGCGCCGACGCGACAACATGCGCGCTCCCTGGCGGCGTGCGGAGTACGACGATGCTGTCGTTGTGGGCGACGTCAACGACAAACTCGCCCATCAAACGCCGGAGATGATCGTCGCCGCCACTGGTTCGTTCCTTGGTGTACTCCGGGATCGCATACGCCATTGCTCCACCGGGGATGCGTACTTTGACCGCGCCAAGGTCTTCAAGGTCACGGCTGACCGTCGCTTGCGTGGCAACAACTCCTTCGGCTTCGAGGAGCTGCACCAGTTGTGCCTGACTCGACACTGGGTGGTGTTCAAGGATCCGCAAGATTCTGTGCTGACGCTGTGGTCGTCCGAGCGTTGCCACCTCACACACCTTCCATGAGCTCGACGATGAGAGCGCGGACCGAATCCATCCGATTGGCGGCCTGCCGCCACACGATCGACTGCGGTCCATCGATGACCTCAGCGGTCACCTCCTGACCCCGATGCGCAGGAAGGCAGTGCATGAAATGCGCGTCCGGCTTGGCCGCAGCGAGCAACGCACTATCCACTTGGTAGCGCGTGAAGACCTCAACGCGGGCTTCGCGTTGCGATTCTTGACCCATCGACGTAAACACATCCGAGTACAAGACATCGGCGTCGACGGCCGCGTCACCGGGTTCGGTGAACGTGTCGATCGTGCCACCCAGATTGCGAACCCGATCCACGACCAGCTCTGGGAGTTCGTATCCTGGCGGTGACGCGATCGAAAATTCGAGCCCCGTCAGCGCACACCCATAAGCCAACGATGAGGCGACGTTGTTGCCGTCGCCGATGAACGCCACGCGACGGCCCTCCAACGTGCCCCAGAGTTCGCGCATCGTCAACAGGTCGGCGAGTGCTTGCGTGGGATGTGCGGCATCGGAGAGCAAATTGATCACGGGCAGATCCGTCACCGCGGCCATGCGTTCCAAGGTCCGATGCGCGAAGGTTCGTGCTGCGATCACACGCGTGAACCCTGCAAATGTTCGGGTGACGTCCTCGACGGTCTCACGAGTGTCGAGACCAACCTCTTCCGGACGGATGTATATCGGATGCCCACCCAAAGTGAACACCGCCATCTCGATCGACGTGCGAGTTCGTGCGGACGGTTTCTCGAACAGGAGCGCCGCGCCAGCACCGCGCAACACTGGCGGAATGGTCTCGGGGTTCGTCTTCCATTCGATCGCATGGGTGAGTAGCCGCTCAATTGAGCCGGCATCAAGGTCGTCGATTTCGAGGCAGTTCGTACTCATTGTTCGGCGAGAACTTTCGTGAGGATTGCGACGGCTTCGGTGATTTCATCGGAGCTGATCAAGAGTGACGGGGCGAGTCGTAACGCCGTTGGAGTGACCGCGTTGACGATCAACCCAGCTTCGAGGCAAGCGTCGGCAACTGCCTTGGCATCGATCCCCTCAGTCAGCTGCGCTGCCAACAACAGTCCGAGACCCCGCACCTCGGCGATCTGTGGCACGGCGCGCAATTGCTGCGTCAGTTGGGCACCGGCATCGAATGCTCGATGCGGAATGCCCTCGCGTTGCATGATGGTCAACACCGCACGGGCGGCGGCGGTCGCCAACGGTTGGCCGCCGAATGTTGTGGCGTGATCGCCGCGGTTGAACGCCACAGCAACGAGATCCCGGGCCCAGCATGCGCCGATTGGCATGCCGTTACCCAGTGCCTTCGCCATCGTGACGATGTCGGGCTTGATCCCGGAATGTTGGAATCCGAACCATTCACCAGTGCGGCCGAGACCTGTCTGCACTTCGTCCATGATCAGCAGCACTTCGCGCTCGTCGCACAACTTCCGCACCGCTTGGAGGTATTCGTTCGGCGCCGGGTTCACGCCACCCTCACCCTGGACGGGTTCTAGCAACACCGCGCACACGCGGTCATCGGCGACGGCATCATGTAGCGACGCAATGTCGCAGAACGCGACTTGACGAAAGCCTTCGGGGAGCGGCTGAAAGGTTTCTTGTTTCTGGGGCTGCCCTGTCGCTGCGAGCGTGGTGAGCGTGCGGCCGTGAAATGAGCCATACGCGCTGACGATGTGGAACCGATTTGGGCCGCCGTTGAGCTGTCCGTAGCGGCGTGCGAGTTTGATCGCGCATTCGTTTGCCTCGGCCCCACTATTCGCGAAAAATGTTCGCCCGCCACCACCGAGGAGCTCATCGAGCATCTGCGCGACGACTGGCTGGTGCTCTGTGAAATAGAGGTTCGAGGTATGGAGCAATGTCTGTGCTTGCTGGGAAATAGCGGCGGCGACCTCACCATGTGCATGACCAAGCGATGTGACGGCAAGACCCGTGAGACAATCGAGATACCGATTGCCCTCGTCGTCGTAGAGATAGCTGCCTTCACCGCGAACGAACGTGATCGGCAACCGTCCGTATGTTTGCATCACGTATTGCGCATCGAGCGCCTTGGTATTCATGGCATCACCATCGTTCCAACACCTTCTCGGGTGAAGCATTCGAGAAGCAAAGCGTGCTGCAGACGACCATCGAGAATGTGGGCGCTCCTGACTCCCCCGCGCAGCGCACCAACGCACGATTCGATTTTCGGAATCATTCCTTCGCTGATTGCACCGCCGTCGCGCAGGCGTTCGAGTCCTGCAACGTCGATCCTGCTAATCAAGCTCGATTCATCAGGCCAACGTTCGTAGAT
>JBBRPC010000285.1:0-4488 GCA_038228615.1 Acidimicrobiia bacterium | reverse complement strand
ATGGCGAATACCCTCCGCACAATGTCGTTCGCGCTTCGGGGGGTGGTTGAGGGGTTCTACGGGCGTCCGTGGTCGCACGCGCAACGATGCTCGATGGTTGCATTCCTCGGCGCACGCGGGATGAACTCCTACATGTACGCACCGAAGGATGAGCCGCTGCATCGTGACCGTTGGCGCGAGCCGTACACGCCTTCTGCCCTAGCGGAATTTGGCGAGCTCGCCGCCGTCGGGTCAAAGGCTGGCGTTCGCATTGGCTTCGCCATTTCGTGCGGACTCGACATCGACTACCGATCCGACGACGAGCGAAGGACGTTGAGCACCAAATGCTCGTCGTTGGTCGACGTTGGTATCGATTGGTTCCTGCTTGCACTCGACGACATCCCCATGAGCGAAGGGCTGGCGCCGCTCCAGGCTGACCTCGCAGGCTGGCTGCTCGTGGAACTCCAGCGTCAAACGGATCGTGCCAACTTGATGCTGTGCCCGACCGAATATCTTGGGGTGACACCCTCGCGATACACCCACGACCTGTCGAAGGCACTCCCCCACGACATCGCCTTGATGTGGACCGGTCCGACCGTGTGCTCACCGACCATCACAACCGGCGACGCGGCGTCGTGGCGACGCGCACTTCCTGAACACCGCCTTGTGATTTGGGACAACTATCCGGTGAACGACGGCACGATGGCATCGCGACTCCATCTTGGCCCGTATCGGGGCCGTTCGCACGATCTCGATTCGATCGTGCATGGCGTGCTGCTCAACCCGATGAACCAAGCAGTGGCGTCGCAGCTGCCGCTGGCAACGGCCGCCGACTACCTCAACGATCCAATGTCGTACGACCCTGATGAGGCGTTTCGGCGGGCCTGCCACGACGACGCAACATTCGCCTTCGCTTCGACCTGTACTGATGGTCCTGTGAATCCGCCGCACGGACTCCGGCTCGCCCGCATGGTCACAGCACTCGTTGACGCCACGAACGTCGAGGAGTCGCTCGAGGCCCGCGACACAATTCACGAAGAACTCATCGTTGCCAAGGCCGGCTCGAAGAAACTCGTTGCGTCTCACACATCGTTCGCCGACGACGTGCGTCCGTGGGCCGAACGCGCGGCTGCCGAGGCTCGCGCTGGCCTTGCGGCGATCAATGTATTGGAGCTCTGTGACGTTGCACCTCTCGATGTGATGGCCCTGATGGGCGCGCTGTTCGCGCTGACGTTTCACTGGATGGAGGCGCGCCAGAGCGAGCACGTTGTGTTCGGCCCGAGGTTCGCGATCTACCCTGCCGTGGTGATGCATCGCGATGGTGTTCCGGCATTCGACGTGCGCGCTGGAATTCTCGAAGATTGCAACGCGATCGATGCACTTTGCCGCCATGCCTGCGACGTGGCCGACGAAGCGAATGCACGATGACACTCGATCTCACCGTCGTGATGCCCGCGTTCAACGAGGCAACGATCCTCCAGACATCAGTCAGCGATGTCGTGAACGGCCTGCGAGGAACTGCGCTGTCGTTTGAAGTCATCGTGGTGGAAAACGGCTCTCGCGACGGCACCCTCGACCTGGCCAGAACCATGCTCGTTGAATACCCGGAGCTGGTCGTCGAAACGTTGAGCAGCGCCGATTACGGTGCGGCCCTTCGGCACGGCCTCCTGCTCGCGCAAGGACACGTCGTGGTGAATTTCGATTGCGACTACTACGACATCGATTTCCTTGAACGTGCGGTAAAACTCGTCGCGCCCGCCGACGGGCCAGCCATTGTGGTCGGCTCAAAACGGGCCGAGGGTGCCGACGACCAGCGTGCGTGGCCGCGGCGTCTTGTCACCGCAGTGTTTTCGACGATTTTGCGCTTCGGATATGGGCTGAAGGTAACGGACACGCATGGCATGAAAGCGATGCGGCGCGAGGTCGTCACGGCGTACGTGAGGCGTTGCCACCTCGGGCGCGATTTGTTCGATACTGAACTGATCTTGCGGGTCGAACGCGCTGGGCTTCCCACAAGCGAGGTCGCAGTGGCGGTGGAAGAACGACGCCCGGCCCGCACGTCGATCATGCGGCGCGTGCCACGAACAATCACAGGCCTTGGCAAGCTCTGGTTCGCATTGCATGATTCACGCGCATGGCCGCGATGACAACAATCGTCGGGCAGAACGCAACCGTCGAATTCGCTGGTGCATCGATCGTAAATGTCGGCGCCGGGAACAACAACTCCGACGCAGTGCTGCTGCCCGGCTTTATCGACCTCCAGGTGAACGGGATCGGCGACGTCGACTTTGGCATCGCCGACGACCAGCATGCGATTTCAACTGCACTCGACGCGATGGCTGCACTTGGAACTACGTCATGTGTACCGACGGTCGTCACGGCGCCACTCGACGCCTACGACGCGACGCTCGAACGCATCCGTCGTGCCCGTGACCTCCCCGACGCGAGCACTCGCTGTTCAATTCTTGGAGTACACCTCGAAGGACCGTTCCTCGGTGGTGCCCCTGGCGCGCATCCGCAGCACCTCATTCGGTCAATGGATCTTGCGTGGTTGCAATCGCTGCTCGACCGCCATGGCGATCTCATCAAAATGGTGACCCTCGCACCAGAGGCTGACCCTAATTTTGCAGGAATCAAAATGCTCGCAGCACGCGGCGTGCTCGTCGCGATCGGGCATAGCGACTGCTCGTATGAAACCGCAACTGCAGCTGTCGACGCGGGTGCCCGGGTCGCGACGCATCTGTACAACGCGATGAGCGGTCTGCATCACCGAACACCCGGTTTGGCAATGGCGGCGCTCATCGATGATCGCGTCACGCCGACGATCATTGCCGATCTCCATCACGTTGGCGCTCCAGCGTTGCAGCTGGCATTCGCAGCAACACCACGCCTAGCGCTCATCACCGATGCCGTCGCACCAGGCGCAGGCGCCTCGGGCGGGATACAGATATTCGAACACGACGGCGCGGCGTTTCTCGCTGACGGAACGCTTGCGGGTGCAGTGATTCACATGATCGACGCCGTGCGCAATGCCGTCGATCTCGGCGTGTCGTTCGAACGTGTCGCCGACATGGCTGCAACAACCCCCGCCGACCTCTTGGGTCTGGCGAGCCTCGGACGCCTGAGCGTCGGCGCTCAAGCTGATCTCGTCGTGATCGGCCGCGCCGACCATGCGATCCGCGAAGTGTGGCTCAATGGCGCACGCGTCGCACGCTGAACGGTGCCGTGCAATAGCGTGCAGCTATGCAAATTGTTTCGGTGCTTTGGATGGAGAACGTCGACTTCCGACGAGAGTTCGATGGCGGACCAACAAAAATTGATATCACAGGCGCGTACTTTTCGATGAATGTCGACGGCCAATTTCCAGCGCACCTCACCCCGCATTTGTTGGTGCTGTTGCGCGCCGAAGCCGAAGACGCACGCTCGGGAACGCTCGAGGTTTCGTTCTGCAAGGAAGGCAGCGACGACGAGGTCGGACGACACCGATCCGCCGTCACAATTCAGCCTCCTGGGAAGTTCTTTTATCAACTCGTGCGGCCCGAACTGACCTTCGACGCACCCGGTACCATCGAGGCACGCTGCGTGATCGCCGAGACCGGTTCGGCAGTAACAACACCACTCACCGTCATGATGTGACGCGCATTTTGCCCCTTTAGCCACCGAGCGTGACGGTCGAAGCCTGAGATTGCCATGATCCGTTACGCAGCAGCAATGTCACAGCACCCCATCCCAGTCCACGCGGTCGGTGAATGCGTGGGTGAACTGCTCGAGGAGTTCGGCGCGCTGGCACCGGATTTGGTGGTGGTATTTGCGAGCGAGCACCACACGGGCGCGATGACTGATATCAACGATGCCGTGCGCAAGCTGCTCGAGCCTGAGGCGCTCATCGGGTGCACCGCCGCGGCGATTGCTGGCGGCGGAATGGAAGTCGAAGATGGGCCAGCGCTCAGCGTGTGGGCGGCCTCTTGGGGAGGCGGACGGGCTCGCACAATTCGTTTCGACACAATCCAAGAAGCCGGTGGTATGCGAATCGAGGGCTGGCCAGCCGACGTCACCCCCGTCGGCACTTTGCTGCTACTCGCGGATCCATTCAGCTTTCCAACTGGCGATTTTCTCGAGATGTGCAATCGGAACCTTCCGCAATTGCGGGTGGTCGGTGGCCTGGCGAGCGCGGCTCGGGGTCCTGGCGGGAACCGCTTGCTCATTGATGATCACGAAACCACGCACGGTGCTGTCGCGGTATTGCTGGACGAGCGCGTACCAACGTGGACAGCGGTGTCGCAAGGGTGCCGCCCGATCGGCCGACCCATGACAGTCACCAAAGCCGAGCGAAACGTGATTCACGAACTCGCAGGTCAGCCCGCGTTCGTCCGGCTGCAAGAGGTCGCCGCGTCGATGCCAGACGAGGAGCGCGAACTCCTGCGGAACGGTCTGCACATTGGGATCGTGGTCGATGAGCACAGGATCGACTTCACCCGCGGAGACTTTCTGGTGCGCAACGTGCTCGGT
>JBBRPC010000284.1:0-4515 GCA_038228615.1 Acidimicrobiia bacterium | reverse complement strand
CGGTCGACGGGCGTGTGCTTGTGGCGTTTCAATGTGGCGAGAACGAACGCGAGGAGCGACACGATGCATATGGGTCCACGACCGACCTCGTGCTCTATCGACATTGCGCCGACGAGGTCATCGCATCATTGCATGCTGCTGGGTTTACCGTCCTAGCCGACATACGGAGACAAGCGGATCTGGCGCACGAGGCAGGTCCACAGGCGATCTTGCTCGTCCAACGCCAAGAATGACGAACCGGTCACGGCGTTGTGGTCACGGTGCGCACCGTCGAGCTAGAAAGTGACCATGACAGAGCTCGCGAGCAGGTAGGAAGTTATGAATCGAGACGATCGACTTCGTCGCGCTGGCACAGCGCTCATCGGATTGATGTTCTTGCCAGCGGGAATTCAAGCGGCACTGTGGCCACGCAGTTTCTACGACAAGTTCCCGCTTGGACGTAGCTGGATCGTCGCCGCGGGCGGACCGTACAACGAACATTTGACCCGTGATGTTGGTGCGCTCTTCCTCGCACTCGCCCTCGCTTCAATCTGGGCATGGTGGCGCGCACCTCTTTGCACGCCGTTGGCGTGTGCTTGGCTGGTCCAAGGATCCTTGCATCTCATATTCCATCTCGGTCATCTCGACATGCTCGCTGGATTCGACAAGGCAGCCTTGGTTGGGAGTCTCATCGCTCCCATCGGCATCGCCGCCTACGTTGTCGCCACTGCGCCGCGCGCATCTCACACGTCGTAGTAGCAATGATCTCGTCGCGAGCGAGTTCTGAGCAATGTGAAAGCCAAGTGCGAGTACGGTCGATGTCATGCTGTTGCTGATCAATGGTGCACCTGGCGTCGGGAAGTCGACCCTTGCGCAGCGTTTCGCGGGTGAACATCCGCTGGCTTTGATCGTCGACATCGATACGATCCGCACGCAGCTTGGTCAGTGGGCCATGCAGGAAGCGTCGAGGCTCGTCGCTCGCGACCTTGGAGCTGAGCTGGCCCGCGCGCACCTGTCGTTCGGGTACGACGTGATCGTGGCGCAGTATCTCGGCCGTCCTGAGTACCGAGAACGTCTCCGGGATCTTACGCACGAGTGTGGTGTGCCGTTTGTCGAAGTGGTGCTGACCGACGACGCTGCGAGGATCGCGCAACGATTCCGAGACCGACGAGCGGGGTACCTCAGCGCAGGATTTGTGCACCCAGAAGGCGACCTCAGCGACGACGCCGTCGAGTCAGAAGTGCAACAAGCCAACGACGCCCTGCTGCGAGACGCCGCCACGCGTGCGGTGCCCGTCATCGCTGTCGGGCAAGGGGAAGAAGCGGCATATCTGGCGCTTAGCGATGTAATCGCCAATCGGCATTGACTCAACGCGAAGTTCTTCTTCGGCGCTTGCAAGAACGCTCACGCATCCGATCGCTGTCTTGTTCGCTATCGCTTGGCCGCGGCTACGGTCGAGCTCGGGCGATGGCGGAGCGAGCGAGGGTTGTCAAGAGTGATTCATTGATCGGATCGGTGTAGAACTCGACTTCGATCTCGAGCGCATTTGTACCGAGCTTGACGGTGATCCGACCGACGCTCGTCTGAGGTCGGTCCAGGATCGCTTGGTCGCCCAGGTTCGGGATGAGTTTTCCTTGCGATGCACTCGGGAAGACGTAGCCCGCATTGTTGGCGTAGTCGTGCAGCGTCGACACGGAAATTCCTTTGCCCTGGTTCCCGGTGATGAGCGAAAACGCGCATCCTGCGCGTCCATCGGAGTTGGCCGGATGGTCGAAGGCGTTCAGCGCCGCGGTGCCGAAGAACGATGCCATCTCTTGCTTTGTGAGCAGCGTGCACGGCGGCCGAAGCGGCGGGTCGGCGGTGCCGTTCGGGGCGTGGCTCGAACCGGCGGTGGTGGATACACCAGGTGCCAGGCCTCCAGCCGATGTGAGCGTTGAAGGTGCGGTCGTGGACGCGGGAGATGACGAGCCGCTCGATCCGCAGGCAGCCAACGCGACCATTCCAAGCGCTCCCATGACAAGGCGACGCGTTCGCCGTTCGAATCTCATGCATTTCTCCTTCGTCGGTTCCATAGTGACGCGTCCGACGTGTCGTGTCGTGGTGAGAAGTACCTCTTTTGGCAAGAAATCCGCGGGAGTGCGGACGTTCGCTCGAAGCCAAATAGCTATACGGAGTTCGCACAGGCGCGCTACCCGGCAGGGGGTTGTTGTACTTCGCCCAAGAGGTGCTCGTGAACTTGTTGCGTTAACACATGGATCGCTCGCGTGAGCATCGTATTTTCGTTGAGCAGCGCGCCTTCCTCCATATAATCGTGATCCGCCTTGGCTTGCTGGAACGCGGCCTGGCGGTTTTGGCCAATCATGACGAATGTCGAGAGAAAGATCGCTTCGAGCGACACGACGAGTGTCAACGTCGGCCACGGACTCTTTTCGAAGACGAGCATCCACACAACGAACAACACGGCATGTATGTACACGAAGTTCATCGAACCGGCGAACGACGTGATTGCGTCGGCTACCTTCAACTGCAGATCGGCGGCTCGCTTCTCTACCATCGTGACGATGACCGGATGGTGCTGGGCCTCGACGTTGGGGTTGGGCATGTGGGATTCCTCCAGATCAGGGTGATAGCGACCGGCCATTCTCACGCATTGGGATGACGCGGTGTTGGATACCTAGCCGAGAGCGCGCGACGCTGAGTTTGGCTGCGATTTTGCCAAACGCGAATGTTGTTCGGGTCGAGGCCTTACCTCGGTTCGTGAGACTCCAGGCGAGCCGTTGGTATTCAACGAGTGGCCGCGATCGCCCCGGAGGTGCGCACGAACATGGCGTTGCCGGAATCCGTCGACATCGCCGCGCGCGTCTCTGCGGTGGCAGTGGATGCGCCGGCATCCGCGACGAACGGTCGTCGAGGGCGACGGCGACGTTGGCGCGTCGCTCGCGCGGTGTTGTTGGTATTCCTTGCACCGTTCGTCGTCTCGTACATCGGCGCGTTGCGAGCGCCGGGCACCGATTCGGTTTCGGCGCGCAGTGTCGAGTGGCTGCGCTCCCATCAGTTCGGTGGTGTCGTCAACAGTGTCGAGTCGTGGTGGTATTCGCATCATCCGCCGCCGTTGGGGGGTAAGCCGAAGGGTGGCATCCCTGCTGTGCCAGCGCCACAAGGTGTTGCGATCATTGCTCCTGGTCGGCATGTCGTGGTGGGTCTTGCGCGCCCGATAGATATTCAGTCGGCTGCGGGACAGCGACTTCCCGGTGAAGGTGTGTGGAAGCCAACAGGTGTCCTGGTGCACGGCCGTCCGGCGGTCTACTTTGCGTATGTGCGACCCGACGCGATCCACACGAGCTTGTTGTCCGGAGTTGCTTGGTTCGACACCAGGTTGTTGCGCGCCGCGCTCATTCCTGGGTTGTCGGAACCGCCTGGCGCTGACAAATCGTTCGGGGCGCGTGTTCCTCCCGAGGAGCGATCGAATCTCGTTGCCGCGTTCAACTCGGCATTTCGGGTCAGCGACTCAGGCGGTGGCTATTACGAGCGTGGCCGGACCCTGGCCGGATTAGTGAACGGCGCCGCGTCGGCGGTGCTTCGCACCGATGGCACGATGACCGTCGGGCAGTGGGGCCGCGACTTCACTGGAACTCACGGCATCGCTGTCGTGCGCCAGAACCTTCGCCTCATCGTCGATCACTCCACCATTGTTCCAGGGCTTCCGAAGAACGCGTCTGGGTCGTGGGGTAAAACCCTCAATAGCAAGATCTACGTGTGGCGTTCCGGAGTCGGCGTCACTCGCAGCGGTGCGATTGTCTATGTGGCAGGCGGTGGGTTGAGCGTCGAGTCGGTTGCGGATCTGTTGCAGCGCGCTGGCGCGGTGCGGGGCATGGAGCTCGACATCAATCCCGAATGGGTCTCGTGTTTTGTCTACGACCGGCCGACCCCATCGGATCGTGCGAATGTCGTTGGCCGACAGTTGCTTGGGAGCGGGCAGCGATCGAACGATCGCTACTTGGTTCCTGGTACACGCGACTTTTTCGCCTGGTTCGCTCGGGCGTAGTGGTAGATCAAGCGGAGCCGCCCGGCGCTGCCGTTCTGCATTGCGTCACGGTTCCATTGGGTGGGCGAGTGTTTGTTGTGGGCGGGTTGGAACTCCCGTGCGAACCGGACGCACGATCGCTCATTGTCGCGGAAAATATTGGTGACGAGATAATGCGCCTCGAAGGCCCAGGAGCCGTCGTACTCGCTGGCGATTGTTTTGCAATGATCGGTCAAGCGACGCCCGATCCGTCGCAAATGTTGGCCGAACATCCACGAATTGGTGCGGCGCTCGACCGTTACGCACGCGGGACTGGATGTGAGGTCGTCGTGCTTGGCGGCGTAACCGACCGGATACTCCTCGACGACGAACGTGCCGCGCGTCCACTGTCGGATCGAGGATGGACCGTCGCGACAGCGCTCGATTTGAAGGTCGAAACCGCCACCGGTGAACACCTCGTGAGGGTGATGGCAGCCGACGATGCCAAGAGCGATGCTGCACTTACGGCGGAT
>JBBRPC010000283.1:0-4517 GCA_038228615.1 Acidimicrobiia bacterium | reverse complement strand
TCGCCATGACTCCTGCACCCGACGTGTTAACCGTCTACGCGGCCACGGTTCCTGATTCGCCAGCTGTGTACGTCGATGGGAGCGGCGGTGCCGTCGCGTCGTCGACGACGTTCGGTGAGCTCAATGCCACGGTGAACCGATGCGCGCATGGTCTTCGCGCTGCCGGTGCCACAGCTGGTGAACGCCTGGTGTGGTGTGGACCGAACTCGCTTGAGGTCCTGGTTGTGATCCATGCTGCCCGAAAGTTGGGCCTCGTCGCTGTGCCGCTTTCGTACCGTTTTAATGCTGACGAAATGTCGTATGTCATCGACAACTCCGACGCTGCAGTCGTCATGATTGATTCGGAGTTCGCGCCAACCGCCGCCACGATTCGCATGGAAATGACGAAGGTCCGCACCGTCGTGGCGTTTGGTGGTGCCGCGCCGCAAGGGTTCACTCGCTGGGCTGACTTGTTGGACAGCGGCAGCGACACCGAGCCGGAAGCGCTGGAGAACGCCGCGATTGCCGGCGCTCAAATGATCTACACGAGCGGAACAACCGGAAAGCCGAAAGGGGCATTGCGGACGCGTACCGACCGCGAGTTGGTTGGCGCGTTGCTCGGCGAACTCGGTATCGGAAAGCCAGATGACGTTCACCTCACCACTGGTCCGCTGTACCACTCAGGGCCTTTGGCGTTCGCGTCGTTGAGTCACACGATGGGTCGCCCGATCGTCGTGCTCCGTAAGTTCGACGCGGCCACGTGGTTGCGACTGGTCGGCGAATACGGGGTGACCAACACCTTCAGCGCCCCTACGCAGTTGAAGCGCATCGTGTCACTTCCCGACGATGTCCTGGCCGGCGCGGATATGTCGACGATGCGCTGTCTGATCGCCAACGCGGCGCCAGTTCCGTATGCGTTGAAGTGCGAGATCATCGCCAAGCTCGGCGACGGCTTTTTGTTCGAGGTGTATGGATCGACGGAACTCGGTGTCGACACCGTGTTGCGCCCCGAAGATCAGCTGCGCAAACCGGGTTCGTGCGGCAAACCATATGGCAATATCGAAATCCGGATTGTGACCGACGACGGTGCCGTCGCTGGCCCAGGCGAGCCAGGAGAATTGTTCGTGCGGACCGGTCTTGCCATGGACGGCTATCACCGAACCGCCGAACAGCTCACCCAGCTTGACGACGAACAATCATGGAAGTCGGTTGGCGACGTTGCGTACGTCGACGAGGAGGGATACGTACATATCTGTGACCGCAAAAAGGACATGATCATCTCTGGGGGCGTCAACATCTATCCGGCGGAAATCGAAGCTGTGTTGTACGCACATCCGCAGGTGCTCGATGCCGCGGTCTTCGGTGTGCCGGACGACGATTGGGGCGAGGCTGTGCACGCGGTCGTGCAGGCGAAGGTTGGAGCGACAATCGACCTCGACGAGTTGGCCGCGTTTGCGACCGAGCAGCTGGCGAAGTACAAACGCCCTCGGACGTGGGAACTGCGCGACGAGTTGCCGCGCACGGATGCAGGCAAACTCCTGAAGCGCGTGTTGCGTGACGAACACTGGACGAACCGCAGTTCGCAGGTCTGAACGCGGGCCCTTAGCGGAGGCGCGCTTGCAATGCTGCCTTGATCGGTGACCACTCACTCGGAATGATCGAATACATCGCGCTGTCTCGGGCGCGTCCGAGCTCGCCCTCGACGAGCGACGGTTGCCAACCGCGCAAGATTCCGTCGAACTGCGCGCCGAGGCGTTGAATTGCGTTCCTACTTCGCTCGTTGCGAGCGTCGGTTTTGAAATCGACGCGCTGAACTTCCCAGGATTCAAGGGCATTGGTCAAGAGCAGAAGTTTCGCTTCGGTATTGACCGGAGTTCGTTGTGCCGTAGCGCCGAGCCATGTGCCGCCAATTTCCACTGCGTCGGGGACTCCGCGATCGAACCAGGAACGAATCGTGAGATATCGGGTACAACCAACGATGCGGTCATCCGAGAGCCGCCGAACCACAAATGGCACGACGGTGTCTTTGGCTGCTTCGCGCAACAACAGTTCGGTATGTGCGCGCATCTCCGCGCGACCATTCGGGACTTCGGTGAACTGAAAGGTTGCACGGTCTTCGTTTGCCACTGCAACGAGTTCATCGACGGCACCGAGCGACATCGGTTCGAGCACAACGATGTTGCCAATGAGCGTGAACGGTTCCATCGGACTCGAAAAGTAGCCGCACGAGGCGACCTTGGTCATTGGAATTTCTCAACCGGTACGATGCGCTCCCGATGTCTACCCTTTCTGAAGCCGAATCGAAACGCCTCCTTGGCGCGCACGGTGTCCCGTTCCTCGAAGAACGGATTGTGACAACTCCTCGTGATGCAGTTGAGGCTGCTGACGAACTTGGCTACCCCGTTGTCGCCAAACTCAACGGTGACAAGATTTCGCACAAAACCGAACGCGGGCTCGTGAAACTCAATCTCCGTGACGCCACGTCGGTCGAACACGCCGCGACCGAATTGTTCGCGGCCGCGACGCCGCAAGATGGCGTCGTGCAGGTACTGATTGCGCCGATGCTCCACGGCACGAGAGAACTCATCGCCGGACTCCTCCACGATGAACAGTTCGGATCAACTGTCATGCTCGGCGTCGGGGGCGTGCTCGCCGAAGCGATTCAAGATGTTGTCTTCCGACTTGTACCGATCACTGAAATCGACGCCCAGGAAATGATTGAGGAACTGGCGACACAACCGCTGTTGAGCGAATTCCGCGGCGAACCGGCTGTGGATCGCAGTGCCCTGATCGCCGTACTGCTCGGGTTATCGCGCCTCTCCGAAGGTAACGCGAACGTCCAGAGTGTTGATGTCAATCCACTGATCATCTCGCCGCTCGATGGTCGTCCCGTCGCAGTGGATGCCCTCGTGGAGGTTGCGACGTGAACGCATCCAACAGCTCTCACGACAGACGTGAAGACTTCAGTGCATTTGATGCGCTCTTCAACCCGAAAGGTGTTGTAGTCGCTGGCGCGAGCAGCCACCCTGGAAAATTCGGGTTTGTTGCGTTGCACAATATTTTGGCGTGTGGCTATCGCGGAGCTGTTGGCGCCACGAACCGCGACGGCGGAACGGTGCTCGGAATCGAAACAGCGACGGACATCGAGTCGCTCGACGCGGACACCTACGACTTGGTGTTTGTCTGCACGCCAGCCAGCGCGAATCCAGAGCTCTTGCGAGCATGCGCCAAAAAGGGAATTCGGGCGGCGTTCGTGACGAGTGCTGGATACGCAGAGGCGGGCGAGGAAGGCATCGGAGCACAGCGCCAACTCGTTGCGCTCGCGAACGAATTGGGCATTCTGCTCGCTGGTCCGAACGGTCAAGGTGTGATCAGCACCCCAGCGCATTTGTGCGCGCAAATCGTCGCGCCGTACCCCCCTGCGGGAAAGATCGGGATCGCGAGTCAAAGCGGCAATTTCGTGAGTTCGTTCATGAACCTTGCGGTGCAGAGCGGCGTCGGAGTCAGTCGCGCCGTGAGTGCTGGAAATGCGGCAGCCATCGGCGTCGCCGACTACCTGGAGTACTACGCGAACGATCCTCACACCGCAGTTGCGCTTGCGTACCTCGAAGGCGTGAGCGACGGCCGTGCCTTGTTCGAGCGGCTCCGCAGCGTGGCTGCTTGCAAACCGCTTGTGCTACTCAAGGGAGGCGCGACGAGCGGAGGCCAACGCGCCGCGGCGAGCCATACCGGAAGTCTCGCAAGCGATGATCGAGTCTTCGATGGCATGTGTCGTCAGGCGGGGATCACGCGTGCGGCCAACGTTGAAGAGGCATTCGAGGCCGCGGCCACGTTCGCAACACAGCCGCAGTTGCGCGGTCCCAAGACGATGGTCATCACGACGGCTGGCGGCTGGGGCGTGGTGACTGCCGATGCAATCGCGAATAGTGAGTTGGAACTCGCAGCGCTGCCCGCCGACCTCAAGGCAGCGATCGATGAAAAGCTGCCGCCACGGTGGAGCAAGAACAATCCGATTGATCTTGCCGGTGGAGAAACGCGCGACACGATCCCTGAAGTACTGCAGCTTGTTGCCGCGCACCCCGAAGTCGACGCGATCGTGTACCTGGGCCTGGGCATTCAATCGAACCAGGCACAACTTCTGCGCAATGGCCCGTACTACCCAGATCACGGGATCGAACGCATTGTTGCGTATCACGAACGTCAAGATGCCCGCTTCGCTCAGGCCGCTGCGGACGTCAGCGCGGCGACGGGCAAGCCGATCCTGACTGCGACCGAGCTTGGTGTCGCGGCGCCAGACAACGCAGGGCCAGCGACGGTGCGAACGACCGGGCGGCTCTGCTACGCAACTGCCAATCGGGCGGTCGCAGCGCTTGAACACTTGTGGCGTGACGCTCGGTACCGCCAGCGTCGCCTCGGGTAGCGTGCGTTCGATGGCCGACAAATCGCCTCAGCAACAGGTCCAGGAACTCAAGGATCTTGTTGTCAGCTACGCCAAGCAAGAAACCGTCGATCCGATCAAAAACGTTGGTCGCTACATC
>JBBRPC010000282.1:0-4525 GCA_038228615.1 Acidimicrobiia bacterium | reverse complement strand
GGGCAGCGACGTTCGACAAACACCCACCACAATCGCGCTGCAACACGAGGGTATTTCCGTCATCATCGGACACCACGAGCGCAATGTCGGTCGCGACGTTGTCGCGGTTGTGTATTCCACAGCGGTCGCGCTCGACAACCCCGAACTTGTGGCCGCACGACAAATGGGCATTCCCGTTCTGCATCGTTCCGACATCATGCGCACGATCGTTGCCTCGAAGTCTGCAGTGGCGGTCGTGGCTGGAACACATGGCAAAACGACCACGTCGTCAATGCTGACCGAAATTCTCGATGCCTGCGGACTCAACCCGAGCTTCTTTGTCGGTGGTACGTCTACCAACCTCGGGACAAATGCACGCTACGAAGCTGATGGTGAGTGGATCGTGGTCGAAGGTGACGAAAGCGACCAGTCGTTCCTTGCGTTTTCTCGCACGGCTGCACTCGTGACGAACATTGAGGCCGATCACCTCGAACATTGGGAGCACAAGTTCGAGCGCTTGGTGGAAGGTTTTGAGCGTTTTATCGATTCTACTGCTGGTCCGGTCGTGCTCTGTGCAGACGACGACCTCACCGCCGCGTTCGCCGTGAACCGGGCCGAAGCCTCGACGTATGGCTTTGCTGCGAATGCCGATTTCCGACTCGCGAGCTACGAGCCGATACGTGTCGGAAGCCGCATCGTTTGTGTCGATGCGACGGGAGTTGGCGAAACGGTTGAACTGCAACTTCGTGGCCGCGATATGGCAACCAATGCAATCGGCGCGGCAGCGCTCGCGAACCGTATCGGTGTTGCTTGGCCGGATGCGGTGCGCGCGCTCGCTCAATTTCGCGGCGTTGCGCGACGGTTTCAATTTCGCGGTTCGTACGATGGTGTCGACTGCTACGACGACTACGCGCACACGGCGACAGAAATCGCGACGACATTGGCCCGAGCACGCGAAGGCTCGTGGCAACGCGTGATCGCCGTGTGTCAACCGCACCGGTACTCGCGGATCGCGGCCCACGGCCACGAATATGGTGCTGCATTTCGCGATGCAGACATCGTGATTGTCACTGCAATCGACCCTGCGTTCGAAACGCCGATTGTCGGTGTCGACGCGGCGATCGTTGTGGATTCGATTCGCGCTGCACAACCAAATACTGAGATCGTGTATC
The DNA here is from genome assembly GCA_038228615.1 of Acidimicrobiia bacterium. Lineage (GTDB taxonomy): Bacteria > Actinomycetota > Acidimicrobiia > IMCC26256 > PALSA-610 > F1-120-MAGs023. Next base: position 3,374 of record JBBRPC010000282.1, on the reverse strand, counting down.
TGCCGGAATGGGACGCGCTCGGCGATCTTCCGTGGCGCTACGGCAACGAGGGCGACATCGTGGTGACGCTGGGATGCGGAACAATCACAGATGTCCACGCTCTTTGGGCCGCGTCGGCTGGGGTGCGCGATGCGTAGCGAGCAAGACTGGGCTGGAGCAATGGAGGAGCGACTCGCTGGCCGAGTGCCGCTCAGTACAAACGTCGTCGCCGGGTCACTTTGCACCTGGCGAGTGGGCGGCGCCTTGCAACTTGTTGCTCGCCCTCGAACGACGACCGAGTTGCTCGATGTCGCCCGAGCGCTTGACCCTGAGATTCCAGTACTGGTGGTGGGTCGCGGTTCGAACCTGTTAGTGAGCGACTCGGGTTTCGACGGGCTCGTCGTCGTGTTGAGCGGCGGATTCGACGACATGCGACTCGATCCACGCACTGTGAAGAACGAAGCGAATGGTGCAGTCGCGATCGCGGGCGGTGCGCTTGCGCTTCCGAAGCTGGCGCGGCGATGCGGTGCTGCCGGATACACGGGCCTCGAGTTCTACGTCGGAATTCCCGGTTCCGTTGGTGGGGCAGTGCGGATGAATGCAGGTGGTCATGGCCGCGAGACAGCCGAGGTGTTAGTCGACTTCAATTGTGTCGATCTGCGTGCCGCAACGGCGCAGACGATCGCACAGGCCGATGCTGAATTCGGATACCGGCATTCCAACATCCAGCCCCACCAGGTTGTCACCGAGGCGCGATTCGCTCTGACGAGCGATGTCCCCGCAGCTTGTCTCATGCGCCTGGATGAGATTGTGACCTGGCGACGAGCGAATCAACCGGGCGGCTCGAATGCTGGGTCGGTCTTTACGAATCCGCATGGGGGGAGCGCAGGCCGTCTGATCGAGGCCGCAGGCCTCAAAGGGTTCCGCGTTGGCGGAGCCGTCGTCAGCGACAAACATGCGAACTTCATCCAGACAGAGGCCGGTGCGACAGCCCGCGACGTAGCAGATCTGATCGCGACCGTCGCGGCGCGCGTCGCAGCGGTACACGGTGTGCGATTGCACACCGAAGTTCAAATGGTCGGATTCGACCAACACCCCGAATATCTCGATGAGCATCACGATGAACATGCGCTTGGGTATCCACCGGCCGCGTCGAAAGAACTGCCAACATGAAGCCAATGCGAACGCTCACTCGACCACCGCAAGACCCAGCTCGAGGGCTTCTTGACGGCACGCCATACGGCGAGATGCACGCGCTGTTCGAACCCGACGAAGTCACGCCCCGCATCGACCGCCGTTTCGTCGAACGCAGAGAGTCGGTGGCTCGTGCCGCGTTCCGATCGCGGTCGCGACAACAACTTGTCGTTGGTGGCATTGTGGTCGTGCTCATTGCTGTTGCCGTCGTAGCGAAGTCGGGGCTGTTCGCAGTGCGAGCCGTGGATGTCACCGGGGCCACACACGCGAATGTCGACCAAATTGTGCGCGTTGCCAACATCGAGGGTTCGCCGTCAATGTTCGCACTCGATCAGTCGGCGATTGCGCGGCGGGTCAGCACGATTCCGTGGGTGTCATCGGCCAACGTGGTGCGTCACTTCCCGAATCGAGTTGAAATTCGCATCGTGGAATTCAAACCAGCAGCTGTTGTAGTGGCTGGGAATGAGTCGGCGTTGGTCGCGAGCAATGGCAGGGTGCTGATGCGTGTCGCTGCTCCACCGACGAGTTTGGTTGAGATCATCGGTATGCGCGCCTTGCCCCGAGACGGCGAGATCATCGCCTCGCATGATTCGGTGCGGGTCGCGGCGGGCAGCAATGCGCCGCAATTTGGTCGCGATCGATGTGGGATCGGCGACCGGGATTGTCGTGAAGTTGAGCGACGTCGACATCCGGTTGGGGAGGCCCGACAATCTGGATCTCAAGTTGCGCGCTGCGGATGCAGTGTTGGGCGAGGCTGCTCCGTGCAGGAAATATGTCGACGTCAGCGTCCCGCTTGTTCCGGTCGCGGGTTGTTGAGATCCGATATCTGTCCAGTTGAGAGCATGTCTTGGGCTTCGCTCGTTGATATTTTGACCGCAATGAGATAAAGTCTCAATGCGTACCGCAGGTTGACATAACTCTAAACCTTAAGATGAGGTCGAGGGTTGTACCTGGTGGGCGCCCAGAGCGGTAATCCAGAGCGGTTACCCACAGCGGTTACCCCGAAGTGCACACAGGAGATTTCCCATGCTTGGCTCCCCGCAGAGCTACCTCGCTGTCATCAAGGTTGTCGGTGTTGGTGGCGGTGGCTGTAACGCCGTCAACCGAATGATCGACGCTGGCTTGAAGGGCGTTGAATTCATCGCGGTCAACACCGATGCGCAATCGCTGTTGCTCTCCGATGCCGACGTCAAGCTCGACATTGGTCGCACGCTCACGCGCGGACTCGGCGCGGGATCCGACCCAGACGTCGGACGCCAAGCTGCTGAGGAACACCGCAGTGAGATCGAAGAGGTCCTCAAAGGTGCCGACATGGTCTTCATTACCGCGGGCAAAGGCGGCGGTACTGGCACTGGAGCCGCACCGCTGATTGCTGAGATCGCCAAAGAGGTCGGCGCGCTCACAATCGGCGTCGTGACCCGACCATTCGGTTTCGAAGGCCGACGCCGGTCGGTGCAGGCCGAACAGGGCATCCAGCGACTCAAAGAAAAAGTCGACACCATCATCATCATCCCGAACGAGCGTCTGCTGCAAGTATCCGACGCGAAGACAACGATGCTGAACGCGTTCCGGATGGCCGACGAAGTGCTACTGCAAGGCGTACAGGGCATCACCGACTTGATCACCACTCCTGGCCTCATCAACACCGACTTCGCCGATGTCAAGATGATCCTCACGAACGCGGGAAGTGCGCTCATGGGTGTAGGTAATGCATCGGGCGAAGGTCGTGCAGTCGCTGCGGCCCGCAGCGCCATTTCGAGTCCGCTCCTCGAAGCGAGTATCGAAGGCGCGCGTGGCATCTTGATGACGATCACTGGTCCGAGCGACGTTGGCCTCTTCGAAGTCAATGAGGCGGCGGAAATTATTGCCCAGGCAGCGCATCCCGATGCCAACATCATCTTCGGAACTGTCATTGATGACTCCCTTGGCGATGAGACCCGAATCACCGTTATCGCAGCGGGGTTTGATCGTTTCGAGGGCGAGACGGGTCGCAAAGGTGGCAAGCCTGATCTCGGCTTGCGCGACGATCTGCGCGATGAAGAGTCGATCCTCGGCGACGACGCGCTCGATCTCGGCAGCGACGACGATTTCGACGTTCCGGAGTTCTTGCGCTGAACGACTTCGTGGCGCCGACGATTGCCGGGCGGATCGCTGCGGTCGAGGAACGACTTGTGGAGGCGGCGCGTCGATCAGGGCGGAGC
>JBBRPC010000281.1:0-4563 GCA_038228615.1 Acidimicrobiia bacterium | reverse complement strand
CTGTGGCCGAAACGATTTCCGTGACAGCTTGGTTTTGCCACAAACGCGACGCGGTTTCGGCCGAGTCGACCAATCGAAGTAGATCACCGTCGTTGCGCAATGCGCTTCGGAGTCGGCGCTCAGCGCGGCGTTGTTCTTCACGACCGATCGTATTGGCGTTCAAAAACTGCGCACGGCGGGTGAGCGCGTATCCGCGCACTGCCGCTTGTTGATCGAAGAGCGCCTTGGCATAGTCGCGTTCGGCAACCTCCGCAGGGTTGATCGTGTGGATCAAATGGTCACGCGATTCAAATAGTTGCGTGAGCGCGAAACCACCGAACGCGGTGAGCGTGAATGTCGCGGCGAAGATCGTGAGCACCAGGATCCGCACCCGCCGCCCAAGGCTGAACGGCTCACCAGAACGAGACATCGGCTCTCACTTTGGCCCCGCGGACGCGCACAAGCACTTCATGGGCCGCCAGATTCCAAAGCCAGCAACGCGATGTCGTCATTGAGCGCCGCCGCGTCGCCGCGCCCGTCAGTCACGAGTCGACGCAGCAAGTCCTCGAGCGACATTGCCCGATCAATCTGCGCGGCGCGTCGAACAAACCCGTCGTACCCATCTCGTCGATGGGTCGCGGTGCCTTCAAAAATGCCGTCGGTCACAAACACCAGTCGCCAACCATCAGGGAGGGCGACTTTTTCACTTGGAACCGCTGCGCTTTTACCGACACCGAGCGGCGGCCCGACGGGTTTCGGGGTCAACGCGCGTACGTCGTGAGTCACGAGCAGCGGCGGAGGGTGGCCCGCGACCCAAACCTCGACGCCGCGCAGATCGCTATCAATACGCGCCATACACACCGTCGCAAACGTTGTGCGCTCGACTGACTCTTCGCGAAGCATTTGGCTGAGATGCGCGAGTACGGCTTGGGGATCGAGTCCGACCATGACGAGCGAACGCCATGACACGCGCAGCGATACTCCGGTCGCGGCCTCGTCGGATCCGTGCCCACAGACATCACCAATCAACACGAAAATCGTGCCGTCATCAAGCTCGACTGCATCGAAGAAGTCACCACCCAACATCGCGTCGTTGCCACCGGGTTCGTAATGGGTCGCCCACGACACGCGGTCGGTTCGAATCCGCAGCTGGGGCAGCAAGCCCTTTGCGACACGCTGATTTTCGATTCTTCGCTGTTCAGAAATTAACAGGGCCCGCTCGTTGCGATCAGACCGCTGGCGTTCAACGGCGTATCCGATCGCCCGTTGCAACAGATGCACGTCGAGTTCGTTCTTATTGAGAAAATCTTGCGCACCAAGCGCAACCGCTTGGAGACCAAGTGTCTGCTCGAATTGCCCGGTCAACACAATGATCGCCAGATCCGAAGCGTCGTGTTGGAGCCGCAGCAGTGATGCAATGCCAATCCCGTCCGGAAGGTGCAGATCAAGCAGCGCGCATTCAAACGCATCAAGCGCAAGTTCCTCGGCCGCCTGGAGCGTCCCGACAACCGTGACCTCAATCCCGAGGCCAGTATCCGCAACGAGTTCCGTAACCAGGCGCGCATCACCGAGGTCGTCTTCGATCAGCAACAATCGAAGCGGGCCAAGCCCGGCATACCTGGGTGCAGTCACTTCGGGAGCCCTTCCGTTAGATAGTGCTCAACGCGGTGGATACCCAACGCCACGATTCAGCACACCATTCGCACCTAAGATCACCGAACCGTATACCACATCAACCGAACTGCCTCACTTGCTTCGTTCATTGTCCACCGGACGGTTTCCACACGGATACTGTGCGCAAAGGGCTGCGCGGACCCAGTGAGCCAAATTGAAGCGTTTCGCCATGCCTCAAACGGGGTAGATGGCGCAGGGAGGGATTTCATATATGACAACTTTCGAAGTTTCTGAGGGTCAAGTGCGGCTTGTCGTCCATAATCATGGTTCGGGCGCAGTCATCCAGATTTGCGGTGAGCTCGACGCCCATTCGGCGCCGAAGCTCGAAGACGTCGGCGCCGCGCTGGTCGCCGAAGGCGCGTTTGAAATCTCCCTCGACATGTCGGAGACTTCCTTCCTCGACTCGTCGGCTTTACGCGCGATTCTGACTGTGCGGGACGTGCTGCAGCGCAGCGAAGGCGAACTGTTCATCAGCCGTCCATCCGACGCCGTGCGCCGCCTCTTTACGATCACCGGCCTCGACCAGGAACTCACGATCCGCGAGGCAGAACAGGCGACCGACGGGGCGACCAGCCCGATTTCCCGGAGCACAACGTGAACGATGGGCTTTCAACACTGACAGAGGAGCCCGGCCACGCTGCATTCCAATTAGAGGACCGCAACCGGGTTGAGCTTTGTATTCCCGGCCGACTCGAGTTCGTTCCCATCGTTCGTGTCACTGTGTCCGGCTACGCAACCCGTATGGGTTTCGACATTGACGAGGTCGAAGACCTCCGAATTGCGGTCGATGAACTGACCAGCATTCTCATCGATACATCATCGCCGCAAAGCGTGACGCTCACGCTCGAAACCGACGGAACGAAACTGCGAATGCGGGGCACGGTCACCGGCGGGGACGCTGTCGAAATGCCCGAAATCGACCGCATCACAGAACAGATTCTGGGAGCGGTCGTCGACGACTATCAACTCGTCGTCCACGAGGCAACGCTCGCATTTACGGCGTCGCGTCGCAGGTCGCCTGGGGCCTGAAATGGCATTTCACAGTCCCGAAGAACGGGCGACAATCAAATCGAAATTCGACGAGTACCAGCGTACGCGAGCAAGGGCACTCCGCAACGAGCTCATCGAATTACATCGCCAGCTCGCAGGGTATTTTGCGCGTCGTTACGCCGACCGGGGCGAGCCGTACGACGATTTGTTACAGGTTGCCAATCTCGGACTGTTGAAAGCTGTCGAGCGTTTCGATCCCGACCGCAACATCGAATTCAGCACATTCGCCGGGGCGACTGTCGAGGGCGAACTGAAGCGCCACTTTCGCGATAAAACCTGGGCCGTTCGTGTCCCAAGGGGTGCCCAGGAACTTCACCTCCGAATCCGCCCCGCAACAAATCGATTGTCGCAACAATACGGTCGGGCGCCGACCGTGGCGGAGCTCGCAACGGAGCTTGATAGCAGCACCGAAGAAGTGCTACAGGCATTGGAGGTCGGCAGCGCGTACCGCAGTTCTTCACTCGACGCTGGAAGTCCTGACCAACGCGAGACACGCAGCGTGCAGAAGTCCCTTACGTTCAATGACCCAAACTTTAACCTTACTGAGCATCGCCTTGTCGTCGATGATCTGCTCCTGAGTCTCCCCGAACGCGAGCGGTCTATCGTCGCAATGCGGTTCTTCGATGAACTGTCGCAAGCAGAAATCGCTGAACGAATCGGCATAAGTCAGATGCATGTTTCGCGACTCCTCGCTCGGGCATTGGTGCAGCTGCGAGCAAGCCTGTCCAAGGAGAACCCTTCGTTCGAGAGTTTCGCGTAGCGCCTCACTGGTGGGCAACAACCCGGGCCCGACCGGTTTACGTTTGTGGAAGTCGATGACGCAGCGTCACGATCGTGCCGGACTCGTCGGTGTGTACCGTGCGACTGTCGACCAACAGGTCGAGGAGGGGAAATCCGCGACCGCCGCCGACGAAGCGTTGCGACCGCCACCGACCAAAGTCTCGAATGGAAATCTCGACGATATCGGCGTCGCAGGTCGCGCAGATCTGTACAACCCCACGTTCGCCTGGTCGGTACGCGTGCTCCACAGCGTTGCTGGCACATTCGCTTACCGCCAGCACAAGATCTTGCAGCGTCGGACCGCCAATTTGTTGGCGCGCAAGAAAGCGGCGCACATCGCTTCGTGCCTTTGCGAGCTCGCTGGCAGCGGCGGGATACTCGATGTTCAACATCGTGGTTGCACGATCAGCGACGCGACGCACAACGAGAATTGCAACATCGTCGCTAGGACCTAACTGGGTTCGGTCCGAATCGAGTGTTTCCTGGCGCTCGACGACATCCGCGAGTGCGTCTACATACGCTTCCAAGTCGGGATCCACGGCTTGCGAGGCGCGTACCGAAAGTCTTCCCATCCCAAGTTCTAGCGATTCCGTGCGGCGCTCAACGAGTCCGTCCGTATACAAAATCAGCACGCCACCGTCCGCCAAGACTGCTGTCGTGGTGCGAAAAACCGATGCAACAGACGCTCCAATCGGCGGCCCGAGCCCTTCGCCATGCATCGCTACGGAACCGTCAGGTGCTCGAATCAACAAGGGTAAATGCCCCGCACTGGCGATCGTGAGATGCCCCGTTGCGAGATCGCCCACGACAACTGCACACGTCGCGACCTGGCGACGAGGTTGCTGGCACAGGTAACGATTGACTTTGCTTAGCAAAACGGCAGGGTCGCTCTCGTCGAGCGCGTACGCACGCAACGTTTGTCGGATTGCGCTCATCGCAATCGCGGCGTCAATGCCGTGGCCGATAACGTCACCGACAACGAAGACCACTCGTTGATCCGCAAGTGTGAACACGTCATACCAATCGCCACCGAGCCTCGTCCCGACGGCGGGGCGGTACCGGGTTGCGATTTCCGCACAG
>JBBRPC010000280.1:0-4584 GCA_038228615.1 Acidimicrobiia bacterium | reverse complement strand
GTTCGATGCTGATCGCGTCTGTTGGCCGCAACGCACGTAAAGCCGCGGCAGCGCGATCGGCACTGAGTTTTGGCGGTAAACCGCCCTCAACCATGATCGCTAACATGGGACTGCTGCAGATTTGGTTGACTGTTTCGGTGCGAGAGTTAGGCCGCTTTCGCTCGGGTTGTGATTGTCTCATATTCGATTGGTGTGAGTCGACCGAGGGCACGTTGGCGGCGACGGCGGTGATAGGTCCGTTCGATCCAGATCACGATCGCGACGCGTAACTCTTCGCGTGTCCGCCAACGTTGCCGATCGAGCACGTTCTTTTGTAGCAACGAAAAGAACGATTCCATCGCAGCGTTGTCACCGCAAGCACCGACACGACCCATCGATCCAACGAGCCCGTGATGTTTCAGCGCGTGCACAAAAACGCGAGATCGAAACTGACCGGGTTCAACCGGTGGTTGCAACACCGGCTTGTTGGAGGCACAGTAGGTGTTCGTTGAATGTTTCGGCGGGTGTCTTCCAACCGAGCGTCTTGCGGGGCCTGGTGTTCAACGCGTGGGCAACGGCTTCGATCTCGTCAGCGGACCATCGCGATAGGTCGGTGCCCTTGGGGAAGAACTGGCGTAACAGGCCATTCGTGTTCTCGTTCGTGCCACGTTGCCGTGGCGACTGCGGGTCAGCGAAGAAGACCGGGATGCCGGTCTCGATCTTGAACTGTGCGTGAGCGGACATCTCTTTGCCGCGATCCCAGGTCAACGACCGGCGCATCTGATCGGGCAACGTCCGCATCGATGCCACGAGCGCGTTCTTCATCGTGACCGCGCCGTAACCGGCGAGGGCAGGCCCGTTTTTGGGAGTTTCCTTGTGGCGATAACCGGGCTCTCGAGGGAGGTGAACCAAGATCGTGAACCGTGTCGTGCGTTCAACGACAGTGCCAATCGCGGAGCGTTCCAACCCGATGAGGAGATCACCTTCCCAGTGGCCCGGAACTGCACGGTCTTGCGCTTCAAGAGGCCGTTCGCTGATAAGCGTCTCGGCAGTGACGTGTGCCCAAGTCTTTCGTCGTGATCGCTCTCTCGGTACTCGCAATGCTCGACCGGTGCGCAGGCACCAGACCAGCTCTCGTTGCAGGGCGCCGCGTCCCTCGATGTAGAGCGACTGGTAGATGGCTTCGTGACTAATCCGCATGGACTCATCTTCGGGGAAATCGAGCTTGATCCGGTTCGCGATCTGCTCGGGGCTCCATGCTCGCGTCCAGGCCCGGTCTTTGCGATGTGGCTTGTTCAACCCAGTCCACCTCGGCGGCGGAGGGCCTGCAACTGGAGTGCCGTCCGGCCGACAGATCCGACCGGCGAGCCGGTCCTCGACGTATGCGTGGAGCCGCGTGTTTCCCACGAGCTTCGGTGTCTTGGGTCGCTGAGCCGCCATATCCGCCTTCCATTGCGCCACCGATGCCCGGTACTCGTTGTTGCCGTTGCGGGTCGCAGCGTTGCGGCGCAATTCACGAGAGACCGTCGAGGGGTCACGACCGACTACACGCGCGATCTCGCGCACTCCCTTTCCTTGCGCTTTGAGCAGCGCGATCTCTTCGCGTTCAGCGAAGCACAAGTAACGACCTGACGGCTGCTGGTTGATGTCGAAAGGAGCCATGCCGCCAGCATTGCGGAACCACCGGCCACCCACTGCCTGAGCCACGCCAGCAACGGCCGACGCCTGCTCGGGCAACAGGCCCTTCGCGATCTGTTCCCAGAACACAACCATGACCTGGCGCTGAAACTTCGGATGACCAGGCGATCGCAACTTCCGACGAACCGCTCGATCTGCAGCTTGCTGTCGACGAACCACCAAACACCTCCACGACGAGGTGTTGCGACAACCAGTTGAATCCGCCCTGACTGCCCCTGTCGGAATGAACGATCGTGCCGGTCGGATCACGTAACGCAACAGCATTGCGTAACGCTGTGACGGCAAGCGACGCCGTCATCCGCTCATCGATCGAGTAGCCAACGATCCGATTCGAATAGAGGTCTTTGATAGCGCAGAGGTAGAGCTTGCCTTCATCGGCTTGGGTTCTATTGGTCGTTGCAACACCTGGCTTGAGGAGGTCCGGTGTCAGCAGCGTCCCAGAAGAAGCAGTTTTTCGCGATCATGGATCGCGGCAGCACGATTCGTGGTGCCGCGATCGAGGTCGGTGTGACACCCGACGTCGGGTATCGGTGGGTGAAGAACGCCGGCTTGGCAGCGCGGCGCGCAACGCCGCGCGTATACAGCGATGCCGACAAGGCGGAGTTCTTTCGGCTGCTCGCTGAGCAAGGCAACGTATCGGCTGTTGCGCGTCGGCTCGGCTTTGTTCGGGTCACGTGTTACAAGTGGGCACACCAGGCGGGGATCTTCACTGGGGTGAGCGTCGATGCTCAACGCGACGAGTTCTTGAAGTTGCGCGCCAGCGGGATGTCGCGTGCCGAAGCTGCTGGCAGGGTCGGAGCCGACAAGCGCTCCGCGCAGGATTGGGACAAAGGGATCCGCCAGTTCTATGGCGGTCGCGTCTATCCCGATGGTCGCGTCGTCAGTTACCCCTACGCGGAGAGAATCGCAAAGGCGAAACGGCCTCGCACTTCCTATCTCGTGTCCGACCGCACTGAACTCGAGGGGCTCGAACGGCCTATCAGCAGCCGGTTCCTCAGCCTCGAAGAACGCGAACAGATCCACGACCTGCGAAGTGCTGGCGGCTCGGTTCGCAGCATCGGACGGCAACTGCAACGACCCGCGTCGACGATCAGCCGCGAACTCGCGCGCAACTCGACCGCCGAACTGGGATACATGCCTTATGGCGCTCACCGCCGCGCGGTCGGGCGACGTTCCCGTCGTCGCGCGTGCAAACTCCATACTCCCGGGCCACTGCGTGACTACGTCGTTGCCGGGTTGGCGAAACGATGGTCACCCGAACAGGTAAGTCATCGCTTAGCGAAGGACTTCGCCATCGATCTCGAAATGCGAGCGTGCACCGAGACGATCTATCAGGCCATCTACGCCGACCACGCCGACGCGCTCGCGCGACAGCCCAAGTCCTCGACACGTTTCGGTCGGACTCGACGACGGTCGCATCGAAATCCAGCTCGGCGAACAAAGCGGTTCGTGGATCCGATGCCCCCAATCCACGACCGTCCCGCGGCAGTCGAACAACGCGACGTGCCTGGCCACTGGGAAGGCGATCTCATCGTCGGGAACCTGCATCGTTCAGCGATCGCGACAGTCGTCGATCGCGCCAGCCGATTCCTGCTGATGATCCACCTCGACGCCGACCACAACGCCGAAACCGTGAGCGAAGGGCTCATCAACACGCTGGGTCCGTTGCCCGCCTCGCTACGACGAACTCTCACTTGGGATCAAGGAGCAGAAATGTCTGAGCACCGCAGCATCTCGAAGGCGACCGGCCTCGACGTCTATTTCTGCGACGCAGGCAGCCCCTGGCAGCGCGGCACGAACGAGAACACCAACGGGCTGTTACGTCAATACTTCCCGAAAGGCACCGACCTTTCCGCGCACAGCCGCGGCACTCTCGACACAGTCGCCGCAGAACTCAACAACCGCCCACGTAAGTCGCTCGATTGGGACACACCCGCAGAACGGCTCGAAGCCCTTCTAACATCGCAATGATCACATCACCGTTGCAACGACCAGTGGAATCCAAGCGGTGCGATGTTCAGTGATATCCGTCAGCCACTTCGTGTCGAGCTGATCGGCGTTGAAATCGCGGTCAATGAGATCGTCATGCACGGGCGGGCCAGCCTTGCGGTTCAAGCCTCGCTTCTTCGCGAAAACTGACCATAAACGTTGCTCGGAACAGACCCGCCAGACGGTGCGTTCACACGCGGCATACCCGAGCTGTTCGAGTTCATCGGTGATGAACCGATACCCGAACGCCGGATCATCACGATGCACATCAATTGCAGCATTGATCAGATGCGCGGTCTTCCAATCACGATCCGAGACCGGGTTGGCTTCCCATTTGTAGAACGCTTGCGGCGTGAAGCCAAGTACCTCGCAGGTCACCACGACTGGGATCTTGTCGTTGGCGAGTTCACGGACCAGCGGGTACATCATTTTGGGAGCGACTCCCGAGCAAAAAACGCGGCAGCACGCCGAAGGATCTCGTTTTCTTGTTCGAGGACCCGATTGCGTTTCTTCAGCTCGCGGACCTCAACCGTTTCGATCGTCGTGACCCCATCGCGGATGCCGTCATCAATATCGGCCTGCTGCATCCAGCGATACAAGCTCTGCTCCGAGATCCCGAAATCCTTCGCGATCTGGGCCCTCGTGGAATCGCCCTTACGGGCAACCCTGACCACATCACGACGGAACTCGGGTGGGAAATTCTTCGGCATGATCAACTTCCTTCCTGTGAGGACCAATCCTCACATTTAAGTAGTCAACTCAGCCTGCAGCAGTCCCTTGCGCCAACAATCGCAACACTTGGACATGATCGTCTGCGACGACTTCGCGTAAGTGTTCATGTCGTAGCCCGACGACCGCTGCTGATCGTGCATCATGAGCATCGGTCTTGTCGTTACGTCCCGAATCGAGGATCCGGAC
>JBBRPC010000279.1:0-4625 GCA_038228615.1 Acidimicrobiia bacterium | reverse complement strand
GAGGAGGCTGCGCTCGACGTCGCGCGGCAATTGTTCGACGATCGTTCCTGACGTGTGCTCGAGAGCACACGTTCCGTGTCGGGTTCCGTTTACGCGGTGAGTTCGCGTCCGAACTTTGTTCGATATGCAGGAATCGTGAGCATCGGTGGACGTTCTGATGTGGCAACTGCAATTTGTTCTGCGTCGGCCGTGTCGTTGAAACGGATGAGCTGCTCAACATCGCGATTGAAAACTTCGAGCCCCGCGCGCCGAAGCGCTGTCGCAAGAATCGCGAGGGCCGGCCCGCCAAGTTCGCTGATCGGGCGGTTGCGATGTACCCGAATTCCGAGGTCGGCTTGAGCGATGGAATTGCGTCCGAAGCGCTCGCATAGATCGACGAGCAGGCCGAATTCGACTCCCCAGCCCTGCACGAACGGAATTGTTTCGAGCGCATCGCGTCGGCCTGCGTATTCACCCGAGAGGGGTTGCACAATGTCGGCGAGCGTGGGGAACAAGTGCGACAGCAATGGACGGGCCATGAGTTCGGTCACCCGTCCGCCTCCTGTGGGTTCGCCGTGTATTGGTCGTTGATAGAAGGCTTTCGTGAACACAGTTTCCGGCGACTCCAAGAGTGGCCGCACTAGTCGCGTGACGAAATGCGATCCGAAGTTACGAATGTCGGCGTCGACCCAACAGATGATGTCGCCTCGACAGACGTGCAACGATTTCCACAGCGCGTTTCCCTTTCCGTGACCTGGCCCGGCCGATGGAAGTATTTCGTCTTCGCGAACTACGCGAGCGCCTTCGTCGCGTGAAGCGGCAGCGGTCGCGTCGGTGGAGGCGTCGTCGATCACGACGATCTCGCTTACGAGCGACGCGGCCTCGATCAGTTCACGGCGAATCGTGCCAACAATGTGGCCAATCGTGGCTTCCTCGTTGCGAGCTGGCAAACACACCGAAATCGTGAGCCCGCTCCGTAATCTGGCCTCCAGCAGGTCGATCATGCGGCGACGATAACCGCTTCGCCAACCGATTATTCCTTTGGTAGCCTCTCGGAGCACTACAACAGCAATAGCGCTCATCCAGAGCGGCTGAGGGACAGGCCCTTTGACGCCGCGGCAACCAGCTTCGAACGGATCGGTGGTCTACCCGCCAACGATCACAACGTGAGGAGCCAGGTGCCAATGCCTGATCGATGAGAGAGCCAACAGCGGTACTCCGCTTGCGGCGCTCGACGGAGAGCGCAACGAGACGAGAGGAACACAAACTGTCATGGCACACGTGAAGGGTCTGCGCTGTCGAGAATGTGGGCACGACTACGAAATCGCTCCGATTTACACCTGCGAATGGTGTTTCGGTCCAGTCGAAGTGGTGTACGACTACGACGCGATTAGGGCGTCGGTGTCGCGCGAGAAGATCGCCGCGGGGCCCGACAACATTTGGCGATATTCCGATCTGCTCCCCGTTGAGAGCGACGCGGCAATCGACCTTGGCGCCGGCTACACCCCACTTGTCCGATGCGATCGTCTTGCTGAGTCGCTCGGACTTGGCGAACTGTGGATCAAAAACGACACGTTGAACCCAACGAACTCGTTCAAGGATCGTGTGGTCGCGGTTGCGTTGAGCAAGGCATTGGAGTTCGGATTCAAAACTGTCGCGTGCGCGTCGACCGGCAACCTCGCGAACTCCGTGGCTGCGCACGCAGCACGGGCAGGCTTGAAGAGCTACGTCTTTGTGCCAAGCGATCTTGAAGCCGGCAAGATTGTCACTACGTCTGTGTATGGCGGCAACGTCGTGGCAGTGAATGGCAACTACGACGATGTGAATCGCCTCTGTGCAGAGCTCGCTGGTATGTATCCATGGGCTTTTGTGAATGTGAACGTTCGTCCGTTCTACGCCGAAGGCTCCAAGACACTTGCCTATGAAACTGCCGAGCAGCTCGGATGGCAGACCCCCGACCATGTCGTTGTGCCGATTGCGAGCGGTTCGTTGCTCACCAAGATCGACAAAGGCTTCGCCGAGCTGTACAAGGTTGGACTCCTCGATGAGGAACCAAAGGTTCGAGTGAGCGGGGCCCAGGCGCTCGGCTGCTCGCCGGTTGCCGAGGCATACCTGACCAACAGCGACACGATTAAGCCAGTCAAACCAAAGACCATTGCCAAGTCGCTCGCGATTGGCAATCCGGCCGATGGTTATTTCGCGCTCGACGTCGTGCGGCGCACGAACGGCGCGATGTCAGCCGTGACGGACGATGAAATCGTGGAGGGGATTCGGTTGCTTGCCCGCACTGAAGGCATCTTCGCCGAGACCGCGGGCGGTGTGACGATCGCGACGTTGGCAAAGCTCGCGCACGCTGGCGTTGTTCGTCCCGACGAGCGGGTCGTTGCCTACATCACCGGTCATGGTCTCAAGACGCTCGATGCCGTCCAAGGTGTTGTCGGGCCTACCGCAACCATTGCCCCGAATCTCGAAGCATTCCAAGCAGCGTTCACTATTGAGGAGCAGTAATGGCAGTCACGGTTCGTATTCCAACCCAACTCCGTAACCTCTCTGGGAACGCAGCTGAAGTGCAGGTCGACGGAGGAACCGTCAACGAGGTATTGCAAAATCTCAACGTTGCGCACCCGGGTTTCGGTGAGCGCTTGTTCGACGACGCTGGGACCTTGCGTCGCTTCGTAAACGTTTTCCTCGCCGAAGAAGACATTCGGTTCATGGATGGCGTGAACACAGCGGTCGCGCCTGGCCAGGTACTCAGTATCGTGCCAGCGGTTGCCGGCGGCTGAGCTTCGAAAACGTCGGTCGTTGTAACGGGGCCCGCGAAGCATTGCTGGCGCACTTCATCGGCCGTGTTGGCTGCCGATGAAGAACGGTGCAGCCAGCCACCGACCCGCTGACTGCCGACGCCATGTTGGCGGCGGCATTCGCACATCAATACCGCTATCCGAAAGAACACCGTGGCTTCAGCGCGCTCTGTCGTTTTCGTGATGAGTTCGGTGAGACCGATGCAACTGTCGCCATGACGAGCGCGAACGACGCGCAAGCTGTGACGGCGGTCGTCGTCAGCACGCCGAGGTTTGAGTGGCTGCTCCAAGATCTTCGAGCAATCGCCCGCACCCTGTGGGGACACGACTACGAGGCGAACGAGGGTCGATTTCCGAAGTCGTTGGATGATTCACCCCATCCGCTCGGCCCAAGGATCATTCTGCACGACGACCCACACGACGCGACGTTTCGGGTTCGCAAGCATCGCATCACGATGGCGACTCGTCGCGAGGGAACGTTGCTGCACACCGTGCGGGTCGATCGTTGGCACATGCGTCCGGATGGACGATGGCTCCCTGCGCAATGGACCACAGAAGTTTGGGATGAGGCGTTCGCGAGACCGTTAGTGAGTGAGCGTTACTGGGATCTCTACTGGCCTGTTGCTGGCGAGCTTGTTCCGCAGATGCGGCGGGTGGATTCGACCGATGATCTTGGCGTCACCGCCGGGCGCAGTTTGAACCTGGCTGCGTGGGAACCCGGCAAGTAGGCCGGCAAGTAGGCCGGCAAGTAGGTACGTCCGAGCCAGACACCGGCTGACCGAATCAGGTTTCGGCGCTGACCGTGACGTAGAGGTGGTCGGCGACCTCGCTCGGAATCGTGTGTTCCCCCGACGCGGTGACGACCTGCACAGATGTTTGATCAGATCCGGTGATCGTGGCGCTCATTCCTGGAGTGAGCCGTGCTTCGGCGACGAGGTGAATGTACGCGTCGTTGATTTCGATACGTTCGCTGATGCGCGAGACAGTCACGGCGCCGGTTGGCGCGGTCGTGAGCGAAATCTTCGACGGCACTTCGACGGATCGCATCGTTCCAGGTATCGGATTGCCGTGCGGACACGTCGCTGGATCACCAAGCAACGTAATGAGTTTTTCTTCGACATCATCAGAAATCACGTGCTCCCAAAGGTCGGCCTCGCGATGTACCTTTTCCCATTCGAGGCCGATGATGTCGACCAGCAGACGTTCGGCAAGTCGATGACGACGGACGATCTTCGTGGCGAGTTCTCGACCCTTGGTCGTCAAGGAAAGTGTGCGGTCGTCGCTGAGTTCAACGTATCCCTGGTCTTCGAGCCGACCGACCGTTTCGGAAACTGATGCAGCTGAAATACCGAGGCGTTCGACAAGGCGCGCACGCATGACGCGTGTGCCTTCCTCTTCGATTTCGAGAATATTTTCGAGATATTCCTCGGTGGTGTCATGCATGTCGGCCATTTTGATCCGAACCTACGCTGCCGCGCGAGTACTTGGAGCGTGCGCTGGAACCGCTTGCGAGCGACGGCCAAAATAGAAGAACCAAGTCACCGGAACGAGATACGCGAAGTAGATCGCGATGCGCAGCGGTGATGCTTCGTCGGCGGTCCAGCCGAACATGCCTTGTAAGAAGTCGTGGACCCACCCCGTTGCGAAGGTCCCAGAGGTGATGTGCCACGCCGACGTAGTGAGCGAGTCGAAATGCAGTGCTTTGGCGAGTTCGAAACTTGCCTTGGCGAGCAATCCGGCTGCGAACAGAATCAACAGGCCGCCGGTGATGGAAAAAAAACGTCCCAGATTGATGACTTTCCCTTGCGTTTTCAGTCTCATTCCCTTTCGACAGGGATTGGCCTT
>JBBRPC010000278.1:0-4656 GCA_038228615.1 Acidimicrobiia bacterium | reverse complement strand
TTCGTTCATCGGGCCGACGGGGTCAGTTCATGGACACCCGAAGGGTCTGGCCGATCTGGGAGTCAAACCCGATGAACGCAACCCTGCACACTCGTTACCAGCCACAGGAGTACACCCACATCATCCCTGCCGATCTGGGCGCGTTGTTGGCAGCGGGGTTGGCTGGTCACTGCGTGCCGGTTGACTGGTAATCAACGCACATTTCAGCTACCGATGTCTGAGCAGGTCACCGATGACGAGGGCGGCTTGTTGGTCGCTGGCTTCGAGGAAATGGGCGTATACGTTGAGCGTCGTGGCTGCGTTGGCATGGCCGAGCCGTCCCGAGACAGTTCTCACCGGCACGCCGGCCGCGAGCAGTTGCGTCGCGTGCATATGGCGTAGATCGTGCAACCGAACGTTGTCGAGGCCGATGCGATGACGTAGCCGCACGAAACGCGCGGTTGGCGTGTCCACGTGCCAAGGCTCTTGGCTGTCTGCGCTCTCGCTGAACATGAATGCGTCATGGGCGAGCCCTCCTCCGCACACGACGGCGCGGTCATTCATGCGTTCCCTATGCGCAACGAGTAGCTGTGTTGTGTCGGTGTCGAGCGCGAGTTTGCGGATTGCGTGGGTCTTGGTGTCTTTCTCGATGTAGCCGCGCCCCGGTGTGCCGATGAGTGCGCGGCTCACCACGAGGATGCCATGTTCAAGGTCGATGTCGGTCCATCGCAACGCGCATGCCTCGCCCCGGCGAAGCCCAGCGGCGGCAACGAGGTGGAGAAACACGCCGAACTCGGTGTTGTCCTCGAATGCCGCAACAAGGATCTTCTGCACTTCTTCGATCGTCGGCGGTTCGAGTTGCGGTTTGCGCGCCTTAGGCGGTGTTGCGTTAGCAGCGATGTTGATTGTGATCCAGCCCCACCGCACGGCTTGACCGAGAGCGCGCCGGATCACCGCGTGCACTTGGCGCACCGTGGTGGGTGAGAGCTTCCCGTCGCGCATCAGCGCCCGGTACAGCTCATCGAGTTGCTGCGCACGGAGTTTGCGCACCTGCACGTGGCCGATTGCCGGATTCAGGCGGCGGCGCACGATCTGGCGGTAGGTCCTCAGTGTCGTCGGTGAAAGTTCATCGGCTGCATGGTCGAGCCATTGCGCCAACAGATCCGCGACAGTCGCATCCGCGCCAGATCGGTGCCCTGCCGCGACCTCGGTCACGAGCTCGGCGAGCGCCCGTTGCGCTTCGCGTTTGTTGCCATCGAAGCAGCGGCTGACTTGGCGATATTTCCCGTCAAGTGGATCGCGGCCGAGCGACACAATCAGTTCCCAAGTGCCGGGTCGACGCTGTCGAAGTGAGCCACGCATACCCAAGAATGTACACACGAAAATTCTTGGATGATTCTTGGATGCCAAGAAAAAGACCAGACCGTCCGCTGCATTTCATAGCGTCTGACCTGGTCTTTTGTGGTACGCCTCCCGGGACTCGAACCCGGAACCTGCGGATTAAGAGTCCGACGCTCTGACCAGTTGAGCTAGAGGCGCAAGTCTGCATCCAACAGCAATGCAGAGCGGCCACACTAGCCGACGGGTCTGTTCGTGCCTCACCCGCCGAAGACGAGGAATCCGGGCGCGACTCTCTAGCGTCGGTACGAGAAGAAACCCGGAAGGACGAGCAACGTGGATGTACTGATTACCGGCGCGACGGGTCTGATTGGATCGGCGTTGAGCGTCAGCCTGGCGGCGCGCGGGGACCGCGTCGTCGCGTTGGGACGAGGCGCTGGCGAGCCATCGTGGGATATCAACGCGGCTCGAGTCCGTGGCAGCCTCGAAGGGTTCGACGCGGTGGTGCATCTTGCTGGGGAGAGCATTGGTTCTGGGCGTTGGAACGAAGCGCGCAAAAATGAAATTCTTTCGAGCCGCCTTGTGAGCACGAAGTTGCTTGTCGACACGCTGGCGGCCTGTGAGCGGAAACCTGCTGTGTTGGTATCGGGCTCCGCTGTGGGCTTCTACGGCAATCGTGGCCGTGAGGAATTGTTGAGCGAAGTATCGACACCTGGCGACGACTTCACCGCTCGCGTTGCCCAAGAATGGGAAGCGGCGGCCGAACCAATCACGAAGGCCGGTGTGCGGCTCGCGACAATCCGAACGGGCATTGTGTTGTCGACGGCGGGTGGCGCGCTCAAAAAGATGCTGCCACCGTTTAAAATCGGTCTCGGCGGCAAGCTCGGTAACGGTCGTCAGTACATGAGCTGGATCACACTCAACGATGTCGTTCGGGCAATCACCTACATCATCGATACTCCAGCAATTTCCGGCGCGGTCAATCTCACTGCACCACATCCTGTGACGAATGAGGTGTTCACGAAGCTGCTCGGTGAGGCACTGCATCGACCGGCGATTGTGCCGGTTCCCGCGATCGGATTGAAGATGTTGCTCGGCGCGGAGCTTGCCACGTCGCTGCTCTTGAACGGCCAGCGAGTGTTCCCGAAGAAGCTTGAAGCGAACGGCTTCGCGTTTGAAGACGTGACGATCGAAGCTGCGTTCCGTTCGCTGTTCTCATAGCGAAGTTGTGGTGCGGCGATGCGCCTCTGGATCGATCTTGCAGTAGATGCGGATCAACGCGACGCGCACGATGATCTGTTTTCGATCGCTGCCGCACATCCGGGCGTCCAGATCGTCGGCATCAGTGTGTTCGGCGACTCAAGTACCGCACCAGACTGCGCGCAACGTGCGCTCGCTCGCTGCGGCATCGCGGATGTGTTCGTCTATGCCGGTACGCCCGATCCCCGAGCGCTCGAAACCGCAGAAGGGCTGCTGAGCGTTGGGCCGCTCACGAATCTCGCCAAGCTTGCGAAATTCGGTGTGGACCTTCCACCGCTCGTGGTGATGGAAGCAACCTTCAGCGCCGATCCGGCCGGCGCTGCGGTCGTGCTCAACGTCGCGAGCGATCTCCTTGCGGTTCCTGTCGAGGTGAGTCGACGCTCGCTTGTCGCGGCGGAGCTGCTTGGCCTATTCGCCCTGGTTGGAGAAAAGGTCGTGGTCGGAAAACGGCATCTCGGGGTTGCGCTCAACGGTCACATGATGATGGAGGACACCGCGGGTGAGGGTCTTGTCGATCACGACGTCGTGGTGGAATGCGACCACGAGGCACTCGCCCAGCGCGTCGAGTCGTTGATGGCTTTGCACATCGAGCAATGAACACGGCACCGGAAAAATCCGGTGCCGTGGAGGAGGGTGACTGACGGGGCTCGAACCCGCGACATTCGCGACCACAACGCGATGCTCTACCTGCTGAGCTACAGCCACCATGGTTGGTGCGCCGGAAAGTGTAGAGGAAGGCGCTGGCCCGGTTCGGCTCGAATAGGCGGCAAATGGACCGGTCGCGACGTGATCGGTAAGGTTCCGGCCATGCTTGGTGTGAAGTCGTTCGGAATCATTGGCGCGGTGCTTGGGGTCGCGCTTGTGTCAGCGGGATGTTCGAGTGGGAGTAGCGCGAAAGCGGCGCCGGACGCTGTCACGACCACCATTGCGCCTGGCGCGACAACTGGGCCGAACGCACCATCCACATCCTCCACCCCGCTGCGTCCGGTTCCAGCGGCGTCGCCTGGCTGCGGCAAGGCGCCTGCAGTGACGGCTGGCGAATCCAAAGTTGACATGACCTCCGGTGGCGCCGCCCGTTGGTATTTCCGACACGTCCCGTCGTCGTATCAAACCACAGTGCCGATGCCAGTCGTTGTGGATCTTCATGGCTATCAAGAAGGTGCCACGATCCACGAGGTGATGAGCGGCCTTGGTCCGTTCGGCGAGACACATCACTTCATCACCGTGACGCCGCAGGGCTCTGGGAACCCGGTCGCGCGTTGGGATACCGCGCTCGATTCGCCCGACACCAAATTCATTGGCGACTTACTCGACGAAGTAGAGGCCACGCTCTGTGTCGATCCTCACCGAGTGTTCGTCGCCGGACTCTCCAACGGAGCGTTCATGACATCGTCGATGGCGTGCAAGTACGCCGACCGGTTTGCCGCCGCGGCTCCGGTTGCTGGAGTGATTTCAAATGTGAAGAACTGCAAACCGGCCAGAGCAGTGCCGCTGATCACCTTCCATGGCACAGCCGATGGGTTCGTCGCGTACGACGGCGGTCTCGGCAAGGCTGCACTCAATCTTCCGAGCCCGGATGGAAAGGGCAAACTCGGCGATAACCCCGCGATACTCAAACAGCGCAAGGGCCTTTCGATTCCACAGCAGGTGGCGGGATGGGCGAAACGCAACGGCTGCGGCACACCCGCAACCGAAACCAAAGTTGCAAATGATGTGACGAGGTTTACATACCCGTGCCCGAATCATGCCGACGTGGTGTTCTATCGCGTCACGGGTGGCGGCCACACCTGGCCCGGAAGTGCATTTTCGAAAGTGATTGCCGGAACCGTGGGCTACACGACATTTTCGATCAATGCTGACGAACTGATGTGGAAGTTCTTCACGCAACACCCACTCCCGTAGGCGCACGTTCGCTAGTGCTACAAAGCGCGCCCGGCAGTGCTGTGGTTCAGGACATCGAGGACGGGTGTCGCGCGTCATAGAGGACACTCGACCAGCGTGTTCGGATGTCAAAAGCGCGTCTGGTCATCACTGCTGTTGTTGTCGAGGGTCGTTCCCCATCCGAAGTCGCAAAGACCT
>JBBRPC010000277.1:0-4685 GCA_038228615.1 Acidimicrobiia bacterium | reverse complement strand
CACTGCTGTGATCGTTGCTCAAGCACTTTCGAATCAAAAGCTGGTGCTTGATCAGATAACTGCGTTGAATACGACTACGTCTGACTTGATCGAATCCACCTCGCACCTTCTGGCCTCGCAAAGCGTGGAAATTCAGCAGCAGGCGTCGTCGGCGACGATTGGTATCGACAAGCTGCAAGCTGCCTTCGCGAATATCTACCAAGCAATGGATGCTGTCGACACGTACAAGGCCCAGGCGCTCGACGCCATGTCGGTCACGGTGACGTCGCTGCAAACTGAGATCAACAAAGCGCAGTCGTATCTGCAACGTGTGCAGCAGTCCGACCAACGTGCGGCCGCGGGAAATCTTGATCTTGGCGATGCCCCGAAACCATCGTGAAGTGGCCGTGGCAACGAAAAATGGCGCTCCCGCCACCGCCGAGCCCGCCACTGCCCGACGACAGTCCTGCGATGAAGCTTGCGGAGCTCGAGCACCGGGTTCATGGTGCCGTTCCGGCAGCCGTCGAGTCGCGTCTTGTGCGCATCGCCGACACCATCCGCGCGACCTTGCCGCGAATGGACCAGCTCGGCATCGGGAGCACACAGGCATACGCGGTCGTACAAACGGCGACGAGTTATCTCCCGGAGGCCATCGCTGCGTACGTGCGTCTTCCACGGGCCTTCGCGGATACGCGAGCGGTGAGCAATGGCAAAACGTCGTTGATGGTGTTGTGCGATCAGTTGGATTTGTTGGCCAACAAAATGGATGAAGTCTTCGACGCTGTCTGTCGGGCGGATGCCGATGCGCTCATTGCGCACGGGCGGTTCCTCGAGGAAAAGTTTGGTCGCGGAGCGCTCGACCAGCCCAACACCCAACTCCCCAACACCCAACTCCCCAATACCCAACTACAGGGGCCGTTGTGACGGCCGCCGACGACTTACGCAGTGCCATCGCCGCGCTGGTGACCGTCGGTGTGCGCGCCGGACTCGAAGCTGAAGCCTTGCGCATCGAGGCCGAGTCGTGGAGCGCGGCATTGGTCTGCGCCGACCCGCTCGCCGCGCACGCGTGGTGCGATGCGATGGGGGTTGGCGCGCCAACATTCAGTACACGGGCGGCGATTGGGGAGCCTTGGCTCCGCACGCCGACACCGCTGTTGCGTCGGCTTGTCGCGAACGGATCCACCGACTCGATCGACTACGCCAACCATCTCGCGCTACTGGCATCCGCGGCATGTTCCTTGTGTGAACCGTCGTTGCACTCGATCGACGTCGCCACTATGGCTGCGGCGGCACAACTGAGTGTCGCTGGGGTGCCAACGCGGCCTCCGACACCCGACCCTTCGATCCCGCCTGTCGTCCTCGAGTCGAGTGTTGTCGCGGTTGAGGCTGGCAGTACGCCGCAGCTGTCAACGCAACAGCCGACAGTCCAGTCGCCGCCGCCGCCGCCGAGCCTCGCCGATTTGCTCGGCGAACTCGACGCGTTGGTAGGGCTCGCGGCAGTGAAGCAAGAAATTCATCGTCAAACCGAGCTGCTGCGAGTGGCGAAGTTGCGGACGGACAAGGGACTGAAAAGTCCGGCGTTGTCGCGTCACATGGTGTTCGTTGGCAATCCTGGGACTGGGAAAACGACCGTGGCGCGTCTCGTCGCGGGGATCTATCAGGCGCTGGGGATGCTGGCGAAGGGCCAGCTCGTCGAATGTGATCGCAACGAACTCGTCGCAGGCTATGTAGGACAGACCGCGATGAAGACGGCCGACGTTGTGGCGAGCGCGATTGGCGGTGTGCTGTTCATCGACGAGGCGTACTCGCTCGCCACCGACGACTTTGGCAAAGAAGCCGTCGATACCCTCGTGAAAGAGATGGAGGATCACCGTGGGGAATTGGTTGTGATCGTTGCCGGTTACCCCCGCCCGATGGAAACCTTTCTCCACACGAACCCAGGCTTAGAAAGCCGATTCGGTTTGACAATTCCGTTCGCTGATTATTCTGACGGCGAACTGCTGTTGATGTTCGAACGGATCACGACAGAATCTGACTTCGCTGCAAGCGATGAAGCACGGATCCGTATGGGCGAGCTGCTGGCGCGCGAACCGCGTGGTGAAGGTTTTGGCAACGGACGCTTTGTGCGCAACTGTTTCGAATCCGCCGTAGGCCGACAAGCGTGGCGTCTGCGAGATGTGGCGATGCCGAGTGTCGAACAGCTCCGCACACTCGAGGCCAACGACCTCGATTCGGGTGTGTCACAATGACCGTCGTGGGAACCCAAGGGGCTCGTCCGCAGGCGCCGGCACCGCCTGGCATCGCGACGCGCCGTTCGAAATTCTTCGCGGATACTCCCGGGCGGATGCGCGTATTGCGTTTGTTGAGTATCGCCGCGGCACTGATCTTCGCGTTCGGTGCAAGCGGTGCCGTGCGCGCGCAGCGCGACGCGCTCGGTGTCGCTCGCGACAACGCCGAGCAACTCGTGCGGATAGGTGTGGTGCGCACGAGCCTTGTGGAAGCAGATGCTGTTGCGACGAATACGTTCTTACAAGGGGGGCTTGAACGCACGGGTCTGCGCCAGAGATACGACGCGGCATTGGAGCGAGCCTCGTTCAACGTCGCCGATGCTGCTGGCCATGACGGAACTGATGCCGTTGCATTGCGAACGGTGAACGCCCAGTTTGCGAAATACGCTGGATTAATTGAGGCTGCCCGCTCCACGAACCGCGTCGGCCTGCCCGTTGGAGCCGCATATCTCAATCAGGCATCGTCGATGGTCCGAGACGAGATACTCCCTGAGCTCGGGAGAATATCTGCCCGACATGAAGCCAAAGTCAACGATCGGTACGACGCGCTCTCATCGATTGTCGTGTCTGTGCGCGTTGCGACGGTGATCGGAATCGGAGTCCTGACGGTTGTGCTGGTATGGCTTGCGTTACGAACCCGACGGTTCCTCAACCTCCCCTACGCTGTAGGCGCAATGGCACTCGTTTTCGCCACACTCGCGAGCGCAGTCACCGTGCGCTCCGCACAGAAGTCGGCCAACGCGACGTACCGGACTGATTACGCCGAGACGCTGAGTCTTGTGCAAGCGCGTGCAAACGCCTTCGACGCCAAGAGTGCTGAAAGTCTCACGCTGATCTCGAGGGGGTCTGGTGCTCCGTTCGAGGTGCGGTTCCGCCAGCTCATCGCCGACGCGCTACGCCAAAGCGGCGGCGCCGGTACCGCTGATGCTGCAAACGCATTGGTGGCATTGTCCGATTTCGAAAGTGCCCATGTGGGCATCCGCACGCTCGATGACCGCGGGAACTGGGACCGCGCGGTGGCGCTCGCTACCGCGACGGGCCGTGGGTCGCCATCCGCGAGCTTCGATAGCTTCGCCGGCGCGAATCAACGCGCGATTGATCGTTCCTCGCGAGCGTTGACCGACACGTTGGGCGATGATGTGTCGAAGATCAACACGTCGGTTTGGGTCCTGCTCGTTGGCGGTTTGTTGGCGGCTGTGCTCGCGCTCGTCGGGATGTCGGCTCGGTTGCGGGAGTTCGCGTGAGCGTCGTAGGCATTCGATTCGTGCGGCTCGTTGCAATTGCAGCCGTGGTGAGCGTCGGTACGAGTGCGTGCGCAACATCAGCGCCGCAAGCATTCACCGTTCCGACCGCGTCGCCTTTGCCAAGCACGACCGTTCCCGCCGGACCGGTTGTCACGCCGATAAAATGTGCTTGGCAGGATGCCGTCAAGTCGTATCGTCCCACATCACCGTTACCGAGTCCCGGCCAGTTTCCGGCGGGTTCCTACATGGAGACGATTTACCGGCGCGGACACCTCACCGTCGGCACGTCGGCCGACGTTCTGCAATTCGGCGCACGCAATCCGTTCACGGGCGAGATCGAAGGATTTGATGTCGAGATGCTCAAGCAGGTGTCGCTCGCGATCTTTGGCGACGACAGGGCTCTCGATTTTAAAATTATCAATTACGCGCAGCGAATCCCCACGATTCGCGACGGAACTGCCGACATCGTTGCGCACACAATGACAATCAACTGCACCCGATGGACCCAAGTCGCGTTCTCGACCGAGTATTACCACGCAGGTCAGAAGGTCCTGGTCCGCAGCGACAGCTCCGCAACGAGCATCAAGGACCTCGCCGGAAAGAAGGTGTGTGTGGCGAAGGGCTCGACGAACATCGACAACCTGAAGCAATACCCCGCCGTTGTTGCCGTGCCGGTGGATGATCTGGGGACATGTCTCGTACTGTTTCAACAGGGCGCCGTCGACGCAATCACCGGCGACGACACAGTGCTTGCCGGATTCAAAGCGCAGGATCATTATGCGATTGTCATCGGTGACCGGTTTAGCGACGAACCGTACGGCCTTGCGATGTCGCTCAAGCATCGCGATTTCGTCGAGTTCGTAAATTCGCTCTTAGAACGCATGCGCAGCGACGGTACGTTGGCGCGGCTCTATTGCAAGTGGTTGCCATGTGTCGGCGGCAAGCCGCCAACCCCGCTTCCCGCCGCGGCGTACGGCAGGTAGGCGATGAGTGCGACCCCCGCATGGGCACAGATCGAAGTGCCTCCGCCACCGCCTGGTTCGATCGGCGTGCCGATCGAAGCGCTACTCCTGGGTCGTTACCTCGATGCGTTGCAGCGATGGAGCGAGGCATTGCGCGTGGCGCTGGCGAGCATCGACCATTGTGTACAGGGACTGCCTGATCGCGCCAACGT
>JBBRPC010000276.1:0-4692 GCA_038228615.1 Acidimicrobiia bacterium | reverse complement strand
CGTTCGGTGGCCCGCAGGATGAACCGTCGCTCCTGCACCAGTCGCCAGGCATATCGCAACCCGACCTGGAGCACCAAAGTAAAGATGGCGCCGGCGAAGACCGCAATGATCGGAATCGGGCGTACTTTCGAAGGAAGCGCATCAACGAACAACAGCACCGCAGTGGCGATCGCTACCGTCTGGCCGACCGCAGCGACCTCTTCGAAACTCCCAAATATCCACTTACCGCGGTAAAGACCAGACGCCCGACCGGCAAAAACTTGCGCGAACCACACCACCGGCAGCATGAGGGCCACGTGCCCAAGTTCGACGCGGCGCAGATGCAGGCCATACCGGGCAATCGTTGCGGCATAGAGGGCTACGGCCCAGGCAAGGTTGTCGAAGGTCGCCTGAACCAGCCGTTTTTGCACGGCTCTGCTCCGCAACACTGAAGTGATCTGTGACCCGCTTCGCATGAAATTCCCCCGGACCGCTCCGCGATCCGCTCGGTTCCCTGGTCGTGTGCATCATTTCGGATCCCCAACCACTCCGAACCATCGCTGTGCGCTCTCGCTCCGCCGAGAAATTTACGTTCCGCTCGTTGGCCTGCCGTCTGCTGACGGGTCGCTTCCAGGCTTGTCCGCGTACCCACATGTTGGGGCCGCCCGTGGCAGCAACAGTGCGTACCCGAGTAGTTTCGCTCGCACAGGGCCCGGCGCGCAAGGCCTGACGGCAAATGATTCACGCCTGGGAGGGGAATTGTGGGGAAGGTCACCCAATTGGTCGATAGCCCACAATTTCGGGCTGGCCTCATTTGCGGCCTCATTGCCGTCGCAGCACTGCTCGCACTCGGCGCGCTCGCCAAGCCAAGTCGGCGGCCAGCGATCGCTGGCGTGCCGATCGCAGCCGCAGGCATCGTCGCGCTCCGGGGCATTGGGCCATGGAAAGGCGCACTCGAAGTCCCCGACCTGGCGTTCTTCGGCATTGCCGTATTGGCGCTCGGCGGCGGGTGTGCGCAGGCACTGAACAGCCGTACCCGATTGAACCCGCTCACCGTGGCTGGTCTGTGCGCACCAGGTGGAATGATCCTTGGCGTTGCCCTCGACGGCGTCACAACCCACTGGGCCGCAATCGCCGTCGCGGTCGGCACGCCAACACTCGCGGCCCTAGCAAGCGACTGCGACGATTTTCATCGTCGGCGAGCGTTCGGCCCCGCGTTCATGGTCGTGACCTTCGCCGGCATTTACGCGACGGTGCCCGACACCGAGGGGGCGCGAGCACTCCTTGGTGCCGCGCTTCCATTGCTCGTACTCGTGATCCCTCGCCCGCTGATGACCCTCGGCGCGAGCGGCACCGCCGCACTGCTCGGCCTCGCCTTCACCGTGGCAGCCATTGAGGGCGCACCACGCCCCGGCTCGATCGTCGGCGCGCTCGGTTGTGTTGGAATGCTGGCAGGAGACCCGATCGGACGACGTGTGCTTCCAGAGCTACGCAATCGCGACGGCCACGACCCAGCGAGTCTTTTCCGCAACATGATCGTCGCCCTCGCGCTCCAGACGGCCGTCGTGACATGGGCATCGCGGGTTGCTGGCTTCGACAAACATGCACCGATTGCCGCCGCCGTGTTGCTCGTAGGGGTCGGCGCTTCGATTTGGGCAGCCGCTGCTCTCCCGAAACCACCGCTGCCGATCCGCGGCGCACGCCA
This sequence comes from Acidimicrobiia bacterium, assembly GCA_038228615.1. GTDB lineage: Bacteria > Actinomycetota > Acidimicrobiia > IMCC26256 > PALSA-610 > F1-120-MAGs023. Next base: position 3,008 of record JBBRPC010000276.1, on the reverse strand, counting down.
TGAAATGCCGCCGTCGCGACGAGCGCGCTAGCCGAACGGATTTACGCCAACCAGCGGGCGGGTTGTTACTCGGTGAGGGCGGAAGCGTGCGCTTGGATATTGGCGACAACACCGCAAATCTTGCGAATTGTTGCATCGCTCAGCGCTGGATAAATCGGCAAACTGACAACCTGTTTCGCCACACGGTCGGTGATCGGCAGATCGACGGCGTCGCGCGCATGGGAATCTTGGCGATGCACCGGCGGATCGAAATAGTTGCGCGTATCGATACCTTCAGCTTTGAGCGCCCGTACCAACGTGTCGCGATCGCAACCAAACTCAACGCTGTCGATGGCGATCGTGAAGTCTTTGTAGGTGGAAAGGTCGCCGTCGTCGAGTTGTTGCACGCGAACACCGCCAAGACCCGACAGTCCGGACCTGTAGACATCGGCCATCGTTTGACGACGTTCCAAGTGTTCATCGAATCCGTCAAGTGAACACAACGCAACGGCAGCGTGCATCTCCGACATCCTGCCGTTGAGACCAACGAATCGGGTGTTGTAATCGCCGGGATTTCCGTAGTCGCGGCCCATTCGCAAGGCTTCGGCAAGCGAGGCGTCGTTCGTCGCGACAAGGCCGCCTTCGCCAGCGACAACCGGCTTCGTGGGTGTCAGGCTGAACACTTCGGCGATACCGAATCCACCCAACGGTCGGTTCCCCCGCCGAGAACCGAACCCATGCGCTGCGTCGAACACGACAGGCACGCCGTTCGCGGCGCCGAGATCTTCGACCTCTTCCGGACGACACGGCGCTCCGAAGATGTGGGTCGCCAAAATGGCACCGATTCCCTCAGCACGCTCCTTGGCATCACCCAGATCGATTTGAAAGCGATTCGGATCGCATTCTGTGAAACGACACCGCAGACCATTCCATGCGACCGAATGCGCCGATGCCGAAAACGTGAAGCTTGGGATCAGCACGTCGCCCTGCACGTCGAGGACGCGAAACACAAGCATCAAGCCAATCGTGCACGACGACACAGCCACAACGTGCGCGACGTCAAGTCGTCGAGCGGCCTCCTCTTCCAATTCGCGAACCAACTTGCCGTTCGTGAGCATTCCCGCATCGAATGCATCTGCGAGACGAGCGAACACCGCATCGCGTGACGGCGCTGGCGCGCGGACAAAGGCAACCGGTTCTGAGAACGCGGGTTGGCCACCGAGCAGTGCAGGCTGGTTCATCTTGGTTGCTCCGTTCGTGAAAGAAATCCACCCCACGTTGCGACGGTGACGAGAACCGCGACGCACAAGGTCGCCGCAATGACCGCCCACACAGTGCTCCAACGAACCGCGAAGACGCCAATCGCGGTGAGCAACACCTGTGCAGCCACGCACTCGAGCACAGCTTGCACGTTTGATTGCCCCCGGTCTACTAACTGGTCGTAGACGTGACTGCGGTCACCCGAAAACAGCGGGGCCCCGGTGCGACGGCGGCGAACGATCGCGACCGCGGTATCGAACACTGGCAAGGCGACGAGCAACGGGATTGCTGCCCACGACGCCGCGCCGTTGCCGTCGTGGATCGCCAACGCGGCAAGCAACGCGAGCCCACCGCCGCAGAGATACGCGCCCGAATCCCCGAGGTAGATCCGTGCTGGCGGCCGATTGAAACAAAGGAATCCCGCAAGTGCCCCTGCCAGCGCCAGGCTGGGAATTCGTGCTGGGCCTCCCACAACAGCAAAACCGACAGCCGACGCCAGCACGACGCCGCTTGCGAGACCATCAAGACCGTCGAGAAGATTCACAGCGTTGACGAGACCGACAATGAACGCGGCCGTCACCAGCACGCCCAAGCGACCCGGCGCCGGCACGGCAGCGCCGCCCACAAGCCCGATTGCCAATTCGAGCATCAGGCGAAGCTTCGGACGAATTTCGCCAAGATCATCTGCGAGCCCGAGAACCAACAACAAACCGAGTGGTACGAGGAGCACTGGGTGCGTGTACCCGATTGGGCCGGCGAGCGCTGCGAACACAGCCAACCCACCGAGATACGGGACCGGCGCCGTTTGGATCTTCAGCGGGCCGGGACGGTCGACGACGTTCAAACGTCGCGCCACCAGGGCAGCGAGTGGCGTGGCAACGAGCGCGATCCCAAATGCGATCGCCAACGCGACAAGACCGTTCACGCCGACGGGTCCTTCGGGACGACGTGAAGATGAGGGGCCTGCCACACCAAAACTGCCGAGGTCACGCCGTCGTGGACTTCCATCGTCTCCACAAGAACAAATCCGCAGGCGCGATACAAGGCCAGCGCGGCATCATTGTGCATTCCTGCGACCACTTTCACGGCACCGACCGAACGATGGTCGATTTCTCGCACCGCGGCGGCCACAAGGGCACGCCCAACACCACGGCCAGCGACCCGGTCGTCAACCGCCACCGCGAGCACCTCTGCCGGGGGGAGCTCGCTGGCATGGGCCGGATACCGCATGGTTTCGAGTACTCGCCGCCACGAGCGGACGATGCGTGGGGCTGCCAGACAGCCGGCGATCAGCCCGTCTCGCACGAGAAAGCGCTTATACAGCCGACCGACATCGACTGCCGTCGCGCAAAACCCAACCACCTCGCCAGAACTCGAGACGGCAACCGACGCGAACGCGTCGTGCGACTTGACCACTCGTCGGTACAAGCGGCTCAGAAACGCGACTCCCAGGGTCGGAAGAAACCCTTCGGTGATCCGCGCGGCGTGAAGCTCCGCCATCCGCCGAGCATCGACGACCGTGGCACGCCGTACCTCAATCGCATTCACGACGAGACGCCTCGGTCGTTGAGCAGACGCTGGTAGGTGGCCAGCGTGAGGTCGATGACGGCGTCTTGATCGAATTCGCGTGCGGCTTTGGCCACTGCTGCGGTGGCCATTGATTCCCTAAGATCACTCGATCGCGCAAGTTCCACGATTCGGCTCGTCAGCGCTGCGGCATCATGTGGCGGCACAAGAAATCCCGTGACGCCGTTCTCGACGACCTGGCG
>JBBRPC010000275.1:0-4756 GCA_038228615.1 Acidimicrobiia bacterium | reverse complement strand
TCAAGCGCTTCTTGTCGGGTGTGCCGCGGGAATTGCTACTGGGGTTGCGGCCACGCGCGTGATGCTTGGGGTCCATTGGTTGACCGACGTTGTTGCCGGCGTCAGCATCGGCTGGGCGTGGTTCGCGCTGGCGTCGATTGCGTTTGGCGGCCGCCTGCTTGACTTCGGCCAACCGGTCGCTGCGGCAGAAGCAATTGCGTACGATGGAATCGGCGACTGTCACCGCGTCGGGCGTACCGCGAGGTGCGTCACGAAGGGCAGATGGTCGCTCCCGACGGCCTCGAGATCGCGCACATCACGTGCGAACAGGTCGGCGCTGAGCAAGGCATGGTCGAGGCGAGCCACGGCACCAACGGCGCCGAGCACGCCGTCAGGCCGAAGTTTGAAAGACCTGCTCATGCCTTCGCCCAGCGAGTCGTGGACGTCGGTGAGCCCTAGATCCAACAGTCGTTGAAATCCTGGCCGAAACTGGGAGCTATTGAAATCGCCAGCTACTACGAACGGCCGCGGGCATCCCGACAAGTAGCCCTCGAGATCATTCGTTTGCTCCGTCCACTTCTCGTATCCGCCAGGGTCGGCGGTGGCGTAGGGGTTGACACCAAGGACTGTCGCGCTCGCAGTGCCGACGGCGACCGTTGCCCGGGCGATCGCGATGCTGTTCACGTGCTCGACGCCGAATTCGACCGGCTTGTTTTTGCAGAGTAACGCCACCGCGTAGTCGGTGTCGTCGTTGGGGTCGAAAACGCGGTGTGGGTACGCAGCGTCGCCCCCTGCCGCCTGCAACGCCGCAGCGATGCGCGGATTCCACTCAACGACGACAACGATCTCCGCCATCGACTCGACAATGAGTGCTGCCATCGCCTCGGGCGTCTCGTTGTCGATGAACACGTTCGTGACGAGCATGGCGAAACTTGGCGCGTGCCCAACCCACGCCGGCCGGTCAGCGCGCGAACGAGCGCGAAACCAAAACCAGATCTCGAACGGAAGCAACGGTGCGGCAGCTGTCGCGAGCGCGTAGTCGCCGCCGATGAGTGCGCCGACGAGTATCAATATCCCAGCGGCGAGGAGTACCGGCATGGCGTCGTGCAGTAGCGCTACAAGGGCGAATCGCGAGAGCGATGCCAAACGGGTGACCACCGCAGCGAGGCCGAGGACAACGACGAACCACGTCGACGCGACGACTGCGCTCCAAAGGATGGACATTTACCGCGCCGCTGTGGCGACATGAAGGTGGACGGCATCGAAGAGGGGTTCGGAGTGGGCAACCTTCTCAGGGTCTTGCGGTGCGTGATTGCCAGCACGCACCGCTTCGAGCTGCGCCGACACTGCCGCGCCATACAGAATGGCGACCGAACACAGCAGAGCCCACACGAGCATCGCGACGATCCCCGCCAGCGCGCCGTAGGTCTGGCCGAAGCCTTTGCTGTATCGAAAGAACAGACCGAGCAAGATCGAACTTGCCGTCCAAAACAACGATGCGAGCGCCGCGCCGTATGCGAGCCACGACAGCGCTGGTTGGCGTCGGCGCGGGGAGGTTCGATACAGAATTGTGATTGCAAGGGTGGCGAGTGCGATGCCAAGCGGCCATCGCAAGATGGCCCACGCGGCGTTGATCGCGCCGTTGTCGATTGAATCGCCGATCTCCTGGCCAAACACGAGGGAAGCGAACGCAACGACGGTCAGTAATCCGATTACGATTGAGAGCGTCGCGGCGCGACGGTACTTTTGCACTGTTGGTCGGTCAACCTCGACGCCGTACAGTCGATTGAGACCCCGCTCCATCTGACCGAGCAAGGTGCTCGTCGTCACGATGGCACTGATCAGGCCGACGATCAGGCCGGTGTAGTGATGTCCGCTCCCAGCGTGACGAGCCTGGGTTACTGCGTTCGTCACGATGTTGCTCGCCGGGCCGGGGATGATTTGGTTCGCGATCCGCACAACTATGGCGCTCGCTCTGGTCGACCCAAACGCGCTGGCAAATCCGACCAACGCGATCGTCGCTTGCACCAACACGAGCGAAATCGTGTACGCGAGCGAACGAGCATGGCTGAAAGCATCCGCGAAGCGCAATCGTTGGAACGCCGCTTTGAGAAGTGTCAGTGCGCCGTAGGCCTGGAGTGTCTCTCGCGCCTGATCGCCGCGCAGTTCGTACGTCTCGGGTACGACCGATGCCGAACTCACGGTCGATCGCTCATCGGTACGGCGACAGTGATCGCTTGCGGAACCGTTCGAATCTTCAACGTATGTGCTCTGGGTCGAGCGCCTCCATCAAGTTCGTATTTCATTGCGGTTGCGAGCTTGATGCGAATCTTGCGTCGTTTGGTCGTGCGAACGAAAGGCGACTTCTTGGCGTTGCCTGCACTCGCACGTGCGAGCGCACGCAGCCATTCCCACGCGCCGTCGGCGGTAACCACGCCAACTTCGAGAAGACCGTCGTCGGGATGGGCATCTTCAAACACAGAGACTCCCCCGAACAGCGCGCCGACGTTGCCCATCAGAACGCAACTCGAAAACCCGTCGAACCATGGTTCGCCGTCGACTTCGATGTGAGTTCTCGTGCGCAGGGAGCGGAGATTTTTGGCTCCGGTGACGATGTACGCCGCGCGCCCGAGCCGCTTCTTGAGGTAAGCGTTGGCATCCGCGATCATCTGCGCATCGAAACCGACACCCGCCATGACGGCGAAATGTTCGCCGTTCATCTTGCCAACGTCGAGTTGACGTTGTTCGCCGTGAAGACCAATGTCGACTGCGCGCTCAACGTCGAGCGGAATACCGAGGTTCGTTGCCAACAAGTTGGCGGTGCCAGCAGGAAGGATTGCGATGACGACATCGGATCCGACGAGCGCGTCGATGCAGCGTTGGACGGTGCCGTCACCTCCCCACACAAAGATGAGGTCGGCGCCGGCGTCTGCCGCCGCGCGCGCCGCCTTCGGAGCATTCTTGCTTTTGTCAACCTCACGCCAGTCGACATCAACCGCGCCGAAACTTGATAGTGCGTCTCGCAGAGCTTCTAGACCGTCTCCAAGTGACTTTCCGGAGTGCGCGACGACCGCGATCTTTGACATGGTCTCTGTCAAACCATTCAGTTGAAAGAATCGATGATGACGTTTGTCAGATCGAGCGCTACCAACATTCCCCAAAACGAAACCAACGAAACCTGGGCACCCTCGGTGGTATCGGGCGCGACCAGTGAAGCGGACTGGAACGATTCGCCCGTCGCATGGTTGGCGGTGGTACTCATGGTGCACTTCGCAGAGACGCCCACGCCGTGATACCTGATCACCGCCCGTTCTCTTTGATCCTCGGGAGCCACGATGCCATTGCATGAACGTGAATCTGTCCGCGACGCGCTCGGCGATTCTGTCTACCCTGGCCAGGACCTCGGTAAGGCCATGCCGAAGTACGAATTTCCGAGGCGGGAATCGGTGGCGGGCGACGCGTTTCAAGTCGTGCACGACGAACTCATGCTTGATGGCAATTCCCGGCAGAACCTCGCGACGTTCTGCCAGACGTGGGAGGAGCCGCAAGTGCACTTGCTGATGGACGAAGCGATCGACAAGAACATGATCGACCGCGACGAGTACCCGCAGACTGCCGAGATCGAGCGCCGTTGCGTGCACATGCTGGCCGATCTATGGAACGCTCCAGATGCGGCCAACACGGTCGGTACTTCAGCGATCGGGTCGTCAGAGGCGTGCATGCTCGGAGGGTTGGCCGCGAAGTGGCGTTGGCGTGAGCGGCGCCGGGCGTTGGGGCTTTCCACCGATCGACCGAACATGGTGTGTGGCCCGGTACAAGTGGTGTGGCACAAATTCGCGAGATATTGGGACATCGAGATGCGCGAGGTCCCGATGTCACCGAACCGCTATTGCATGACCGCCGACGAAATGCTTGAGGTCGTCGATGAGAACACGATCATGGTTGTACCTACGTTCGGAGTCACGTACACGGGAGCGTACGAAGCCGTTGCCGAGATGGCCGACGCGCTCGATGGGTTGCAACAACGCACTGGCCTCGACATCGACATTCACGTCGACGGCGCGAGCGGAGCTTTCCTAGCGCCGTTCTGCGCTCCAGAGGTTGTGTTCGATTTCCGGCTCGCGCGTGTCAAGTCGATCAGCGCGTCGGGTCACAAGTTTGGACTCGCGCCGCTCGGTGTTGGTTGGGTGGTGTGGCGCGATGCCGCGGAGCTGCCCGACGACCTGATATTCCATGTGAGCTATCTGGGCGGTGACATGCCTGTGTTTCAGATCAACTTCTCGCGACCGGCAGGTCAGATCGTCGCCCAGTACTACAACTTTCTGCGCCTCGGACGCGAGGGTTACGCGCGGGTACACGACGATGCGTACGACACCGGGAAGTATCTCGCCGCCGAGATCGAGAAGCTCGGGCCCTTCGAACTGATTTGCGACAGCCAACCGAAAACCGGGATTCCCGCAGTCGCCTGGAAGATCCACGACGACGCATCGCCGGGCTACACGTTGTATGACATCGCCGACCGTCTCCGTCACCGAGGCGGGCAAGTGCCTGCCTACCCATTGACCGGAACCGTCGCTGACACGGTTGTCCAGCGAATCATCGTTCGACAAGGCGTCAGCCGCGACTTGGCTTCGCTACTGCTCGACGACTTCCGCGACGCGATTCGGCACTTCGAACGCCATCCACAACAAGTTTCGATGTCGCCAACCGAAGCCGCAGGCTTCAACCACCTTTGAACGTAGCGTCGGTGCGAAACGGCGCTGGATCGTCCGTTGCG
>JBBRPC010000274.1:0-4934 GCA_038228615.1 Acidimicrobiia bacterium | reverse complement strand
GTGCACGATCAGATCCAACGCCGACGACACTTGCTCGCGCACGCCACGTGCGGGAATGTCGAGACCTGCCATCAAGACCAGCGTTTCAATGCGGCTCAACGCGTCGCGTGGAGAGTTGCAGTGAATCGTGGTCAATGAACCATCGTGACCTGTGTTCATGGCCTGCAGCATGTCGAGCGCTTCTGGCCCACGACATTCACCGACGATGATCCGATCAGGCCGCATGCGAAGTGAGTTGCGAACGAGGTCACGAATTGTCACTTCTCCGAGACCTTCAATGTTCGGTGGACGCGACTCCATTGAGACAACATGGTCTTGCTGCAACCGGAGTTCCTTGGCGTCTTCGACGGTGACAACACGCTCCGAAGGCGGAACAAACGACGACAACACATTGAGCAAGGTTGTCTTGCCCGAACCAGTACCGCCGCTGATCAGACAGTTCAATCGTCCACGCACGCAAGCGTCGAGGAAGTGTGCAACCGCTGGCGTGCACGTACCGAAGTTGATCAGATCAGAGATCTGGAGTGGAACCTTGGAGAACTTTCGAATGGTGAGGAACGGACCGCCAACTGAAACAGGATGTACGACGGCATTGACGCGGGAACCATCTGGAAGCCGAGCATCGACCATCGGTGTTGATTCGTCGACGCGGCGTCCGACCTCGCTGACGATGCGTTCGATCACGCGCCGGAGATGACCCTCGTCGGTGAAGTGCGCATCGGATCGAATGAGCCGGCCCTCTTTTTCCACGAAGATGTCGTGCGGGCCGTTGCACATGATTTCACTAATCGTCGGGTCCTTGACGAACCGATCGATTGGTCCATATCCGAGTGCATCGTCGGTGATATCGCGAACAAGTTCGGCTCGCTCAGTCCCCGAAAGCACAAGCGAATCTTCAGCGATCGTTTTGTGGATTGTGTCGGCGATCGCTCGGCGCAACTCCGCATCCGACGTATGTGCGTCTTCAAGCAACGGCCCGAGGGTCTCGATGACCCGTCCCTGGATTCTCGTCCGCAAGTCGTCGACCTGGGTCGTACGCATCGAGGCGGCGGGCTTTTGGAAGTCCTGCCATTTGGTGAATTGCGACATGACGCCCTCCTCAGTCTTTCCGCCAGCGACGCTTCGACATGGCGGCTGTTCCGTCACCCTCAGCGGTGCTTGCAGTACCCGGCACGATGCCGGCAAAGTGATCAGCAATGACTCCCAGTGCGGTTCCCGCGTTCGACTTCGGACGATCGAGGATCACTGGTATTCCTCGATTGACAGCTTGCGGCACGCAGATATCGGACGGCACCTTGAAGTCTGCCTTCATCCCAAGCGCTCGCTCGACGTCGTCGACTTCGAGATTCACCTTCGCGTTTGCGCGATTCAACACCAAACGCAACTTGTCGCCGGCGAGTGACAGGAGATCAAGAGTTTGCATCCCGACCTTCAAGTTCTTGATACTCGGGATATCCATCGACGCGACAAGAATCACATCGTCGGCGTAGTCCAACAGTGCCAACACAACATCGTCGAAGTGCGGAGGCATATCGACGATGACGAATTCGTGACGTTGGCGCAGCAGCTCGACAATGTGCACCATCGCCTCAGGCGAAATGGTGTCGGCCGCAGACGGCTCCAACGGCGCTGGCAGTACTCGAAGGTCTGTTGCAGGGTGGCGCGCAAGCAGGTTTTCCATGAGATCAAGATCGGCGTGCTCAATTGCTCCCGCCGCATCGACCGTGGTGTGTTGTGGCGGGATTCCTAGCAGCACCGCAACGTCGCCGAACTGAAGATCGCAGTCGACAATGACAGTCTTTTTGCCGCGCATCGCAAGGCCAGTCGCAAGGTTCGTCGCGACCATGCTCTTTCCCACCCCGCCCTTGGTCGAGAAGGCAACGATCACCCGTCCCATCGTCTCTGGTGCTGGCGCCGCCACCGCGGGAGTCGACTGCCGAGCGGCTTCGAGCACCGTCTCAGCGACGCGCTCGACCGTCTGGCAAAGTACGTCCACGCCAGCATCAACTGTGGCAACATCGCGAACACCGGCGCGGAGCGCCAATTGCAACAAGTCGAGTGACAGTTCCTCTAACAGCAGGATCGCACCGACCGTTGGGTGTGAACGCGCCATGCGTTGGATCTGTTTGAAGCCGCTTTCGGTGGCATAGCTCGGGCTCAGCAACGCAACGACGGGATGGTGTTCTTCGACGGTATCGAGGAGTGCATCGAGCGTGTCGTACGGCACCGCTCCGACCGAGGCGAGCTCGATCGACCACTTCGTGCGTTCCCGATGTTCCGCCGCAATTACCGCGACCCGGTAGTGCGCCTGCGGCGCCGCCCGATTCAATGAAAAACTCGATCCCTCGCTGGCCATATTTGATCTCTCGTCTGCGTATTGCGCAAGTCTTCTGAGGTCCGACGCGCTCTTAGTGCGGAACCGAGGCCTCGTATTGCTTCAGGGTCTTGAGGTCCTGATCGAATTCGTTGAACAACGCCACGATTTCGTTCGTGGGTTTGAAGTCCTTGGGGTCGAAGCCCGCCGGGTTCAAGGTCAGATACAACGGCCACGCTTGCGAGTACGCATGGGCAAGTTGTTCTGCTTGACGGTTCGTGACTTCAAGGGTCAGCAGACCGAGGTTCTGCTGTTGTGGCGCGGCCGTTGTTGGGGTCGTCACACCGCCTTTGGTGTCGCTCCCGGTCGCAGCCGTTTGGGTTGCAGCTGGCGCGGCGGTCGTCTTATCGACTGCCAGCACCTTGATACCAGGAAGGAGAAACGCGGTGAAATCGAGTGTTGACGTCTTGTCGTTCTTGTTATTGGGATCTGAGGCTTTCGAGCTCACGATGATGTTGATTCTGTCGCCTGGTGAGATCAACCCGGCAACGCCGTGCTGCAAGTCGACGCTGATCGACATTGCTTGCAAACCCTTGTTCTTTTCGAGCTGGTTGGGCAGTCCCGTTTTCAGCAGCGACGCCGAAACAAAGCTGCTGACCGTAATAATGCTGCCAGCGTCGATCGTGGCAGCCGCGACAAACGTACGGATCTGCTCCTTCGAGTACACAGCAGCGTCAGGCACGTCGGCCTTGGTGCGCAACTCGATCGCGACGAAGTCACCATCGATGGCCACGGCACCTGGGGTGGCCTGCGGAATCGACTTCTTGGCGACTAGCACCGAGACAAGCTTCTGTTTGCTCTGGGCTCGCTCGTCGGCCTTATTCAGGTAGTAGTAGCTCCCGGCCGCCGCCGCGATACCAAACACGACCGCGATGACAGCGGTTAGTACACGCCAGTTTCGCACGTTATTTCCCCTTGCTGATTCTCTGTACAGACACCGAATCCATCTGCCATCACATTCGTCATCTCGACGAAGAACCTAAGAGGGTTCCGCGAATGTCGACAGGAATTTCGGACAAATAACAGCAAAGTGCCGCAGCCGTGTGGCTGCGGCACGTTGAGAGCCGTGAGTTGACGCGCCTCGTCGGGATATTTAGACGGGCGTTGCGTCGCTCGTCGCTTCGGTCACGTCATCAGGAGCTGGCGTAACCTCCGGCGCGGTTGGAACGTCCTGCGAAACCGTCGGTACGGCGTCGCCGGTATCAGCTGGTGCATCCGCTAGTGCATCGGTTGGGGAATCAGCTGGTGCATCCGCTGATGGTGCGTGTTCCCCTTCGGCAACCTCCGGCCCGATGTAGTTGCCGTGTTCATCGAATGCGTGCTCGCCGTAGAGATCCTGATATTCCGCCGACACGGTGCCACCTTCGGCGGCCTGTTTGATCGACAATGAAATTCTGCGGCGTTCAAGATCGACGTCGATGATTTTGACCCAAAGTTCTTCGCCAGGGGTCACAACCTGTTCCGGCGCCTCGACGTGTTGTTGGGCCATTTCGGAGATGTGGACCAAGCCTTCGATCCCCTCGGCCACCTGCACGAACGAACCGAACGGCACGAGTTTGGTGACTCGGCCATACACGAGTTCACCAACGGCATGGCCGTCGGCGAATTCCTGCCACGGATCTTGTTGCGTCGCTTTCAACGACAACGAAATGCGTTCACGACTCAGATCGACATCGAGGACTTGTACCGTCACTTCATCGCCAACCTGCACCACGGAACTCGGGTGATCCACATGTTTCCATGACAATTCGGAAACGTGTACGAGTCCGTCCATGCCGCCGAGATCAACGAAGGCACCGAAGTTCACCACGGAACTGACAACGCCCGAACGGATCTCGCCAGGCTTGAGGTCGGTGAGGAAACGGTCGCGCTGGTCGCGTTGGGTTTCTTCGAGGAAGGCGCGACGCGAAAGCACAACGTTATTGCGGTTTTTGTCGAGCTCGATGATCTTGCATTCGAGCGTCTTGCCAACGTACGGCGCCAAATCGCGCACGCGGCGCAAATCGACAAGCGAAGCAGGCAAGAAACCACGCAGCCCGATGTCGATAATCAAGCCACCCTTGACAACCTCAATGACCGGACCTTCCACAATGCCGTCAGATTCTTTGATCTGCTCAATCGAACCCCACGCGCGTTCGTACTGCGCGCGTTTCTTCGAGAGCACCAAACGGCCGTCTTTGTCCTCTTTGGCCAGGACCAACGCTTCGATGATTTCATCGAGGCTGACGACTTCGTGCGGATCAACGTCATTGCGGATCGAGAGTTCTTTGCTCGGAATCACACCCTCAGACTTGTAACCAATGTCGAGGAGCACTTCGTCGTTATCGATTTTGACGACGACTCCGCGAACAAGATCACCGTCATCGAAGTTGACCATCGTTTTGTCGACGGCATCGTCGAACGACACGTCTCCGAGGTCGTTGAACGTAATTTCGGTGAGGTCTTCGAAGGATTCTTCGGGAGCGCCGGGGTCGACAATGTTCGTTTCGCCAGTGGCGATACCGGTGGGTATCTCTGCCGGTGTTTCGATTGCGGACGTTTCGATTGCGGACGTTTCGAT
>JBBRPC010000273.1:0-5042 GCA_038228615.1 Acidimicrobiia bacterium | reverse complement strand
TGGTGGTACACGTCTCGGCGCGCTCGATTGCTTCGCTGGTACCTATTGTCGCTGCTGATATCTGTGCCATCCGCCGTGCTTGTGCTTGTGTCGCCGGTGTTCGGTTCGAGCAGCAATCGCGACCGGATCGTGAACTTTTTTTCCACGCTCGCGCCGCGCATCTTGGTAGTGGTTATTCCGGTGGCGTTCCTGCTGATGCAACGTCGCGGCCGGATCTTGGGGTGGGTCAGCGTGGCCCCGCTCGCGCTCGTCATTTCCCTTGGCGCGAACGTCGCGCTCGCGGCTCCGCTCAAGAGTTACCTCGGTTGGCGGACCTTCGAACGTCGAGAAGACGGTGCATCAATGCAGCGGTTTGTTGATTCACCCGCCTTTGTTCCAGCGCGGAATTATCGAATTCTGCGCGGGAGTGATTCGCGTCTTGGTTTGTACATACTGTTGCGCGCCGGCGGACGTCTCGACTCAGAATTCTTCCCTGAGAGCCAAGCGATTCACAGTTTCGGGACTACTGGCGAATACGCAACGCTGCTCTGTCAGCGACGCGTTGACGTGGTCGTCGATTTCGCGACGTACGACGACACGCGCCATACGAACGAACACCAGAGATTGCATCAAATGGTCAGTGGCGCCGACCACCGGATTACGGCACGGATCGTTGGCCACGGCGCTGGCTATGAGGCGTTTTCGATCGCGCGGCACTGCTCGTAGTCGCGATGATGCGTGTGGTGGTCGTTGAGGCCAGCGCGCTCGTGGTATGCGGGGCCGCACACCGAAAGCCGATCTTCTGCAGCAACGCACGATCCGATGGCGCGACCGCGTGCCGTTGGTTGATAGGCCCGACGGCCGAGTTGCCGCTGACGCGACCCCGCACGATCGCGAACCCAGTTGGCGAAGCAACGATGGGCGTGCCCAGCCACTCTGGCCCTCCGCTGACCATCGTTCGGACGCCGAACGGACTGATGTCGACCGTATGTTTCGTCCACGCGGCGTTGCCCCACGGGAAGGTACGGCCGTCGGTGCCACGCGCTGCGATATCCCATTCCGCCTCGGTGGGGAGCCGTGCATTTCGAGCTCGGCAGAATTGCTGCGCCAAGGCGAGGGGAACATCGTGCGCGATCGTCGCCGCAGGTATTGCGTTGTGCGGTTGCCACCCGAACGAACGTGTTTCGCGGTGCGTCTGCACGAATTGGAGCAGTCCGTCCACCGAGACGGGGTTGATATCGATCGCAAAACCCGGTACCTGCATCCAACGAGCTTTGAGATCTCCAGGTGAAGGAACCGTCGAGCCGACCAAGTACCTGTTCGCGGGAATCCAGACCATGCCGCGTGGATCGGCGGCGTCGACACGTTGCGAGCTCTGGTACAGCGTGACGGTTGCCATACCAGAAGCCGCAAGTATCACCGCAGCACCGATCCACGCGGCGACGATGGCGGATCGCCGCGGGCCTTTGCGAACGGGCAACTTGGGTTTCGTATCGCTCATGGCGTCGCGACTTGAGTCGCAGCTGCGCGGCTTGCAGTTCGGGTAGCCGCTTCGCGGCTTGCAGTTCGGGTAGCCGCTTCGCGGCGGGCCGCTCGACGCGGCGCCAACGCTCGCACCATGCTCAAGAAGATCACGGTCATCGTGAATGCAATCGCTGTGACCTCCACGACCTGCATGCGCCCATCGGTTCCTGCCTGCAACCCGTGCACGAGCGCGGCGGCATACAACCCGAAGCTCGTCATGTGAATTCTGCGCCAGACCTTGCGGGGAAGCTTGCGCATCAGCAATGACGTGGATTCGATGAGTATCAAGAGCCAAAACGCCAAGATGCCCCACGCGACCGGAACGGTCTTCCAATGGCTTGAGAAGGGAACAAACAGGTCCTTGATGGTGAACGTCACGTAGGTGTCGGCGACGAGTGCCGACATGTGCATGCCGGTCGCGATCACACCGAGCGCGCCGAGGTAACGATGTAACTCAAGGAGCCACGCCGGCGCGACCGACCGACCAAACAGGCGCGTCGAGAGCACCAAACCGAACGACACCGACATCGTGAGGAGCGCGAACGCGACGAACCCACACGACCGCGCGACATACCACCAAAAGTGTTGACCCATCAGCCGGTCACTTCGGTTTGCTCCCGCCCGACGCAGTCGTGGGCGGCGGCGGAGGAGGGGGAGGAGGAGGGGGAGGAGGAGGGGTGGTCACGGGTGGCGGAGCGGGAGGACCAGAGTGTCCAGTGGATGGCGGAGTTGACGGGCCCCCGCCGGTTGGCCCATGACTTCCTCCACCAACGTTTGGACTCGTTGGTGACGCCGGCTGACCCGGCCCAGACCCTGGTAGCGGCTGAACACCTCGCCTACCCGATGTCGATGCAGTTCCGCCAGCAACTTGGGTACTTCCTGGCGCGGTGATCGGAATGCTTCCGGGGGCAGTCGCGGGTATGTGACGCACGACGTACACAACACGCGGTTTGACAACCGTTGTCGTTGTCATCGGTGTGAGGACCGAGAGCGTCTTGGCTTGCGCAGCGATCGCTCGCGCTGCCGACTGGTCGTGGGCTGCGAGCGCGCCTGTCGCTGCAACTGTTGCTGCGATTGCCGTCGAAGATGCCAATACCTTGCTTGCTTGGGCCGATCGTTTGCGTCGCTTCACGTGTGTTCTCCCTTTCGTCAGACAGGGTCGGCTGTTTGGTTCGATGTTGCGTTTTGCTGCAACTCAACCGTACGAACTGTTTCGGCAATTGCGGGGCAACGCTGTTCCAACCCAAGGTAAAGATTCGTGCGATTACGCAGTTTTTACACTTCTTGGTTCAACGCGACAGCTCGCTTTGCCGATGGTTTCGTACGGTGCAACTCACGGCCAAGGGGGTCGGACCTATGCACCAAGGAAGGAATTCGTTATGAAAAAACGCAATGCAATTACCGTCGCGTCAATAGCTTCAATTGGTTTTGGAACTGCGGCTGCGGCCGCTGTCGGTTCTCGTGACGCAAGCGCGTCTGCGAGCTCGACGAATGCCGACGCAGAGGTGGTGCAAAAAACGGCTGACGTTCGCCCGCCAACGAAACCCAAAGTTGTGACGGTCTACATCGATGAAGCATCAGCGCCGACTGCGGCCGCCAGCAATGGAGCGACGGTTGGTGCCGGGCGACACTCGCGTCACACCACGAACGCGCGGCTTGCCCCGACGGCGACCGAACACGAGAGGTCAACGACTCCCACCGCAAACCCGTCACAAGGTCGCATGCACCGAGACCCCAGCGCCGGGGGCGCAACCGACCATGGCCACGACGCCGGCGGCTCCGATGGCGGAGGAACGACGGTTGCGCCGCCGACGACAGTTCCACCGGTCAATACCACGACCGGACCCAGCGGGTCAACAGGCGGGTCAACAGGTGGGGATGACGGCGGTCTCGACGATCACGGGACGCATGGCGACAACTGACGAGGTGCGCTTCACGGCGATGGGGTCGGACGCCCACGTGGTTGTTGTCGATCCCAGCGATGCAGTTCGCCGCGACGCGCTCCGTGTCGCTGGCGAACGCATCGAGCAGCTCGAGGCCCGTTGGTCGCGCTTTCGCCCGACGAGCGAAATTTCCCGACTCAACGAATTGCGTGGTGTACCCGTGGTGGTATCGCACGACACGTATCGACTGATTGAACATGCCGTGAAGGCGTGCGACTTCACCGGAGGTCGCTACGACCCGACCGTGCTCGATGCGATCGTTGCGCTCGGCTACAACCGCGACTTTGCCGAGGTGCGCGCGGCGCCGAGTGCAATCGGTTCGCTTGGTCAACCCGCACCTGGATGCGCGGGGGTGCGCCTCGATCCGTATGTGAGATCGGTAGGTCTCGGCGTCGGCGTTGGCTTTGATCCGGGAGGGATCGGGAAAGGATTGGCGGCCGACATCGTCGTAGAGGAGCTTCGGGCCTGCGGACTTGCTGGAGCCATGGTGAATCTCGGTGGCGATGTTGCGGTTGACGGTCAGGCGCCAACCGACGATGGTTGGATTGTCGGGATCGAAGATCCTTGCGATGCGTCAAGGATCATTGCGAGGGTCACGTTGGAATCTGGCGGCGTGTGTACGAGCAGTTCAGTCCGACGTGCATGGCGTGATGTGAACGGCAGGACACTGCACCATCTCGTGGATCCACGCGACGGTCAGCCGCTCGAGTCGTCGCTTCGGAGCGTCACGATTGTGGCTGGAGCGGCGTGGTGGGCCGAGGCAACCGCCAAGGCGTACTTCGTCGCGAGCGCCGAGACGCAGTTCGGCGTGCAGACGAGCGAGATGCGTGTCCTGCTCGAGGATGTGCACGGCTGTTGTGTCGATGATCTCGATCAGGTCAGTACATTCGGCGAGGTTGGTGTGTTCGATCTGGTGAGCGATCAGCGGCGTGAGTCGATCGCGATGGTCGCGAGTTCTTCGAGATAGTCCTCTGCAGTGCCGAACATCAGGCTGGCCGACAGCAACCGTTTGTAATACAGGTGAATGTCGTGCTCCCATGTGAAGCCGATTCCGCCAAAGATTTGGATCGCTGTTCCTCCCAATGGGGGAAATGCTTGCGCGCAGTGCGCCGCTGCGAGGATCGCGGCGCGATGGGCTTCCTCGCCGCTTGCATCGTCGAGCGCCCAACATGCGTAGTAGGCAGCGGCGCGTCCGAGCTCAATTGCCCGCAGCATGTCGGCGCAGAGGTGCTGGATGGCTTGGAACGATCCGATCGCGCGACCAAACGCGACTCGCTCGTGCGAATACGCAAGCGACATCTCGAGTGCGACAGCGGCCGCACCAACTGCGTCGACGGCATGCGCGACGATCGTGGCGTCGAGCATGCGCTGTATCGCAGCTACGAGATTGTTCTCACCATCAGCGTGCACAAGGGCGAGCGGACGGGCCTCCGTAGCGTCGCACGACACCGTCGCCAACTTGCGCGTGCCATCAAGGTGTCCCTCGGCGACGAGTGTGAGACCCGCCGCGTCGCGCGCAACGGTATATGCACCGAGATCACCGCGTTCGTCGCTGGCAACCACGATGATGAGGTCGGCATCGAACGCATCAGGTAC
>JBBRPC010000272.1:0-5105 GCA_038228615.1 Acidimicrobiia bacterium | reverse complement strand
TTCCGCAAGCCGCGCCGCAAGTATCTGCATCGCTTTGGCACGGTTCTGGAGTTGGCTTCGTTCGTTCTGACACGACACGACGATGCCGGTCGGAAGATGAGTGAGACGCACCGCGCTGTCGGTGACATTGACATGTTGTCCGCCGGCGCCTGACGATCGAAACGTATCGATCCGCAAATCTTCTTCGCGAATGTCTGGGGTCTCGGCAACTTCGAGTGTAGGAACCACATCAAGCGCTGCGAATGCTGTCTGGCGACGCGCGTTGGAATCAAATGGTGAGATGCGAATGAGACGGTGTACGCCCTTTTCGGCCTGCAGCATTCCGTAGGCGTATCGGCCTTTGATCGAGATGGTGGCGGAGCTAATCCCGGCCTCTTGGCCTTCATTGCGATCATCGAGTTCGACAGTAAATCCTTGGCGCTGCGCCCAGCGCGTGTAGAGCCGCAGCAGCATCTCCGCCCAATCTTGGGCGTCGGTTCCTCCAGCGCCTGAGCTAATCGAACAGATCGCGTCGCGTGAGTCGTGTTCGCCGGTGAACAACGCCCGGAGTTCGAGCCGATCCAGGTCGGAGTTCAACCGATTGCTTCCAGCCTCGATCTCCGGCTCAAGACTTGCGTCGTTCTCGTCCCGAGCGAGTTCATGCAACGTCTCAAGATCCGAAATCGCGGTGTCGAGCGCACTCACCAAATCGACATCAGCACGCGCCTGTGCCATCTCTGTTGTGATGGCCCTGGCCTTTTCCTGATCGTCCCACAGATCAGGTTGCGCGGCCTCGATTTCTAGCTCCTCGTACCTCGTTTGCGCGTCGTCGACCCGCAAGTAGCCGCGCGCGTCTTCCACGCGACGTCGCAACTCGGTCAACACATCAGAGAAATCGCGCATGAGGACGGGCCGGAACTAGTTCGCCCCGTGGCAAACTTTGTACTTCTTATTGCTTCCACACCAGCAGGGATCGTTGCGACCGGGAGTCTTTTCCCTGCGAATCGGCTGTTGGACGATGTCGTCGGCCGACGGATTCCCAGAAAAGTTCCCACTTCCGAGATACGACTCGGCGTTACCTGCCGACTCGTTCATTTCGGCTGCTGTGACAGCACCTCGGATCGAAGACGTTCCCAGCACCGGATCCTCTGGTGCGCTCAATTGAAGATTCTTCACGACAGGAGGTGGAGCGTCTTCCACAACAACTTGGATGTTGAAGACGTACCGAACAAAGTCCTCGTCGACGGTCGCCATCATGGCCTCGAACATGTCGAAGCCTTCGCGCTGCCATTCCGTGAGCGGATCCTTTTGACCCATCGCTCGCAGATTGATGCCCTCTTGGAGGTAATCCATCTCGTACAAATGCTCGCGCCAATGCTGATCGATCACCGAGAGCATGACGCGTCGCTCGATATCGCGAATTGCCTCTTCTCCGAGTTCTTGTTCGCGCGCTTCGTAGAGCGCCATCGAGTCGTCTGCCAACAGCTCGCGGATCCCGTTGCGATTGTCTGCGGCCGCGATCTGTTCTTTGGTCATCGACGTTGGGAAATAGCTCTTTACTTCCGTGAGTAGACCATCGACGTCCCAGTCTTCGACGAACTCACCAGTGCAGTGTGTATCGATCAAACGATCGATCGTTCGATTGATGATCGTGAGCGCTTCCTCTTTGAGGTCGAGACCGTCGAGGATCTGCTGGCGCAATCCATACACGATCTTGCGCTGTTCGTTCATGACTTCGTCGTACTTCAGCACGTTCTTACGAATTTCGAAGTTGCGATCTTCGACGGTGCCCTGCGCACGCTCGATCGCTTTGCTCACCATCTTCGATTCGAGCGGAACATCGTCGGGGAAGCTCGCTCCCATGACTCGCTGGACGATCCCCGTGGCAAACAATCGCATCAGCTCATCTTCAAGCGAAAGATAAAATCTGCTCTCGCCTGGATCACCTTGGCGTCCCGACCGACCACGGAGTTGGTTGTCGATACGCCTGCTCTCATGCCGTTCTGTGCCCAACACGTACAGACCGCCAAGCTCGCGGATCTCATCTCCTTCTGCTTTGCATTCAACTGCGAACTTCGCGAGGAGCTCCTGATACCGCTCGCTCGTCTCGTCCGGCTCGAGGCCTTCCTTCATCATCTCGTGGTTCGCGAGACCTTCAGGGTTCCCGCCAAGCAAAATGTCGACGCCGCGCCCTGCCATGTTGGTGGCAACCGTCACCGAGCCCAGCCGGCCAGCCTGCGTGACAATCATGGCTTCACGATCGTGTTGCTTGGCATTGAGAACTTCGTGAGGAACACCTCGTTTGTCGAGCAAACGAGAGAGCTTTTCGGATTCTTCGACCGAAATCGTGCCGACCAATACCGGCTGTCCTTTGGCGTTCTTTTCAGCCAAATCGTCAACAACCGCGTCGTATTTCCCATCGACGCCCTTGTACACCAAGTCGGCTTGATCGTCGCGTCGCGAAGGCCGGTTCGTGGGGATCGGTACCACCGCGAGTTCATACGTGTGCATGAATTCGCCGGCCTCGCTGAATGCCGTACCCGTCATGCCGGCAAGTTTGTCGTACATGCGGAAGTAGTTCTGCAGCGTCACCGTCGCCAGCGTTTGGTTCTCAGCTTTGATGCGCTGATTCTCTTTCGCTTCCACTGCCTGATGAAGGCCTTCCGACCACCGTCGGCCTTCAAGAATTCGCCCGGTGAATTCGTCGACGATCTTTACCTCACCCTGCGCGATGATGTAGTCCTTGTCGCGATGAAAGAGCTCTTTGGCTTTCAATGCCTGCGCGAGTTGGTGCACGAAGTTCTGATTGACATTGTCGTAGAGGTTCGTGACTCCGAGTGATTGTTCGACTCGGCCAATTCCCTCTTCGGTCGGTACAACGGTGCGTTTCGCTTCATCAACTTCGTAGTCGCGTTCGCGCTGTAACCCGCGAACGATACGAGCGAATTGGTAATACAGCTCGACAGCATCTTGCACTTGTCCGGAGATAATCAACGGAGTTCGCGCTTCATCGATCAAAATCGAGTCGATCTCATCGACGATCGCAAAGTGGTGTGCGTTGTGATCGTGACCACGTGCGCCCCACTGCGCCTGTTCGTCGAGCGCCACACACATGTTGTCCCGCAAGTAGTCGAACCCAAACTCGTTGTTCGTTCCATGCACAATGTCGCAGTCGTACATCGCACGTTTTTCTTCGGGTGAATCCATGTAGCCAGGTACGACCACACCGACCGTCATTCCGAGGAATTGATAGAGGCGCCCCATCCACGCAGCGTCACGACGAGCCAGATAATCGTTCACCGTCACGAGATGCACGCTTCGCCCGGTGAGCGCGTTGAGATACGCGGGCAGCGTCGCGACAAGCGTTTTGCCCTCCCCCGTTTTCATTTCCGCAACCCATCCAAAATGCAAACAGGCACCACCCATGATCTGCACGTCGTAATGGCGTTGGCCCAGCACGCGTTTGCCAGCCTCGCGGACCACCGCAAACGCCTCCGCCATCAGATCATCGAGGTCTTCACCATTGGCAACACGTTGGCGAAACTCGACCGTTTTGGCGGCGAGTTGCTCGTCGCTCAGGCGTTCAATGTCCGACTCGAAGGCTGCGACCTCCGGGACTACCGATTCGAGCAATTTGAGCTTTTTGCCCTCGCCCGCGCGAAGGAGCTTCTGAAAGATACTCATGCGAGCTTGATGTTACCGGCGCCCGACGAGTTGGTACCGCGTCGCGCGAGTCACGACCACGGCCTTACGGACGCGCCAACGCGGCGCTTCTCCCTTTTTCTGGAAATCCGTCACGACGCGCAAATTTTGCCTGAAGACGGTTGACAACTCAGAATTTCCTCCCCAAGACCCTTGACAACGCCTCGGTCCGCGAACGAACATGGGGATGCCCGCACCAGTGCAATCGCTGGGAGGACGGTATCGGGCGATCGGTACCGAACTTGGGGGGAACACCAAGTCCGAACAACACGTGATTGCGGACGCGTAGCGCGTGCGGAGGCGGGATTTCCTTGCATCCAAAACGACCAGGTGCAGCGGCTCAACCTGGTCACGGAAGCTAACAAGGAGAACACTCACGTGAAAATTGTTAAAAAAGCACTTGGGCTCACCGCAGTCGGTGGCCTCATTGTCGCAGGAATTGGTTTTTCAGCTCCGAGCAGCCATGCGACCGTCTTAACGGCGGGGCAATGCTCGAACCTGTTGGCCATTGGTAGTGCGAAGAGCACAACCGTCGGCGACGGTGTCACTGACAAAGACAACCAAGATGTCAGCATCGGTTCCAAAGGTGTCGACCCCAACACGAACAAGGGCACAACCCTCGGCAACTGCACGTTCAACTCGGGCCTTTCGACTCCAGACGGTGCGAAGCCGCCGGTCAAGGGATACAACGGCACGAAGGCCGTTATCAAATGGGGCACGAAGTTGTTCTCGCCAGAGGCCGACTGCAACACGGCCGACACGACGGACAACACCGAGTGGCCAATCAACGGTACGTTGAGCGCCACGTTCGCTGACCTCAACGGCGGTGGCAAGAACAACGGCTTCACCGCTGCGATCACGATCACCGGCTTCAGCGACCCAGACAACAACCCGGCCACCCCCAGCGACGTCGTGGACTTCCGCGGCCTCGTCATCAAGGGTGTAGCGGCCGGCGCCGATGTGGGTGGTCAGTCTGAATTCGACCCGATCGTCAAGGACAAGACTCAGACCGGTGCAACGCCGTACTTCGGTTACCAATTCAACGTTGGTGCGGCGGTTGGTTGCGCAGATGCAACTCCTGCCAACGCCAACATCTTGTCGTTCATGAACGGTTCAGTCGGCGGCGTGAGCCAGCTGCTCGGCCTCCCCGTTTCGGGCGTCACAATGACGATTGGAACCTGAGACTTCGTCTCAAGCTCCGTTCGGTTTCCGAAAGAGTGACTGGGCCCGCCCTCCGGGGCGGGCCCTTTCGCGCCGGCGTCGCCTGCATATTTGTGGCTCCTGCGTCGCCCTACATATTTGTGGCTCCTGCGTCGCCACGGCGAGCGTCTCGCCGCCCGAATCGTTCGTCCCTCACTCCTGGGCTGGCCACGCCACCGCATACTTGTGGCTCCTGCGTCGTCACGGCGAGCGTCTCGCCACCC
>JBBRPC010000271.1:0-5126 GCA_038228615.1 Acidimicrobiia bacterium | reverse complement strand
CGGCTCGCTGCATCCGCACCTCATCAGCGTGCTCGGTGACATCGGCGCAGTCGGCAATATTGCCGAAGCACTCGATGCACCTGTGGCGGTGCTCGACGCGGTGGCGGCAAAGGGCTTGGAGTTCGACCACGTTGTGGTGGTCGAACCCGTTCACCTCGTGCCCACAGACCGTGCAGGTTTGCGGTTGCTCTATGTGACGATTACCCGCGCTACAAAGACACTTGCCATCGTGCACGCTCGGTCGTTGCCCGAAGCGCTTGTTGGTCCAAACAACAAGTAGCTATTTGCGAGAGCGTTCGGTCGCAATCTTTTCAAGCCGTAACGCGAGCGTCGGACACCCATCGATGGCGCGCCGAGCATGTTCTAACAGGTTCGGCGTAATCGGCTTCGGATCGATAATTGGATAGCCCCAGTCATCGAGAGTGATCCGTTCAGGAAACAGATCGGCGCAGATTCGGTGACCGACACATCCGATCGGATCCACCACAATGCGATATTTCATCGCCACCCCGCTTCGATCGTCGGAATAGGAAGCACCCGCGGCGCACGAACATGAAGGCACGGGTGGCCGCGCGCGTGGTCTCGGAAATCTTCGGCAAACACGGCCATGGCGCTCCGTAAGAATCTGATGGCGCCATCCGGGAAACGACAGGCACCACGACCGTCGACCTGACCCGCCCAGCGTTCGAGCGTTGCAAGCGCGTCGAGTCCGGCCCGTCCCGCGGCAACGTTTCGCATCGTCGCGGCGATCGCGTCGAGCCCGTTCACGCACGGCCCACATTGTCCTGCGGATTCGTCGGCCATCCAACGCATGACCCGAGCACTTTCGAGCACGCCACAACATTGCGATGGCAACACTGCGACAGCGCCACAACCAAGACCGCCGCCAAGCGGCCGCAGGAATTCGTTGCTCATCCTCGCTTGTCCGGCAGTTCTGGCGTCGAGCCAACTCCCAAAGTACCCGCCCACCAACACCGCGCCAATGCCGTGCGGCGTTCCAGCACGCTCAAGCAGCGCGCCGAGACGTGCACCGACCGGGGCTTCGTACACCGCGGGGCGATTGATCGCTCCACTGAGCGTCATCAACGCCGTGCCCGGCTCCGATGCTGTACCAATCGATCGAAACCACGACGGCCCGTATTGCACAATCTGGGTGACGTGCGCCAGCGTTTCGACATTGTCGATCAACGTCGGATGTCCCCCAACGCCTTTTTCGAAGGGACGTGGTGGAGTACGCGTCGGTTTCGCTTCGCCGCCATTGAGCCAGTGCACCAATGCTGTTTCTTCACCAGCGACGTACCGCGGCGGCGTGGGTTTCAGCGCCATAGCGACACCGTTCGGTTCGGCGCGGAACCGTTCGGCCAAGGCAATGCTGACAGCGTCGATGGAATGCTGCTGCGTTCGTTCGATACAGATGAATACGGCGTTCGCACCAACAGCGGCAGCAGCAAGCGCCGCTCCGTCGAGCACAAGGTGCGGTTGGAGTTGCAACAAGGTCGCATCCTTGCGGCTGATCGGCTCACCTTCGGTTCCATTCACCACCACAACCGGTTGACGTCGTCGCGAAGCGACCGCTTGCATTTTCACGCCAGTCGGGAAGCCAGCCCCGCCGCGTCCTCGCAAACCAGAGCGTTCGATGGCATCAATCAATTTCGGCCGGGCGCGCGAAGGTACTGGCGGCTCCGCGTAGTGACCCCGATGTGTCTCCAACGCGGTAGCGCCGACACCATCCACCAACGCGAAGAGGCGCCGACCTGAACTTGGCGCATCTGACGCCTGATTCGCTCGATCCTCAACAGCACGTGATTGTCGCTCAGCACCGGACTGCGATGTCATCATTACCTCGTTCCCGTGGCTTGTGGCACCGTCGAAGTGGTCGGAGATTTCCGGAACGAATGCGACCATCCAGGCTGGAGCGGACCGGTTCTCGCCCACCACAGCATCACGACGGGAACGATCACAAGCGCAGCCGCGGCCCCCCAACGCACACGATTCTGTGACGCCGGCGTTGCGGTGATGCGCCATCCAGCAGCTACCAACACCATTGCCAGCGAAGCAACCACAAGCCACGTCATCCACGAAGCTTGGGCATCGCTCCCGGTGCCAAGACCATGCACCAACGCGATCGGCCAACATGCGTAGGCAAGCCAATGGACCGCGCGCCAAACGGAATAGCCCAACCGCACTCGAATCAGGCTGGTAATCGTCAACGCGATCAAAAGATCGCACGCAACGGTCCCGAGACCGAGCCACACGGTGCGGTACGGAGACTGAAATGGGATGATCGCGTCGAGGTAATGGATTGGAGCAAACGCATCAACAACTGTCGTCACGATATGCACAGCGAGGAAGATCAAAATGAGCAGCGACACGTTGCGATGCATCGCTGCGAGAATGAACCGAGGCCACCCGCGCGTCTCAACTCGCATCGTCGTGACGATGCCGAGCACGAATGATGCCGTGAGCAACAACAAACACACAACGCCGGTGCCCCTCGACGCGAACCACAACGCCTGGCTGCTTGTTACGGCGGCGGTAGATGTCATCGGGCGTCGCTGTCGGGCCCGGGCATCTCTTCGAGAGGCCATCCGTTCAAGCACCGCACGTCGCCGTCGGTACGCACGCAACGGGCCGGTAGCCCGAGCGTCGATAGCCATTCCACCGCGCGTTCGCCTCGAATGATCGACGTCGTCGACGCGATATTCGCGTCGACACATGATGCCGCAGCGACACTCACGGTCCGCCAGCATTCAGTAGCGGGAAGCATTGTCTCAGGATCGATGATGTGATGCATTTCGCGAGTGCCGCGACGCCAGCGACGGGCAGTAACCGACGACGTCGCGAGGCCACCGGACGCAATTGCCACCGAAGTATTCACTGCGTCGAGCGGGACAGCGTGGGAGTCGGCAATCCCGACAATCCACCCACCGTCTGGCGCCTCTCCAGCCACGGCAATGTCGCCGCCGAGGCTGACGAGCACACCGCAATCACCGACCGCCGACCCCGAAGCGACCGCGCGATCCGCAGCCCACGCCTTGGCAGTCGCGCCGAAATCGAGTTGCACATTTTTGGGAAGCCTCACTGTTCGCTTCGCTTCGTCGACTTCGATATCGCGCCAACTTGCAGTGCGAGCCAACGTGACGACGCCAGCCCCGTTTGCGTCGATGTCATCAAAATTTCGGTCGTATCCGAGCAGGCGCAACGTCGCTCCGATCGTTGGATCAAGGTCGCCATCGGTGACTTCGGCTGCTCGCAACGCCACCGACAGCGCACCGTAGAAGTCGCCATTGACTGGATACGGTGCGCCGTTGGCGCAATTGAGCCGCGCGAGGTCGGAGTCATCTCGAAATCGGCTACAGGATTGATCGACGGCGTGCAGCTCTGTGTTCACCGCATCGAGCACGACCATCAGCGCATCGGGATCAGTCGTTACTACGACCGCTCCCGTTCCAAGCGCGCGAAATTCGAAACGGGCGAACCCGGTCACGAACCCCCCGACACGACCTGGGGGATCGTGTCGTACGTTGGGGGTGGCGTCCACGGCGCGGCTGTCGTGGTCGACGAACGACGAACGTGATGCACGGCGCCAGGTGCCGTCGTAGCTGCAGGGTGCCATTTATGGTGGCGCTTCTTCGACGTTGTCGACTGCGGAGTCGGCGACGTTTGCGATGTCGGGGTTGTGTCGCCGCTCAACGGAGCATCGGGTGCGGTGGTCGTCGTCGAATCGGGACCATTTGTTGCGGCAATAGCTGGGATGCGACTCGACGCGATCAGGCTCGCCTTGCGCTGGACCGTCCCGGCGAATGCGTGCTGTGCGAGGACCGAAAAAATGCCAGACAGGACCATCCCGCCAGCGAGGGTGATTGTGGTGAGGCGCGACACTCGGCGCAGCCCGTCGTTGCGTTCATGGATTCGTCGTGTGACCGACATGGTCCCTCCTCGGGTACACAGACAGCATCGTCCACGAGTACAAGAAAACGGTGAGGAACGACCTTGATCGCGGTGGGAAATGGTCCATCACGAGGACAACGCCAACGGCCGTCTGATTCCAACAAGGAGGTTGGGGCAGCACAAGGCTGCCCCAATCGGTACAAAATGACAGCCGCGCCGGGCAGGGCTGGTGCCGCGCCAATATTCCTATTCGGCAGCGGAAGGAATCACGTCGATCAAACGTCGCCCGCGACGGTGACCGAACTTGACGTGACCATCAGCAAGCGCAAACAACGTATCGTCGCCGCCTTTGCCAACGTTGTTGCCCGGGTGCCATTGCGTGCCGCGCTGGCGGATGATGATCGTCCCCGCGCTCACAAGCTCACCGCCGAAACGTTTCACACCGAGTCGTTGTGCATTGGAATCGCGGCCGTTGCGTGACGAGCCAGCGCCTTTTTTCTTCGACATTTAGATCACCCTTTCGAGATCGAGATGATTTCGATCTCGCTGTAGTGCTGACGGTGGCCATAGCGGTTGCGCTGGTTCGTCTTGTCTTTATACGTGAATCCGTTGATTTTCGGGCCGCGCGTCGCTCCAACAACGTTGGCCGTCACCTTCGCGCCAGCAAGTTGCGACGGCGTCGCGAGAACTTCTTCGCCATCAACAACTAGGACAGGCTTCAATGAGACCGTCTCCTCAGTGAGGATCTCGACGGCGAGCCGTTGTCCTTCTTCAACCCGGTACTGCTTGCCACCAGTTTCGACTACTGCATACATGAATTTTCCTCGGTGTAGACCCGCAATGAAACCTGCCGGGAGACCGTAAGAGGCTAGCGGCTCGCCCTGAGATGCTCTCAACCGGGTTGTGCTATTCCTCGTAGCTCGACCGATCGATGAGGAATCCTCTGCCTTCGCAATGATCGCACGTTTGGCTGAACGACTCGATCAGACCCTCCGAAACGCGCTTTCTCGTCATTTCGAGGAGGCCGAGATCAGAGATCGGATAGGTCTGGGTGCGGGTCTTGTCACGCGCGAGCGCCTCCCGAAAGGTGCGTTCCACGTTTTCCCG
Organism: Acidimicrobiia bacterium; assembly: GCA_038228615.1. Classification (GTDB taxonomy): domain Bacteria; phylum Actinomycetota; class Acidimicrobiia; order IMCC26256; family PALSA-610; genus F1-120-MAGs023. The sequence continues at coordinate 128 of JBBRPC010000271.1, read as the reverse complement.
GTTTGCTTTGATCTCCATGTCAATGAAGTCGATCACGATAATCCCGCCGATATCGCGTAGCCGCAGTTCCCGAGCGATGACATCGGCCGCTTCCAGATTGTTGCGGTAGACGGTCTCTTCAAGATTGT
>JBBRPC010000270.1:0-5131 GCA_038228615.1 Acidimicrobiia bacterium | reverse complement strand
CGACAACGCACGCGCCGGTGGTGTGATCGATAGCGCCGTGGGTTTTCCCAAGACCAAAGCTGAGATGTACGAGACCTACGCGTTTATTCGTCAACAGACGAACGACGCAAATTCCAAGGAAGGCGAGGGCGACCTGAAATTCCCCGCCGGATACATGTTCAAAAACGTTCCTGAGTGGAACGACGGCGAGCTGGATGACCCTGTCACATGGATGCTGATGGAGATGGAACGTCACGGTCTCTCCCACTGCGTGATTGGCGTTGGCAACGACGACGAACGCCGTGCCGTGCGCGAACACCCCGACAAGTTTTCGGTTTCGATTGGTTGCGACCCGAACGACGGGATGCAACAACTCCGCGACATCGACCGCGCGTACGACGAGTGGGGTCCACAGCTCAAGCTGGTTGGAGCGTTCCCCGCGGGGCTCTATCCGCAAGTACCGCTGAATGACAAAAAGTTCTATCCCGTCTATATGAAATGCATCGAGCTAGGCCTGCCATTCTGCTCAACCGTTGGCGTACCTGGTCCGCGCATCCCGATGATGCCGCAGCTTGTGGACTACCTCGATGAAGTGTGTTGGTTCTTCCCCGAGCTCACGTTCGTCACTCGGCACGGCTGCGAACCGTGGGCTGCGCTCGCCGCGAAGCTCTTGCTGAAATGGCCAAATCTGTACTACTCCACCACCGCGTTTGCGCCCAAGTACTACCCCCACGAGATCATCAACTTCGCGAATACGCGCGGTGCCGACAAGGTCATGTTTGCGGGCTATTTTCCTGCTGGTTTGAGCTACGACCGCCAATTCGCAGAAATGCCGCACGTGCCATTTCGAGATCATGTCTGGCCGAAGTTCCTCCGCGAAAACTCTCAGAAGGTATTTAAACTGCCATGACCGAATCGGCATCAAACTCGGCATTCGAGGCTGCGCGTCAGGGCGGGGTGATCGACACCTTCCTCGGGATGCCGGCGCCGCGCGCCGAACAGGCCAAGAAGTTCGATTTCATTCGAGCGATCAGCCACGATTCCGAAACCAAAGAGATGGAATTTCCGGCGCAGTACATGTTTAAGGACAAGCCGGAATACGAAGAACTCGACGATCCCGTCGCAGAAACACTGCGGCTGATGGACAAACACAACATCGCGATGATGTTCCCAAGCATCCAAGAGGGTCCAGGCAAACTGGGTTGCAGCGAATACCCCGATCGATTTCGAGGCGTGTGCAACGTCGACCCGAATACCGGCATGGACGGCGTCCGCGCGCTCGAACGGGCCGTCCGCGAGGAGCACGCCATCGCCGCGCATACCTGGGGTGCTGGTCTCAACCCGCAAGTCGCAACGAACGACAAGAAGATGTATCCGATCTATGCGAAGTGCGTCGAGCTCGACGTGCCGATCATCGTGTACGCCGGAGTTCCCGGGCCACGGATTCCGTTCCAACCGCAAATGGTCGAACACCTCGACGAGGTGTGCTGGTTCTTTCCAGAGCTGCGGATCGTGACCCGTCACGGGGCGGAGCCGTGGACTGCGTTGATGTGCAAACTGCTGTTGAAATGGCCGAATCTTTTCTACTCAACGAGCGCATTCGCACCGAAGCACTACCCGCACGACATCATCAACTTCGCGAATACTCGGGGCGCAGACAAGATCATCTACGCCGGCTACTACAGCGCCGGACTGCATCTGGACCGGATCTTTGCGGAGCTTCCAAACGTAGGGTTTCGAGATCACGTCTGGCCGAAGTTCTTGCGGGAAAACGCTCAACGAGTCTTCAAGGTGTAGGGCCGTAACGCCGATCTGAACTGCACAGACACGCGCCGAGTTGATCGCTAGGGTAGAGACATGTTCATCATCTTTTGGGGTTTTCGAAACAAGGTGCGCGACCACGGGGCGACAATCGCCGCGACATGTCCGCGCTGTCACAACTCGGTAGTGCTGAACCATGTCGAAGCGAGACGTTGGTTCACGCTCTTTTTCATCCCGCTGTTTCCGATCGGAAAGGGCCGCAGCGCGCTCACTTGTCCGATCTGTCGGTGGGGTCGCGACGTCCCGAAGGAAGCGAACGCGCTCACGAACGAGATGTCGGAAATTACTCGACAATGGCAAGACGGCGGTCTCAACGACGAGGCCTATCGCCAACGCGTGGACGCCTACTGGTCGTTTTCTGATGCAGGCGGTTTGAACGCTGGCGGGAGCGACGTTCCCACCAAATAGCACAACACCGCGTCTGGTCGTACGGAACAGCGGAGCGTGTCGCCAGGTCGGGTCGATGCTGGCACGGGCATCATGAGGCGAGGCCCAGTTCCCAGCTGTACCGTCGCTTGGAATTGATTCGCGTGTGGGCGTACCCGTTGGATATCCACCTGCAGCGCACCTTGTTCGTCGGCTGCAAGCGCGTCAGGACGCAACACAACGCGCACCGGACCGTTTGTCATCGCCGACTGATGCGGCAACACGCCCCACGGCGTGATCACTTCGCTCCCACCTGGCGTCCGTTGCACTTCACCATCGACTGCTTCGACGAACCCAAGCTGCTCGCACACCGCGACCGACTTCGGCTGCTGCCAGAGTGTCGTTGGAGTAGCCATTTGTTCGATTTGGCCGTCATGGAGCACAGCGACACGATCCGCGAGGGAAAACGCTTCGTCGTGATCGTGTGTCACGATCACCGTCGTCACACCATTTCGGCGAAGGAGCTCACCGACCTCGATGAGCAGTCGTTCCCGCAGGGTGCGGTCGAGCGCACCAAATGGCTCATCGAGCAATAACACATCCGGCACCGGCGCAAGCGCTCTTGCCAGCGCGACCCGCTGTTGTTCCCCACCCGACAGCGTTGCAATCGCTCGAGCTTCAAATCCTTCCAACCCAACGGTTGCGAGGAGCTGCGCGACCTGAATCTTGCGTTCGTGTGCACCGAGTACGTGCATCTTGAGGCCGAAGGCGACATTGCCCGCAACGTCGAGATGACCAAACAGCGCCTGGTCCTGAAACATCAGGCCGATACCGCGCCGATGCGTTGGGAGCCTGGCGAGATCGTTGCCGTTCCATGCGATCGCGCCGGTCGCGGGTTGCAACCCACAGAGTGCGCGCACTATCGAGCTCTTCCCCGAGCCGCTCGCACCGAGCAACGCCACGATCTCGCCAGGCGCAACGACGAAATCGAGACGACGTATCACCACGGTCTCGCCGTATTGCACAGTCAGATCACTCACGGTGAAGGTCATCGCAACCCCACGCGCGTCCGACGGGTTGCCAGACCCATGAGTGTCGCGACAGCGGCGATCAGCCCGATCATCACCGTCGCCAATGCATACGCGCCCTCGACCGGCAGCGTGCCTGGTCGGCCGAGTAGGCGAACAATTGCGATCGGCATTGTTGGTGTCGCGGCACGAGCCAGAAAGCTGGTCGCTCCAAATTCACCGAGCGAAATGACAAACGCAAACGCCGCAGCAGTGGCGATTGCCGACGACGCGATTGCGACATCGATCGATCGAACGACGCGCGTTGGAGAGGCGCCCAACACCGCGGCTGCATCGCGCCATGCAGGTTGAATCGATTGCAATACGGGAATCACGGTGCGCAATACAAACGGCAACGCGACCGTCGCTTGCGCGATCGGCACCAGCACCCAACTCTGCCGCAGATCGATTGGACGATCAAGAGCAATCAGGAAACCAAATCCGATCGACACCGCCGAAATGCCGAGCGGAAGCGCGCTCATGAGCGACACGATGCGAGCCCCAGGCCAACGTCGCACAACTGCCACGGAGGCAACCACACCGAATGTCAGCGCAAAACCTGTCGACCAGGCCGCCGTTTGGAGCGATGTCGCAACACTGTCGATCGGACGCCAGCCCAGCACCGAATCGTCGCGCAAAAAGCCAAACCCAGCACCACCGTCGGCGATCGCTCGTTGCACAATGATCGCGATCGGCAGGAGCATCACAACGCCAACGGTGGCGAGCAAGATCGCCCGAACCGCCCGCCGCAATCCACTCCCTCCCGCCGGTGGCGCCGCCATCGACGCGTGAATCGACGTCAACGCGTGGATGCGTTGAATTCTGGCTGCGACGACCAGCGTCGCAGCAACCGCGACAAGCTGCACGACGAGAAGCGCACCAGCTCGTCTGAGGTCCAACTCCTGGGTCGTGAGCCGAAATATCTCAGTCTCCAACGTGGCTTTTGAACCTCCTCCCAATGTCACGATCACACCGAACGACGTCACGCAGAACAACCACACAATCGCGGTCGCGCCGACGATCGCAGGAGCGAGAGCTGGAAGCGTCGAGTGGACGAACGCCCGAACTCGATTCGCGCCCAGCACCCGCGCGGCAGCGTGGACGTTCGGGTCGACGAGCCGCCACCGGCTCCCGACAATTCGCACCACCACCGCAATGTTGAAATACACATGCGCGATCACAATGATCGTCGTCGTATGCATGAGGTGCAACGACGCCCCTGGTCCGTTCCCACCGAACCACGCTGCAAAGGCGGCCCCCACTACAACCGTCGGCAGCGCAAACGGAATGAATACGAGCGTGCGGACAAGCGCGGCTCCGTGCGGGCGTTGCCGTTCGAGCACAAATGCCAAGGGCATCCCAACAACCAAAACCAAGAGCGCGGACACACTCGCCTGAAAGGTCGTGAACGCAATGACGTGTCGGAGCCGGTTGTCGCGCACCACGTCGAGGAGCACCCCGAGATGCAAATGGCCCTCAGGCACTAGCCCCTTCCCAATGATCGCGAGGAGCGGCCACACAAAGAAGTACCCGAGTGCTATCGCGACGATCGCGACCGCGCTCGCCTGGATGCGCGGTCGCAAGTACGCGCCTACCCGTTGACGATCGTGTTCCACTCGCGAATCCATTCGGAGCGGTGCGTGCCGATTTGTCGGTAGTCCATCACGACCGGGTGTTGAGGAACCACCGCGAATCTTGTGAACAGCGGCGGTAGCGCGAGTTGCTGGTGGGCCGGAAAGACAAAGTTCGTTAAGGGAAGCTGCGCCTGCAATGTTGCGCTCATCAGGAATTCAACCAGTTTGAGCCCGTCGCTCTGGTGCTTGGCGTTGGCGAGCACTCCAGCAAATTCGTACTGACGAAAGCAGCCGTTGGTGACAGCAGCAATTGTCGGAACAGAT
>JBBRPC010000269.1:0-5145 GCA_038228615.1 Acidimicrobiia bacterium | reverse complement strand
TGGCTTCGCCGTCGATGGTGGCACCCTCGACCGTCGCGTACGCCACGAGCAACTTGCCTCGTCGATCATCATCGATGGCGATCACCGCGACCTCAGCGACCAACGGGTGCTCCGCGATCGCAGCCTCGATTTCGCCAGGTTCGACCCGAAATCCCCGAATTTTGATTTGTTGATCTGCGCGACCAATGAACTCGAGAGAACCGTCGGGCCGTCGGCGTGCGATGTCGCCCGTGCGGTACAGACGCGCGCCGGAAGTTGCGTTGAAAGGGTCGAGCACAAATTTGTCATTGGTGAGTTCCGGTTGGTGCAAATAGCCGCGGGCGACGCCGGGCCCGCCAAGATATATCTCACCGCGCACACCGATCGGCACTGCGCGCCGTTGCGCATCGAGCACGTGGACAGTGCCGTTTGCAATCGGCCAGCCGATGGACAATTCCTGTGCGTTCTCGGGAGCCCAATGCGCGGACGCTTCGTAGGCGGTTGCGATGACGCTCGCCTCGGACGGCCCGTAGGTGTTGAAAAAGCGCACGGCGTTGCCGACGATCGAATGCCAGGTTGCATAGGAGGCAGCATTCGCCTTCTCGCCACCAACGATGAGCACTCGCAATGCCTCGTGTGGCCGCATCTCAAGCGAGCTCAGATCGCCGACCCACTCGTGCCAGAACGCGGTTGGAAGATCGAGCACCGTGATGGCGCGGTTGCGCAGCCAATCACACAACCCGACGCCCCCGAGCGGCATCTGTTCGGTACGGATCACCAGCGTCGCACCGGCCGCAAACGTCGGGTAAATCTCTTCGATGCTGATATCGAAGCTCGTGGAACAGAATTGGAGTACACGGTCATGCGAGGTGAGTCCGTACAGCTCGATTGCAGCTCGCGCATGGTTGACGAGGCCCCAGTGCGTCAGCATCACACCTTTCGGCTTGCCCGTGGATCCGGATGTGTAAATGAGGTAGGCAAGGTCGCCGGCCGAGGCGGTCGGTTCGGCATGCGTTCCGGCTGTCGCGCCAGCTTGGAGTTCGTCCCAAATCTCGTCGAGGTTGACCGCATGTGTGTCTGGCAATGTCGCCACAAGCGAGCCAACAAGCGAAACGGTGCTGGTCACCGACAGCACGATGGGTGCTGCCGAATCCTCGGCCATGTGTGCAAGCCGATCGAGCGGATACTCCGGATCGAGCGCAAGACACGTCCCGCCAGCCTTCAGCGTTGCGAGCAAACCAACGATCATCTCGATTCCGCGGGGCGCGCAGATGCCAACTGCGACATCGGGTCCGACGCCGTGGAGTTGCAGGCGATGGGCGAGTGCGTTGGCGATGCCGTTCACTTCGCGGTATGTCATCGACCTCGCCTCGAACTCGATCGCGATCGCGTCCGGAGTACGCGACGCGCTCGCCTCGAAGAGTTCATGGAGGCACGCGTCGTCGACATCGCGCGTTGCACCCATGGCGAGCTTCACAATCGCGATTTCATCGTTCGCATCGTGGAGGAGCAGGTTGGAAATCGGCTCGTCCGGAGATGTGACAGCCCGCCGGACCAGGAATTCGAATTGCGTGGCCATCCGGGCGATCGTGGACTCGTCGAAGAGGTCGGTGGCATATTCGAAACCCAATGCGAGCCCGTCGGGGTGTTCTGCCATCGCAAGGGTGAGGTCGAATTTCGACCACCGACGTTCGAACGACACCCGCTCGCCCGTGGCGTCGCCAAGGACGCGGTGCGCGGCTTGTTCGGTATGCACGACGAGCATGGCCTGGAATATTGGCGTCCGCGAGAGGTCGCGATCGGGTGAGACGTCGATGACGACTTTGCCGAAAGGAACCTCTTGATGCTGGAGCGCCTCGACGGCTGTTCGGCGGACGGAGCGCAGTACTTCTCGAAAGGTTGGATCGCCCTCGAGGCGGGTACGAATCGCGAGCGTGTTCGCGAAATAGCCGACGATTCCTTCAAGGTCGGTCCGGTTTCGATTCGCGATCGGCGTGCCAATGACGATGTCGTCCTGTCCGCTTTGTTTGTGCAGGAATGTCGCAAAGAGTGCGACCGCGGTCATGAACAGTGTGCAGCCTTCGTTTTGGCCGAGTTGACGCACTGCTTGGTGCAGCGTGGTCGGAAGCGATCGATGGAGGTGCGCCCCCTTGAAGCTTTGTGCCGGGGGTCGCGGATGATCGGTCGGCAGTTCGAGCATCGATGGCGCGCCACGAAGTTGCTCGCGCCAGTACGACAGTTGCTCCTCTTGGACGGTGCCCGAGAGCAATTCTCGTTGCCAGACCGCAAAGTCGGCGTATTCGATGCGCTGTGCAGGAAGCCGAGGAATGTGGTCGGTGAGTGCCAGCGCGTACAGCGCTGCGAGTTGCTGCCAAAATGGGGCTCGCGACCAGCCGTCGACGGCGATGTGATGGAGCACTGTTAATACGACATGATCGTCGTGGGTCATGGTGACGATCACGACTCGCATGACAGGCCCATTCGTCAGGTCGAACGGCGTCTCGGCGGTGTCTCGCAGCAATGACCGCAGCGCTGTTTGTGCGACGACTTCTTCGAGTCCGCTGAAATCGACGATCCGGAAATCGGCGGGTTGCGGCGCCGCGACGACTTGCACGGGTTCGTCGAGGTCGTTGACGTGATATGTCGTACGCAGAATCTCGTTATGGGCGATCAGCGCGTCGTAGGCGCGGTGCAACGCATCGAGATCGATGGCGCCGCGGAAACGTACAGCTTCCGGCGCGTTGTATGCCCAACCGCCGCCCGACACTTGCTCAAGTAACCACAGCAATTCCTGCGGGTGTGACAGCGGAACGGTGTTCATATCTGCGGGACGGCGCGGGATCGGTTGTGGTGCGCCCCCTGGACGCGCTCCCGAGCCTGCTCCGACGCGCTGTGCGGCGAGTTTCGACGCCAGTTTCGCTCGTTGCTCAACGCTGAGGACTTGGCGTGGAGCATCGGCGATGATGGGTGGCGTTTGCACGGCAGCAACTTCGTCGGCGAGAAGCGCAACTGTTGAGGCGGCGAACAAGGTATGGATCGGAAGGTCGATGTCGAACGCACGCCACACACGCGCCATGACTTGCGCGGCGAGCATCGACTGACCTCCGATGCTGAAAAAGTCGTCGTTCACGCCGACTTGTTCGAGGCCGAGTACCTCTCGCCAAATTTCGGTGATGGTTCGCTCAATGTCGTTGCGTGGCGCCACGAATTCTGTGTCGCGGGCAATCAACGACCAGAGTGGTTCCGGCAAAGCATTGCGATCAGTCTTGCCGTTGGGGGTGCGCGGCATCGCGTCGAGCGCAACGACGACCGACGGTGTCATATATGCCGGGAGCGCGTCCTGGACTGCTCGACGTAATTCGGCTGCGGTGGCACCGTCGCTTCGAGTGAACACGACGTATGCGACCAATCGCATCTCGCCGATTTGGTCGGGACGAGCCAATACAACTGCTTCTTCGACGTCGGTGTGGCGTCCCAGTACCGCTTCGATTTCACCGAGTTCGATGCGATACCCGCGTACCTTGACCTGGTGATCGATCCTACCGAGAAACTCGATCCGCGCGTCCGGCCGGTACCGCGCCAGATCGCCGGTGCGGTAGAGCCGCCCCCGGCGTTGCGAATCTGGGTCGACAAGCGTTGCGCGTTCAATCGCCGCGAAAGGATTTGGTGTAAACCGCTCGTCGGTGAGTTCCTCACGAGCGAAGTAGCCCCGCGCGAGACCGTCACCGCCGATGTAGAGCTCGCCTGCGACGCCGATCGGTACTGGCGTGCGATTCTCGTCGAGGATATACAGCGTCGTGTTGTCGATTGGACGACCGATTGAGATTGGAGCGCCCTCTTCGACGCGCTGCACCGTCGACCAAATTGTGGTTTCGGTCGGTCCATAGAGGTTCCACACCTCGCGTACACGGGGCAGCAACGACGACGCCAGGGCGGGCGGCAACGCTTCGCCACCGCACAGCACTCGAAGGTCGGGAGCACCGGCCCAATCAGCGTCGATGAGCAATCTCCATGTCGCGGGCGTGGCCTGCATCACAGAGATCTGTTCGTCGCGGAGCAACATTGCCAACGCGAACGGGTCCATCGCATCGTTGCGCGACGCGATCACGCAGGTTGCGCCAACGAGCAACGGAAGGAAGATCTCAAGACCGGCAATGTCGAACGAGAGTGTTGTCACTGCGAGGAGTCGGTCGGTGTCTGTGAGGCCAGGAGTCTTTGCCATCGATTCCAAGAAATTGACCACGCTCGCGTGTTCGAGCATCACACCTTTCGGGAGGCCGGTTGACCCCGACGTGTAAATCACATAGGCGAGATCTGTCGGTGCCACCGTGACGTTCGTCGGTGCTGTCGATGCCATCGTGAGATCTGTCGCGTCGCGTTCGAGCTCAACGATCCGTACCGTTGGAGGCACGTGGAGGGTGCCGTGCAGTGACGCCTGGGTGACAATCGCGCTGAGTCCGGAGTCGCTCACCATGAACGCCAAGCGGTCCATCGGAAAACTCGGATCCAATGGTACGTACGCGGCGCCGGCGTGCATGACTGCCAACAAGGTCGCGACCATGTCGAGGCCGCGTTCGAGGTACACACCGACCAGATCGCCGGGCGCGACGCCGATATTGACGAGATGGTGTGCGAGCTGATGAGAGCGATCGCGAAGCTCTCGATAGGTCTGGGACTCGCTCCCGAATTGCAATGCCGTTGCGTCAGGAAACTTAGCGGAGGTCTGTGCGAAAAGATCGTGGACACATACCGTTGCGGAAAATGGCGTTGCAGTCGCGTTCCACTCTTCGACTACGAGTTGCTCTTCGCCGTCGGGAGGCAAGAGACGGAGCCGACGAACGACCTCGCCAGGCGCCGCGGCCGCGCTACGAGCGAGCTGTTCAAATTGGCGAGCCATGCGTTCGATCGTTGTCCCGTCGAACAGCTCGCCGGAGTATTCAAATTCGCAAAACCAGCCGTCATTGCGTTCGATTGTGGCGAGCGTCAGGTCGAACTTCGACCACGATCGCTCATAGTGATAGCGCTGGCCCGAAGCGTCACCCAGCTGATAGTCGGCACCGGTTTGGGTGTGTCCGATTGTCATGACTTGGAAGACCGGCGTGCGTGACGGGTCGCGTTGCGGCGAGACAATGTCGAGTACCTGAGCGAACGGCAGCTCTTGATGTT
>JBBRPC010000268.1:0-5219 GCA_038228615.1 Acidimicrobiia bacterium | reverse complement strand
GCATCGCTGAAACGCCGCTGAAAGACGCGCGGCGTCGCTCGCAGATTGTCTTTCAGTCCCTTTTCAGCGCTTGCTCCGATGATGTCGTTGTCATCCACACAACGAGCCCATCCGGGCCGAACCAAAGGAGCATCACCATGTCGCACCGCACGTACTGTTCAAAGTCCTTCGTTGCCGGTAAGAACCTTCCCGCCCCGCAGGCCGGCAAAAAATTTCCTAGCCCGCAGGCTGGTCACAACCTTCCCGCCCCGCAGGCCGGGCGCTTCATTCCCGTCCCGCAGGCCGGCAAACGCTTTCCCGCTCCGCAGGCCGGCGGCAAACTTCCTGCATTGCAGGCTGGTCACAATCTCCCTGCACCGCAGGCCGGCGGCAAATTTCCTAGCCCGCAGTCGTATCGGCGTGTTCCGGCTCCGCAGGCTGGACGCAAGTTTCCTGCTCCGCAGGCTGGACACAAGTTTCCTGCGCCCGAAGTTGGGTACCGCTTTCCTGCGCCCCAAGTTGGGAACCGCTTTCCTGCTCCGCAGGCTGGGCGCAACCTTCCGGCCCCTGAGGTGTGTCGGCAGGTGCTCATCGCGGCGTAGTGCCGTTTCGCTGATGGAGGAGGTGCGAGCCGTGCGGTTCGCACCTCCTTTGCGTTGACGAGAGAGAGGTTTGGAAATGACCGTGAAAAGTACGACCAACAATCCAGTTCGCGCCCGCGACGTGTGGCGAGGTTCACGCGCGTACCGCCGGTTGGCAACCAGCTTCGCCGTGTCGGGCATCGGCGACTGGATGTTCGGGCTCGCGTTGTCGGTGTGGGTGCTTGAACGCACACATGCGCCAGTTTGGGTTTCGGCCATGATCGTCGCCCGGATGGCGCCATATGCGTTGTTGGGAATGTACGGCGGCGCAGTGGCAGATCGCTTCGATCGTCGCCAAATCTTGATTGTGTTCGATGCCGTGCGAGCGTTGTTGCTCGCAGGAATGGCGATCGTCGTAGCGACGCGCGGCCCCGTGGTTGTTGGCATCCTCCTCGCGGTGCTGGTTTCGGTCGCGACAGTTCCATATCGGCCAGCGGTAGCAGCGACGACGCCCCGGCTTGTCGCGGATGAACACCTTGGCGTAGCCAACTCGATTGAAGCCGCGATTAGCCAGACTGTGGTGTTTGCTGGTCCGGCTTTAGGTGCTGTCGCGTTGGTGATCGCGTCACCAGCTGTCGTATTCGGGTTTGATGCGTGCACCTTCGCGTTGTCGATGTTGCTCGTATGGCGCTTGCCTGGCGACGTTCCCGCCGGCTGCGCCGGCGCCGAGCGACCGTCGTGGACGAAACAGATTGGCGATGGCTGGGCGGCGGTTCGTGTGATCCCTGGAGCACTGCCGTTGCTGGTGCTGATCGGCGCTTCGGTCGTCGGATATGGAGCGTCACTTGTCGATTTCGTGTTCCTTGTTTCGCAACGGTTCGGCCTTCCTGCAAGCAGCGCCGGTTATCTCGCGTGCGCCAGCGCGTTGGGCGGTGCATGCGTCGCGGGATATGCCGGACGGCTTGCATCACGAGCGCGGGCCGGTCCGGTGTTTGGAGCAGCAATGATGCTCATCGCCGGTCCCTTTGTGGTGCTCGGATTCGTGCATAGCCCACTCCTTGCCCTGGTGGCTTGTGGCATCGGCGGCGCGGGTTCAGTGATCTTCGACGTTGTGGGCATCACCTGGTTGCAGCGAAATGTCCCAGCGGCGCTGCTCGGTCGCGTGCTCGGCATTCAAGACACAATCATTGGGATCGGCACTCTGGTCGGTGCGGGTGCAGCGGCCATCGCGCTCCGCGCCACTGACGCGGCAACGACGATCCGCATCGTCGGCCTCGCGCTCACCGTGCTGACGCTCTGTTTGGCGCGACCACTCCATCACGTGAGTCGTTCCGCGCACGGGCGCGATTCGATCGCGCCCGATGTCGTCGTTGCGTGTTCGAGCGAAATGTCGAACCCTTCGACGGTCAGTCGATGAAGAGCAGTGCGGGCATTTCCAGAAGACCGCGCAATGCTTGCACGAACTGTGCTGCGTCGATGCCGTCGACGACACGGTGGTCGAACGATGACGACAGGTTCATCATCAAACGCGCAACAATGGCTCCGTCGCGGATCACGGGCCGTTCAACGATCCGGTTGACCCCAACGATCGCCACTTCCGGATGGTGAATGATTGGCGTTGTGACAATCCCACCGAGAGCACCCAAACTCGTGACGGTGACCGTGGAAGCGGTGAGTTCTTCGCGAGTGGCCTTGCCGGAGCGGGTCACTTCTGCAAGGCGCCGGATTTCAGTCGCGATGCTCCACAGGTCCAGCGCTTCGGCGTGGCGCAACACCGGCACCATCAACCCAGACTCGGTCTGGGTTGCAATGCCAACGTGGACCGCTCCGTGACGCGTGACGACTCCAGCCTGGTCGTCGAAACGTGCGTTGATCTGCGGGAACAGCTCCACCGCGCGTACGACAGCGCGCACGATGAATGGCAACAGAGTGAGCTTGACGCGCTGCTTCTCCCACTTCGAATTGAGTTCGTTGCGAAGATGTTCCACCTCAGTGACGTCGACTTCTTCGACGTAACTGAAGTGCGGGATGTGCCGTTTCGATTCCTGCATCTTCTCGGCGATCTTGCGCCGGACTCCGATAACAGGAAGCGTCTGTTCGTCGTTGCGCTCGATGTAGGGAGTGGTCGCGGTGCCTGAAGTGGGTGGATGCGCGGCTGGCGCGGTTTGCGGTGGAGTACTGCTTGGGCGGTGCGCGACCGCGGCGTCGATATCGGCCTGCATGATGCGCCCCCCAGTCCCGGTTCCGACGACATCGTTGAGATCGAGTTCGATCGACTTGGCGCGGTGTCGCACGACGGGCGAAGCGAGTGGGTGCGAAGGGATCTGCGACACCGGGCCCGGTTGTGGATTCGCGTGCTCGGCAGCTGTGTCAGTGCTCATCTCGATTCGGATCAACTCGGAACCCACGGCGAGAATCTGACCCTCGGTTCCGCCAAGCGACACCACGATGCCGGACACTGGTGATGGGATATCGATGGTCGCTTTCTCAGTCATCACATCGGCTAGTGGCTGGTCAACTGCGACGGTGTCGCCCGGTTTCACATGCCACGCAACCAGTTCCACCTCCGCGATGCCTTCACCAATATCGGGAATCTTAATGGCGTGAAGACTCATGTTTGCTCCATCGCGCGCTGCATCGCCGCGCCAACGCGGTCGGGACCTGGAAAGTACGACCACTCGAGTGCGTGTGGGTACGGCGTGTCCCATCCGGCGACGCGTTCGATCGGAACTTCGAGACGATAGAAACAATGCTCCTGGACGAGCGCGACGAGTTCTGCACCGAATCCGCTCGTGCGTGTCGCTTCGTGCACGACGATGCATCTACCTGTTTTGTTGACAGATGCGACAACTGTCGGGAGATCGAGCGGCCAGAGGCTACGGAGGTCGATGATCTCGGCGTCGATACCGCTTTCGTTCGCTGCCGCCTCGCACACGAAGACCATCGCGCCGTATGTAAGCACGGTGAGGGCCTCTCCCGGCCGAACAATCGATGCAGTTTCCAATGGAGTGCTGTAGTACCCCTCAGGAACCATCCCGAGCGGGTGCGTCGACCACGGGACGATCGGCCGGTCGTGGTGTCCGTCGAAGGGACCGTTGTAGAGACGCTTTGGTTCGAGAAACACCACTGGATCGTCGTTTTCGATCGACGCGATCAGCAACCCTTTGGCGTCGTACGGATTCGATGGCATCACGGTGCGGATGCCACACACATGTGTGAAAAGTGCCTCGGGACTCTGGCTGTGCGTCTGGCCGCCGTAGATCCCTCCGCCACAGGGCATGCGCACGGTTATTGGCGCCGTAAATTCTCCAGCGGAGCGGTAGCGCAAGCGAGCGGCTTCGGAGACGATTTGATCGGAAGCCGGATAGAAATAGTCGGCGAACTGGATCTCAACAACTGGACGCAAGCCATACGCGCCCATTCCAACCGCGGTTCCAACGATGCCGCCCTCGGATATGGGCGCGTCGAACACCCGTGACGTGCCGTACTTGGCCTGTAGTCCATCGGTGCATCGAAATACACCGCCGAAGTAACCAACATCCTGGCCGAACACAACAACGTTCGGGTCGCGTTCCAGCATCACGTCCATCGCCGAACGCAGCGCCTGGATCATCGTCATGGGTGTCGTCGCGACATTGGATTGGTTGGTCATCTCGCCGCCCGTGCCTTGTTGAGTTGATCAATGAGATGTGGTGGCATCTCCTTGTAGACATCCTCGAACATGGTTTCGAGCAGTGGAACATGGCCGTCGAGCAGGGTTCCATACTGTTCGGCCTCGCGTTGGGCAGCAGCGACCTCAGCCTCCAGTTCGTGCTCCGTGGATTCGTGTTCATCCTCCGACCAAATGCCAATCGTGATGAGGTGCTGTTTGAATCGCTCGACGGGGTCGCCAAGTGGGAAGTGCGACCAGTCGTCGATCGGTCGATACTTCGATGGGTCGTCCGAACTCGAATGCGCGCCGGCGCGATAGGTCACCCATTCGAGCAAGGTCGGTCCGAGGTTGCGGCGTGCCCTTTCGGCTGCCCATCGAGACGCGGCGAGCACTGCCAGAAAATCGTTGCCGTCGACGCGCAACGACGCGATACCGCAGCCCACGCCACGCGCCGCGAAGGTTGTCGATTCACCTCCAGCGATCGCTTGAAACGTTGAAATCGCCCATTGATTGTTGACCACATTGAGAATTACTGGAGCGCGATAGACATGCGCGAACGTGAGTGCAGTGTGAAAATCGGCCTCGGCGGTCGCGCCGTCGCCGATCCAACCCGACGCGATGCGGGTGTCACCTTTGATTGCGGACGCCATGGCCCAACCAACCGCTTGAATGAACTGTGTCGCAAGGTTGCCGCTGAGCGTGAAAAATCCGGCACGTTTCAGCGAATACAACACTGGCAATTGACGACCTTTGAGGGGGTCGCGTGCGTTCGACATCAATTGGCAGATCATCTCGACCATGACGCCGTCGTCGCGCGTGAGCAACAGGCCCTGTTGACGGTATGTGGGAAAGCACATGTCGCCGTCGTTGAGGGCTAACGCGTGGGCCGTAGCGATTGCCTCTTCGCCGAGACACTGCATGTAGAACGAGATTTTCTTTTGACGTTGAGCGATGAGCATGCGAGCGTCGAAGACCCGTGTCTTCAACATTGCGCGCATGCCGCGTCG
>JBBRPC010000267.1:0-5234 GCA_038228615.1 Acidimicrobiia bacterium | reverse complement strand
GGCTGCCCAGAACATGCCACCGACGACGCCACCACTCGGCCCTCCTGCTGCCTCACTGCTATCGACATTGCCCAGCTCCCTGAAAAGGGATGGGGAATTTGAGACGATCACCGGGTGGGGAATTTCACGCGATCACTGACATTCTCGCACAATTTGCAGCTTCTGCGTCGTCGTGAAGCGACGACGCGTTCGAGTGAGGGACACCTCGGTAGCATGCACCAACACGGGCGGATGGGAAAGAGCAGCAGCAACGGCCATCGGAAGAACCTCGATCACCCTCTACACTAAACTAGAGATGGATCGGTGTCTCACTCATATTGGCAGAGAGGGATTGCGAGAACGGTGGCCGGTTTCGCTGGCTACACCGAGCCGAATGGTTCACGAGAGGCTTCAGCTACGGTGTAGGATTCGTCGCGCGAGTGCCTTGTGGCGGCCAAGCAGAGTGCGATAGCAGGCGCGATGGTTCTTAGCGCCGAGTTGGCCTGCGCGAGTGCTGCCCACGATACCATGGCGATTACGATTGATCGATCTCGCTGCCCACGCGCTTTCAGAATGCGGAGCCCCAAAATCGAAATTAGGATCAATAGCGACAGCAGGCCAAGGATCCCATGCTCCGAAAGCATTCGGGAGAATTCCGCGTGGGCAGAGGCAACCTCAAGGTTCCCGGTCAGTCCTTGGCGATGCGTTCTTGTCGCTCCGGGCCCGATGCCGAACCACGGGTGCTCCCAGAAGAGACTTAAATCGTTAGCGATCAATTCCGTCCTACCCGTTGTTTGCGTCTGTTGAAATCGACCTAAAAGCGCGCCCGACGTGAACTGATTCGCCTGAACTACTAGCGCAGTAATTCCTAAAGAAACCATGAACAGCACGACAACCATGGTTCTACGCGATTCCTTCCTCTTTAGTAACGCAGGGGCGACAAGCAGCAGAGCTCCAGCAACGTTATAGAGGCCGCCGCGCGAGAACGTCATCGCGCTCTGGACAGCGAGAAATATGGAGCAGCAAATAAATAGAACGCGCGCGGTTCTTCGCGTGCGCGAATCGAGCGCGGCGAAAAAAGCGATCAGCACACCAAAGCCGAGTACCGTCGATACTTGACTCGGACCGAACCCACCTGAGGTCGCAAAATTTGATTCACCTGTGAAGGTGATATCTGAACGTCCGTACGTGCGACTGGCGGTGAAAACCGCGAGAGATACCAACGGTACCACCGCAGCAACCGCTATTTTACGCAGATCGTCCTCTGACAATGACACGGACACTCCGAATGCGACACAGAGTGCCACAGCGAGCGGCGCGAGCAACCCGACCGTAATGATCTGACGCGCGCCTTCTGCACTCGCGCTTGCGTCGGCCAGCACGAGGAGCGTCGACGGCAAGAGGAGCAAGAAATACGCTGCGGCAGGCGCGAGAGCACGAAAGGAAGGGCGATGTCGCAGCATGCTTGTGCCAAGCACAAGGACCACCAGGTACTTGGCAGCTTCCCATGGAACGGGGAGCTTTGCGGCACGCCAGAGCACTTCTGAGGCGGCGATGTACGCGACCGATGCGACGATCACCGCGGGCGAAGCCTGGAGCGCGCATGCGATGGCGACAACACTCGCGATTCCGACCTGCGCCAACCCTACGCTGATATGGTCACCAATCGTCCACCCGAGCAAGGCGTGGAGCGCGATTGCAGCAACAATGATCGACGTAGAAGCACCGCTGCCGGTCTGGCGCGGCACCGCAACGCTCCTCGTATCGAAGCCAATCGTACGTTGCGCTCCAAGGCGATTGCTCAGCATGCTCATTGACCGGGTGTGCAACTGCAACGTGGGCTACGTCCCTGATGGCACGCTGGAACGAAGAGATCGAGAGCGGTCTAACGCTGTCGACTAGCGGACTCGTTCTCTGCTTTAGATAGACTCGAAGATTAGGAGCAATGCCCTCAAAATGCACTCGGCGAGTTCGGGGGAATCACACTCCAGATCCTCACAACCGAACGCTAGACCGCCCGATGCGCGCCCTGACCGTCAATACCAGTCCGAGCAAGCCAAGTGCCAGAAATCCCAGCGAATTCGGCTCCGGCGCAACGCTCGGCGCGCCGCCCAAAACCACATCGTTCAGGGTCGGCCATGTCCTTAGCGCGTTCGGCGAAATAGAACGCATTCTCAACGACTGAATCCCACTCGTCGATACGAAACCTCGGAAACTATTGGCGGAACTACCGTCAAAGGTTATCGAGGTCGAGCCAAGGGCGTCAGACGCGATAACTTCAACCAACTGGTTCACTAGCGGGGTGCCAAAAACATCCGTTGAAAAGAAATTACCACCAACGCCTTGTACATCTGCTGAGAATCCGCCGATCACGATCCAATCGAGAAAATAATTCGCGGATAGCCATTCATCTCCGGGACCACCCGGAAGCCCGAACATGCCATTGGCTCCAGACGAAACCGTGAATGTGTGCGGACCCGAGGTGCGGAAGAGCGTTGCGGGCAACAGCCCCGTCGCGACATCGTCGAAAGAATCCACGCTGGGGTTCGACACGGCAGCGTAAAAGGCGGTAGCGCTGGTAAACACCGAAATCTGTGCGAGCGCGATCCGCGGAGCGAGCGCAAGTGCCAACGATAGAAACGCATATCGCAAGGGTGATACTCTTGGCACTGGAATTCCCTCGCCGCCGCAAAGCGACTGTCGATTTGCTCTGAGTGGAACGAGATCAGCGCCTATTTCGCTGCCAAACGCTCGTCGCCGCCCCACCGTTTCTGCAGCAACCGCTGCAATTCCCGTCTCAGATCGGACAAGCTCGCGTTCGACCGGTTCGCGGCCGCCCGACCACTGATCGCTCGAGTACGTTCGAGATCCGAAACGAGCTTGAGCAAGACTTGAGCCACTGCGTTCGAATCGCCGGCGCCAACGAGGCACCCGCGATCATCATGCAGCATTCCCCGAAGCTGTCCGATGTCGGCCCCTATCACTACCACGCCGTACGCCATCGCCTCGGCGACAACTTTCGGCCACCCTTCCGTCGCCGAAACCAACACCAGGACGTCGTGACGCTCGTAAGCATTCAGAACTTCATCAAAGGGTAGCGCTCCAGCAAAGTGGACGCGCGACTCTAGTTGCTTCGAGGCGACAAGCGCGCGAAGCATTTCTCGAGCGGGACCGTCGCCTACAATGGTGAATCGATCGACTACGCCAGCCGATATGCTTGATACGGCCTCGACAACCGCGTCGATCCTCTTGGAGGCCGTGAGCCTGCCAACAAATAGTATTCGCAACGGCGCTCGAAACGTTCGAGACTCGGAAACCGCGCGGGCGTGCGCGATTTGCCGCTCATTCATTACCGAGGTGAAGAATGGTACCACGTGCGACGGATCGCCCCGCCGCCCGCCGTACACCGTTACCGGCCCGCGCCACCAGCACGACCGCAACAGCGCGCGTTGTAGTGTCACCGTCACAGCCTCGCCGCGGTAACCTTCCCATTGTCCAGCGTACTTGGCAACCAGTTTTTTTGATCTGAGCGGTGCGAGGATAATGCCAAGCAGGCCGATGTTGCCGGGACATCGGACGTGAATCGCATCCACACTGTCGAGTGCACGCCACAGATCCCGCAACATCCACGGGAGCATCCCTATTTGCCGCAATTTCGCGCCGAGCGTCTCGCCGCCTGCTTCGCGCATTGGCCGCACGGTGATGTTGGTAGCATCAAACGCGGACGCATCGCCAGGCGGTGCTTGGTGGCGTAGCGGCGCCACGAGCAAGATCTTAGGAAAAAGCGAGGCCCAGATATCGATCTCGCGCGCGTATGGCGTGTAGGCCCAGAGCTGGCCTTCGTGGGCGTAGTGAACGACGTGCGTAACGATCGCCAATTCACGGACGTCAGCGATCAGCACGACGCTCGATGCATCCGAGGTAAAATGCTTCATTTTGCGGCACCAATACTCGTGCTGAGAACATCGTCGTTGCCCGTTTTCTTGCAGCGGCGCCGTATTGGGCGCGGAGCGCATCGTCGAGGAGCAACTTTACAACCGCGTCAGCGATTGACTGTGGGCTCTTCGGATCAGCGTGTAACCCGGATGACCCAGCAATCAGCACTTCAGGGCCCGGTCCGGTTGAACTCACGACGCAAGCCTTGCCCATGGACATCGCCTCAATCCACGCTATTCCCAGCGCTTCAGCATGAGATGGAAAGACGCACACGCTGGCACCCGCCAACTCCTCGGCAACGTGGCCATGCGGAACCGCACCGGTGAAGGTCACGCGATCAGCTACGTGCGCCGGGAGCGATCGTAGCATTGCCGTCGCAAAGGAATCACCGCTGATTGGATCTAGAGTGTCACGTCCCACGAGGCGAAGCCTCGCCCCTGGAACTTTTTCGGCGACGAGAGGAAAGGCCCTTACCAACTCGCGCACGCCCTTCTTCGCGCACACAGTGCCGACGAAAAGCACGGAATGCGGACGCTCGGCGGATGTGGCGGGCGAGAACTGATTGGTATCAACGGCATTGTACAATACTTGGATGCGCCGGACATCAAGCCCAACTAGCCGCGCGGTTTCCGTCGACACGTGTTGGCTGACCGCGCACATCGCGTCGACACGGCGTACCGATCGTCGTTCCGCCCACGCGCGAAATCGTTTCGTCGGTCGGCCTTCGGTGGACGAAAAGAAATGGTGCCCCCCGTGCAGCCGCATGACGAATACGGCCTTGCCCACGCGCGAGAGCCACGCGAAGTCCATCTCAGCGCCCTCAAGGATGTCGATAGGCGTTGCCGAGTCAACGAAATGCAACGCTCGCTGCAACCGGCTCGCATCGTGTACGATTCCCAAACCACGGCCACCTCGCAACGCCAGGCGAAGCACGCGTACGCCCGCGTCATTCTCTTCGGAGTCGTCGGCGAGACCCGCGTACGTGCCAATTACAGTGATGCGATGCCCACGAGCTACGAGCTCTCGAGCAAGCACCTGGACAAAACTCCCGATCCCGCCATGCGGTGCCGGTGGATACTCTCGGCAGAGAAAGCAAACATGCACAAGGGGAAAAGAGCGCCTCTCGCTGCATACGACAAGGGCTGTAGGGCCGCGCATTCCTTTCGTTGCGCCGGACGTCGTCCCCACGATGTATTTTCTACCATGAACCTCGAAATCGTCACGATCGGCGACGAGCTCCTGCTCGGCTTCACCATCGACACCAACGCCGCGTTCATCGCGCGTGAGTTCGCCGCGCTCGGCATCCGCGTCGTCCGCCG
>JBBRPC010000266.1:0-5249 GCA_038228615.1 Acidimicrobiia bacterium | reverse complement strand
GACCCAGCGGATGTCGGCGCGGAGCTCGTTCACGCGGATCGTGGCGGCGACGTGACATATCACGGTCCTGGGCAGTTGGTCGGCTACCCGATCGTGACGTTGCGTGAGTCGCAGGCCGGGCAGCGCGACGTCGTGGCGTATGTTCGAAAACTCGAACAAATGGTGATCGACACGCTTGCCGATTTCGGAGTATTTGCTGAGCGAAGTCCCGGATTTCCCGGCGTGTGGGTCGGTGAAAACAAGATCGCCGCAGTCGGAGTGCGCGTTGCGAGAGGCCGAACGCGACACGGTTTTGCGCTCAACATCGAACCTGATCTCGCCATGTTCAAACACATTGTTCCGTGTGGTATCCGTGATCGCGGCGTGACTTCGATGGTTGAGTTGTTAGGGAACGCCGCTCCCGCGATGTGGGAAGTCGTCGACCGCGTTGTTGTGCACTTCGCCGCTGCGTTTCAGTTCGAGAATGTCGATCGCGCCGATATTGTGTGGCGCACTTCGCACGATGACCTCAGCTCGTTTTCGCGAGCACAATTGGAAGGCCAGCCCTCTCCTGTTCGACTCATAGGCCGTCTTGCACAAGCCGGCGTTGATGCTGTTGCCAACGACGTCAGTAGGGAGCGTCCAGCATGGATGCGGGTCAAGGCCAAGATGGGCCCCGAGTTCGTCGAGTTGCAACGGCGGGTACGAGACGCCGATCTTCACACCGTGTGCGAGGAGGCGGGCTGTCCGAACATTTATGAGTGCTGGTCCCAAGGTACGGCCACCTTCATGATTCTCGGAGAGCGTTGTACGAGGGCGTGCGGCTTCTGCCTTGTCGATACTCAAAAACCGCTCGCCGTTGATCTCGACGAACCTCGACGTGTCGCCGCAGCGGTGCTGGAAATGCAGCTTGAACATGTGGTGATCACGTGCGTCGCAAGGGATGATCTCGACGATGGTGGCAGCGCGATATTCGCCGCGACCGTCGCGGCTATCCGTTCCGAGAGCCCGCGGACGCGTGTTGAGTTACTGATTTCCGATTGCGCAGGTAAGGCTGCTTCGCTCGACGCGGTCTTTGCAGCTCGCCCAGACATTCTGAATCACAATCTTGAAACTGTTGCACGACTCCAACGCGCAGCGCGACCGAGCGCGGGCTATGCGCGTTCGCTTGCTGTGCTGGGGCGAGCCAACGCTGCTGGACTGACGACGAAATCGGGCATCATCGTTGGCATTGGCGAAACCGAAGCCGAGTTGCACCAAGCCATTGCCGATCTTCGCAGCGTCGGCGTCGATATCTTGACGATCGGTCAATATCTTCGTCCTAGCTCGCACCATCTTCCCGTGGTGCGTTGGTGGACGCCAGACGAGTTCGCAGCACTCGGCGAATTCGCTCGCGGTCTTGGCTACGCCCATGTCGAGTCCGGACCGCTCGTGCGCTCGAGTTATCACGCCCGCGACGGCGCAGATCGCGCCGCCGTGACCGTGGGGTAGTTCGCGGTGGTGCGACTACACCGCGCGACGTTGCCGTCTCCGACACTCACGATGGCTGGTGCCGTCGTGTTAGCGCCCATCGTTGGCGAAGTTGTGAGAAAGATCAACTCGTCATGGCGACCCACAGGCGACGATGCCATTTTCGCTATCAACGCGCACGATGTTTTCTCCAAGCATCCGCCGTTGCTTGGTACCTATTCTGTGGTCACGCAAAGCGCGGGCAAACTGGCTCCAGCGGTCTACCACCTTGGTCCGATGGTGTCGTGGGTGCTTGCGATTCCTGAACGCTTCTTTTCGGAACGCCTCGGTGTCGCGATCGGCGCCGCGATCGTCAATGCGTTGATGTTGGTGGCGACGGTCGCCGTGGTTCGCGTGATGTCGAACGACCGTGTCGCGTTGCTCGCTGGCGGCGCATTGGCATTGACGATCTGGTCGGTCGGACATACCACCCTTGCCGAGCCGTGGAATCCATACATAGGTCTGTGGGCATTGCCACTGTTGTGTGCGATCTCGACGGCCTTCGCGACAGGTCGGAGCTGGCTGCTGGGCTGGATGATCGTGGTCGCGAGTTTCGCGGTCCAAGCGCACTACCTGTATCTCGGACCCGTTGGATTTGTCGCTGGAGTGGCGCTCGCGGTCTGGTTTGTATCGCTGTGGCGAGGCGCGATCGCTCGACCGCCGCGGCGTGTCTACGGATGGGCTGTGCTCGCTGTAGTCGTATGTTGGATGCCGTCGATCGTGCAACAAGCGTTTGGGCATCCTGGCAATCTTTCCAGCTGGTGGACCGTCACCAACGCCACCGGCGACGCACGTGCGCCTTTCATCAATTATTCGCTGCGGTTCGCGGTCAATGTCATCGGCTTTCCGACGGCAGCGACGCGTGGTTCCCTCGGCACGCGCGAGCTCTTGGCGCTGTCGAACGCTCCGAGCTTCGTTGCGTGGGGAAGCTGCGCAGCGCTCGTCGGGTGTGTCGTAGCTGGGGCTGTGCTCTTTCGGCGGACGCAGCATGTCGTTTCGGTGTTTGCGACAGTCGCGCTCGCGGTGACGATTGGTGCGGTGTTCACCTTGAGTCGCTACCCGCGTGCCTTCGTGTCGTTTCCGTACTACCGAATCGTGATGCTGTGGTGTGTCGCGATGGTGTTGTGGAGCGCGGCGCTGAACGTGGTCTGGCATGCGTCGCTGCATTTCTTTCCCAGCGTCATCGCGTGGTTGGGGCGAGGTGTGCAGGCTGGAGCAATGATGCTTGTTGGGTTTGCGGCGCTGCTCGCAGTTGTTGGCGTGAGTCCGGACGGTCCAGTGAACGCGCTGGGTGCTCGCGCAACGCAGCGCCTCGCGAACGGTGCAAGAACGTCACTCGTACGCGGCCATTCGTACGTGGTGGTCGGCGAAGGCGCGAACGCGATATTCGTTGTCTACGGGGTATTTCGCGAGCTCCACAACGCAGGATTCACGGTCTACGTGCCGAATAGTGAGGTGCAACTCCGGCGCGTGTACGGGCTGCGAGACCGGCGTGCATCGCAACTCATCGTGAGCAGCGGAACCGACCCGCTTCCTCGCGGCGCGCGCGTCTTGGCGAGGTACGACGGCCGCTCGGAACGCGATCGGTCGCGGTACGACACGCTCGCGGCAGCCGCGAAGAAGTATGGAGGTACGGCTGAAGCCGATTTCCAACGGCAGCGCTTCGGCTATGAGCAACAGCAGTTCGCTGTATTTCTGCTTCCGGACTAAACCTTTCGTGTCTGCAAGACTGGATCTTGTCGCCCACCAACGTGAAGGAATTTGATGCAGCGTCAGACTCGATGGCTCAGACTCGTGCTGATTGGCGTCGTCGGTGTCGCCACCGCGGGGTGCGCGAGCACTACCCATCCGGCAGCGACAAACCACTCATCGACAACGCTGGCGACCGCCAAGGGAGCGGTTGGAGCGGCGGTTCCGACAATTCACAGGGCGAATGTCGAATCGATCGGTACGTACGGTGTGGGTCGAATGGATGTGACGTATATCGATCGGTCTCGCGCCACGCCAGCAAACGGTAGTTACCAGGGTGCTCCGTCGCGCAAGTTGCATACCTTGACGTGGTATCCATCGGCCGCTGTGCGACCAGGCGGCGACATCACCGACAATGCCAGGCCCGACGCTACGCATGGGCTGTACCCCCTGATTATTTTGAGTCACGGTGTGACTGGTCTCGCAGCCGTGTATGAAGGCACCGCGGCCGCGTTGGCATCTGCCGGCTACGTCGTGGTTGCACCCGACTATCCGTTGTCGAACGCTGCGGCGCCTGGCGGTCCCACCATTGACGATGTGCAACATCAACCCGCCGATGCTTCGTTTGTCCTTGATCACGTACTCACCGACAATGCGACGCGTTTTGGTGGCGTGATCGACAGCGACCACATCGGTGCGGTTGGTCATTCGCTCGGTGCGATCACCACGCTCGGGTTGACGTTCGCGAAGTGCTGTACGGATCCCCGGATCGACGCAGCTGTGTCGCTTGCTGGTGCGGTCTACAAGATCGACGCTGCCAAAAGTTATTTCACCGGACCTGCTGTTCCCGTGTTGTTCTTCCACGGCACATCCGATGGAACTGTTCCGTACGCGGCAAGCCAGAGTGCCTACGCGTCAGCGAAGGCGCCCAAAGCGTTCATCACGATTCCTGGTGGTACCCATGTGGGACCGTTCCTCGGCGTGTCGAACCCATTGGTCGGCGTGTATCACCGCGCGCTCGTTGCCTGGTTAGACCGCTGGCTCAAAGGTGACGTGAATGCTCTCGATTCGATGCGCGAAGCGGTGAAGAGTTCGCTCGGCACATTGAAACTCGTCGAGCAATTGCGATGAATCGCGCGGAACGCATTGCCTCGGTGCGTGTGCAGATGGAACGCGCCGGCGTGGATGCGCTGGCGCTTTCGGTCGGGCCTGACCTTCCATATCTCATTGGATACGACGCGATGCCACTTGAGCGGCTCACCATGTTGGTGTTGCCGCTCGCTGGTGATCCACAACTCGTCGTGCCGTTCCTCGAGGCGCCCCGTGTCGACCTGTCCGGCGATCTTTTCGCGCTCGTGACGTGGAAAGAAAATGACGATCCCGTCAAGGTTGTGGCCGACATGCTGCGGTCCGCAGCTCGGGTCGCGATTGGTGACCATACGTGGGCTCGCTTTGTACTCGCACTCCAAAGCGAGTTGCCGCACACAGTGTTCTCACCAGCCAACGCAGTGACTGGGCCGGTGCGCATGGTAAAGAGTTCGGGAGAGATCGTTGCGCTGCAACGCGCCGCGAGCGCGGTTGATGCAGTGGCAACAGAAATGCGCGGACGCCCGTTCGCGGGCAGGCGCGAGATTGAAATCCATCGTGAGTTAGTTGAACGGATGCTGGAGCACGGACATCAACGGGCGAACTTTGCGATTGTGGCGGCTGGTGAACACGCGGCGAGTCCTCATCATGAACCAGACAATCGCGTGGTGCGCGACGGCGAAATCGTATTGTGCGATTTCGGTGGAACGCTCGACGGATATTGCTCCGACATCACAAGAATGTTTCACGTTGGCGAGCCACCGAATGAGATCCGTGACGTATACGCCGTTCTCGCTGAGGCGCATGCTGCTGGCGTCGCCGCTGGTCAGGTCGGGGCCACCTGTGAGTCGGTAGACATTGCTGCACGCACCGTCATAGCCGGGGCTGGTTTCGGCGAATATTTCGTTCATCGCACCGGACATGGCATTGGTACCGAACCCCACGAAGACCCGTACATGGTTGCTGGGAATGAGATGGTCATCGCT
>JBBRPC010000265.1:0-5262 GCA_038228615.1 Acidimicrobiia bacterium | reverse complement strand
GTGTTCAGCCATCCACGAATCCTACGACCGCCTCGGCACTTCACGAAAGCGACGCGGGAGTGGGAGCGATTCTTGAGTGACGCGATTAGGGGTGCGACGGCGAGGGCGGCGCGCCGTCGATCTCAAAGAAGAGTGTTCTCACACGAAAACCCGAATCTCCGTTGCGCCGATGGCACATTCAACACCGACAAAATCGGTGGTTGCAAAGGATCCTGACCGAACGCGCGTCGCACGCTCATGCGTTTGCAAGGTCGCAGCGTCCGAACGCAACCGTTCCCGCGCCAGCAGCGCCAACTCCGATCGCAACCAGCAACACGACCGCGGTCCAGTTGGGTTCCACGGCGGGCGCCGGTGTGATGTGCGAGAGGATCGCTGTGTCGATAAGCCAGTGATTGGCCTTGATGCTCGGGCCGATGATCTCGATGACGAACGACCATACGACAAGCCCATAGAGCACTGGCGAGACAAGGCGCGGCGCAAGGCCGTACACAAGGGCGCCGACACCGAGCACGAAGAGCGCAGGCGCCGCGATATTCAGTCCGGCTCGGATCAGCGCGCCGAACGCGACGCTCGTGTGTTGGCTGACCGCACCGATCCACGCCGCGATGGCAGTCCCAATCCCGGCGAGAACGATGATCGCCGCGCTCACAGCGAGACGATCAGCGAGCCACCGGGCGCGGGAGACGGGTTGGACGAGAAGGTTGTCGAGGGAACCATCCGCTTCGTCGTTGCGGGTGGATGCAATCTGGCCCGCGGCGGCGAACGCGATCAGCGCCGAGGCGATGACAAACGCAATACCGAGGTACGACTGGGCACCGCCGCGTTGGTTAGCGACGTGGAAGAGTTTCTGATCGAACTTCGAGCCGTTGACGGCCTTTGCCGCCGCCTGGGCGACGAGTCCGATCACGAGACCGAGGAGCGCGAGGCCAGCTATCCATCCCAGCGCGACCGATCGGTTGAGCCGTACCGTGAGGCCGGCGGGTCCACGCAGGAGTCGGGTGTGCGCCCTCGCAGTGTCACGATTCGCAAGGACGCTCGCTCCGAGGTCGCGCCGTCCGGCGATGCTGAGCGCGCTGCCGGTCGAGATCGCCACGAGCGTGACGATCGGCACCAGCGCGATGGGGCGGGAACCGACGAGAGGATGCAGGTCTTCGACCCAGCCAAGGGGGCTGGCCCATCGCAACCATCCGAGGCCATTCGACGAGTCGGCGATCATTCGGATCAGAAAGGCCGACCCGAAGACCGCTGCGGCGATGCCATTCGCGCGGCGGCGCGTTCCGCACAGCTGACCGATGAGAACGCCGAGCGCGATGAACATCGCAGCACTCGTGATCGCGCACGTCGCCCAGAACAAGCAGGCTGTCGTCGAAAAGCCGACGCTGGAACGCGTTCCTGCGGTAACTGTGAACGCGGCCGTCAGCACCCAGAGCGCCGCGAGCCCGGCGGCGAGTCCAGCGATCCCTTGGCGTGCGGCCCCCCGCCTGGTCGTTTGGCCGCACAACAACAATTCCCAGCGTCCGGAGTCCTCTTCACCACGCAAGAGGCGGGTCGCAAGTAGCAGTCCCCAAATCGCGCCGACGATGCTGAGGACGCCGAGCCGCCACGACATGAATCCCGCGACCGTGTCGAGGTGCTCAGCGGGACCGAGGATCGCTGCAAGTCCGGTATTCCCCGCGAACGATCGCGAGAAGGATTCGCGCGCGGCGATGGTCGGATACGCGGTCGCATACGCGGAAGTTTGCAGGGCGACATACCCGCCGAAGCCCAAACCCCCGATCACGCCCGAACGGACCGCTCGTTTCGCAGTCACCCGGACGACCATCGTCGCGGCGCGTCGATCGCCGTAGTGGTTACGACGCATGCACACCCGTCGACGGCGAGTTCGCGGTCCCGTAGTAAGCGAGAAAGAGCTCCTCGAGGGACGGCTCGCGACTGAGCAGCTGATGAACGCCGGTCGCGGCAAGTACGCGAAGCAACGGTTCGACCGACCCGGTGACCTGGCAACGCACGCGATTGCCCTCCACGACAATCGCTGTGACCCCAGGAATCTTGGAAAGATCCGGCGGCGGAACATCGAACTCGGCCTCGATCGACAACGCCGACAAGTGGCGCATCTCGGCGAGAGTTCCGATCTCGACGAGCCGACCGTCGCGCAGGATTGCGACACGATCGCACAACGCCTCGACCTCGCCGAGAATATGCGACGACAAGAATACGGTCTGCCCTCGGCCCCGAGCTTCGCGAATGCATTCTCGGAACGCCTGTTCCATGATCGGATCGAGACCGCTCGTCGGTTCGTCGAGCAACAACAAATCCGCTCGCGACATCAGGCCAGCGATCAGGATCACCTTCTGGCGGTTCCCTTTGGAGTAAGCACGCACTCTTTTCGATGGATCAAGTTGAAACATGTCGATCAACACATCGCGATACGCAATATCGACGCTCCCGTGGACTCTGCCGAGGAGGTGCAGCGTTTCCGCGCCTGTCAACGACGGCCACAGGTTCGCTTCACCTGGCACGTACGCAAGCCGCCGATGCGCCTCGACCGGACATGCCAGCGCGTCGACGCCAAAAATGTGCGCCGTGCCTGCCGTCGCCCGAATCAAACCCAACAGGCACCGAATCGTTGTGGTCTTTCCCGCCCCGTTCGGTCCGAGGTAGCCGAGCACCTCACCCTCAGGGATCTCAAGATCCAGAGCTTGAAGCGCGGTCATCTTGCCGAACGACTTCGACAGACCCTGCGTTCGAATCGCCGCAATCAATACGAGCTCTCTTTCACATGGCAGAAACTACGGGCTACTCGGCTTCGCCGCCGACCAGCACGCCACTCGATCGTGGCAACCCTCAAGCGCGACCAGGATTTTGTGTAGCGCCGTCTTTTGCGCAGCGCTCAGGCGTCTCGCAATGTTGTTCAGCTCGTACGGGTCGTTCCTGATGTCGTAGTACTCGATCTCGTGTTGGCGATCCTTGTATTCCACGTACACCGACTCAACCGGACCAATGAAGCCAAGCACATGCTGCGCGGCGATCCGGATCGCACCGTAGGTCGTGGGGTTGCTCCCCCCACCTTCGAAATCGGGGTCAGTTGGATCGTTGTTCGCCCCTTGGTGCTCGACGAGTGCTACGGTACGCCAAGGTTGTGCGTGTCCCGACGGGTGCAGGAGCGGAACGAGGCTGTTCCCATCAATCGGCCCGGCCGCGGTCGCACCACTGAGCTGAATGAACGTGGGGTACAGATCGACGTTCTGCGCAACGGCTGCGACCGTTCGGCCATGCGGCACGCCTGGGCCAGCGACAATCAACGGGACTCGAATATCGGTGTCGAACGCGGTCTGTTTACCGCGGTCAAGACGGTGCTGGCCGAGGTGGTAGCCGTTGTCGGAACTGAACACGATGTACGTGTTGTCGGCGAGATGGTCTGCGACGAGGGTGGCTTCGACATCTCCAAGCAGTTTGTCGACGGCCTCAACGGCCTGGGCTCGCTTGCGATAGATCGCGTCGATTGTCGCAAGCTGCCTGGGCCCCAGTGACTTGCGCGCTCCGAGCCATTTCGGCGGAGCGACATTGTTGGCGTTGAACGAGGCATCACGAGGTTCTTTGAGACCTGGAAAGTCGTTCGCATTCCGTAGCGCAGGCGTATACGGCGCGTGGGGAGCGAAGGTCGCTACCTCCATGATGAACGGTGTGCGCTTGTTGCGGTCGATGAACGACCTGGCATCGGAGTTCAGTACGTCGACGCCGTACTGGTCCGTTCCTCTGTAGAAGTTTGCCTTGCCATTGTCGTTCAGGAAGTAGTTGTACTCGAGGTATCCAGTGCTATTGCTGACGTGCCAATCCGACCATCCAGTTGGTACAGGGGCCGGCCTGTTCTTCTTCGGGAATCCATATCCGTTGAGATACTTCCCAAGCATCGATGTCGCATAGCCGCCAGCATGTGTTGCGACTGCGAACGTCTTTTTATCCAAGCCTTGCGACTGAAATTTCGCAAAACCGCCTGACGGGGGTTGGTTCGTCACGACCTTCGTGTCGTGCGGGAACAAACCAGTAAAGATCGTCGATCGCGACGGACAGCACAGCGAATCGGCCACGAAGTAGTTGCTGAAGGTCTCGCCCTGCTGCTGGAGTTGCGCGACGTGGGGCGCGAACCTGTTGTTGACCAGATTCCAAGACAGATCGTCGGTCAGGATGAACACGATGTTCGGACGCGTGTCCGTGGCGGGCGAGGGTTTCGCCGAAGCGTGCGACGGCGAAGAACCGCCGCCGCACGCACTCGCTACGAGAGCAAGGAGCACGACGCCACTGCGCACGACGAAGAGAGTCGGCTTCACTGACACAGACATAGCGTAGAACTACACAACGCGTCTTTTACCGCGCGAAGGACATCGTGAAAGCCTGACTATCAATATAAATTTGACTAAGCGCGACACCGGCCCGGCGCGTGTTATCGCTCATGATGCCGGAATCCGTTGTCGGAACGATCAGAGAGGGCCGCGTGGAGGTGGACACGAGAGCATTTGACGGTTTCTACAAGTCGACCTATCCAACGTTGCATCGCATCGCATATGCGAAGTGTGGTCGCCACGCCCTCGCTGAGGAACTCGTCCAAGAGACGATGATGAAAGTCTTCGCACGCTGGTCGAAGGTCTCGACGTACGACAATCCTGTCGCGTATTGCTGTCGAATCCTCATCAATGAGTCGATCGGTTTGCGGCGACGCCAAACGTTGGAATCACGAGCGTTGGCACGACTCGGCCCCGACGCCGACGTTGCACTTGAGGTAGAAGCCGACGAGTTCTGGTCGCTCGTGCGAATCCTTCCGAAGCGACAAATGCAAGTTGTGATCCTGTACTACGCGGGCGACCGCTCCGTCATCGACATCGCCAAAGCACTCGGCATCGCCGACGGCACCGTGCGGGCGACCCTCGCCCAAGCTCGCGACGCGTTGCGCGTCCAACTCACAGAGGAGCGACGATGAACGATTTCGAAACACGCGCCGACGCAGCGACTCGCGCGCTCGGCCACGCTGTCCCTCCTACGAGCGGTTCGAACGACATTCGCAGACGCGTTCGGCGACGGAGGCAACAATTCACAGGGTTGATTGCATCCGTGTGCACGATCGCATTGGTTGTGGCGGTGTTGCATAATTCCGGCACCCAACATTCAGTCCGCATCGAGACAGGCCCCGGCCCAACCCAATCGACGCACGCCCCGAACAGCACAACCGTTTCGCCCACGACTCTTCCCGCAACAACGACGTCGGTT
>JBBRPC010000264.1:0-5290 GCA_038228615.1 Acidimicrobiia bacterium | reverse complement strand
GTCGTGTTCGTGACTGCCCAACCGTTGTTCAGACCGCCGATGATGTCGTCGACATGCACACGCGCCTCGTCGATGAACACCTCGTTGAACAAAGCTCGCCCCGTCATCTCCGTGAGGGGTCGAACCGTGACGCCTGGCTGCGTCATATCGAAACGGAAGTAAGTAATTCCGACGTGTTTCGGAAGATTGACATCGGTCCGAGCGATCAGCATGCCCTTGTTACAAAGTTGCGCCGTCGAGGTCCAGACCTTTTGACCTGTGATCACAAATTCGTCGCCATCTCGTTCGGCTTTTGTGGAAAGCGATGCCAAGTCGCTACCGGCGCCCGGCTCGCTGAACAGCTGACACCAGGCATCGGTGCCATTAAGTATGTCGAACAACCAGGCTTTTTGTGCGTCGTTGCCGTGCGCGACCAGTGTGGGTGCGGCGAGCGCGTAGCCCAGCCCCGACGGTCCACCGATGGCTCCGGCAGCGGCGATCTCCTCGCCGACGACGTTGGCGAGCGCACGATTGAAACCGCGCCCAAAATGCGTCTCGGGAAACGTCGGTGCGCAATAGCCACTCTCGGCGAGGATTTGCCACCACGCAGCGACGGTCATCGACGGGTCGAATTTGTCGGCGAGGAACGCCTTCACTTCATCACGTACTTGGTCGGTGGTGAGTTCAGCCATGATCGCTCCTCAAGGGTGTATACAACACGCCGCAACACTAGAAGCCACACCATGGAAGGCGCCGAACCGCCGGCCGGGTTACGGTTTGGACATGGTTCCCGACCCGCGCGATCCGAAACCCGCCACACCCGCGACCGCCGCCGTGAACGCCGCGGTTCGAGACCGGCTGAACTTCGCCGACGACGCGGATTTTCGCCGGGCAACTCGGGGACTGTTAGCGCAACACTCGCCGGCAACGATCGTCGACTCCGCCGGAACCATGATTTGGGATCTCGAGCGTTTCGCCTTTCTCGACGCCGAAGCACCACCAGAAGCAAACCCAAGTTTGTGGCGCCAGGCCCAGCTCAATCGCATCCACGGACTCTTCGAAGTCGTCCCGGGCATCTACCAGGTACGCGGCTACGACCTTTCGAATATCAGCTTCGTTCGCACGAACACTGGCTGGATTGTCATTGATCCACTGACCTCCTCCACCACCGCCGCAGCGGCTCGCCAACTCGTCGACGACCGCTTCGGCGCTCTACCGATCGTCGCCGTCATCTACACCCACAGCCACACCGACCACTACGGCGGAATCCGCGGCATCGTCACCGACGATGAGGTCGCAAGCGGCGCAGTACGCATCATTGCGCCGACGGGTTTCCTCGAGGCTGCAATTTCGGAGAACGTCATCGCTGGACCCGCAATGACACGCCGCGCGATGTATATGTACGGACCGCTCCTGCCCGTTGGGCCAAAAGGTCATATTGATGCCGGGCTCGGCAAAACCATCCCGATCGGCAACGTGGGTCTGATCGCACCAACAGAATCCGTAGATGCCACCGGCACGACATTGGCCATCGACGGCGTCCGCATCGAATTTCAGATGACGCCGGGCACCGAAGCCCCGGCGGAGATGAATTTCTATTTCCCAGATTTCCGAGCGGTCTGCATGGCGGAGAACTGCTCCGCGACACTGCACAACATCTACACGCCTCGGGGTGCTGAGATCCGTGATGCCCTGGGGTGGAGTCGATACATCAACGAAGCGATCGAGCTGTTTCTCGGCCGCTCAGACGTTGCATTTGCGAGTCATCATTGGCCGCGTTGGGGACACATCGATATGCACGCGTTTATGTCGGGCCAGCGCGACATCTACCGCTACCTCCACGACGAGACAATGCGTCTCGCGAACCATGGTCACACCTCACTCGAGATCGCCGAAATGGTCGAAGTCCCAGCGGCGATCGGCGACGAATGGTTCAACCGCGATTACTACGGAACCGTGAATCACAATGTCAAGGCCATCTACCAGCGATACCTTGGCTGGTTCGACGCAAACCCGGCGAATCTCCATCCGCTTCCCCCAACGGAAAGCGCTCACCGGATGGTCGACTACATGGGAGGGGCAGACGCTGTCATCCAACGTGCTCGCCTCGACTTCGATGCAGGTAATTTTCGGTGGGTCGCACAAGTCGTGAACCATTTGGTGTTCGCCGACCCCGCCAACGAAGAGGCCCGTTTGCTCCAAGCCGACGCGCTCGAACAACTCGGTTATCAAGCAGAATCAGGACCATGGCGTGCCTTCTATCTCACGGGCGCACAGGAGCTCCGCCACGGAACGCCTTCGATCCCAGGACTACGAGGAACGGCGAGCATCGACGTGATGCGTGCGATGACCCCGCTGATGGTGCTCGACAATTGTGGTGTCAAACTCAACGCTCCGCGCGCCGCCACATACGATTGCGTATTCGACCTCACGTTCGTTGATCACAACGAGCGTCACGAACTCGTCGTACGACACGGCGTCATCCACGTAAATTCAACGCCACAACACGCGCCGTCGGCCACGATTGTCACTACGGTCCCAGCATTCGTGAAGATCACGAGCGGGGCAACCACGGTCGAAGCGCAAGAAGCGGCGGGTACATTCGAAATTGCCGGCGATCGAAATGCGTTCGAATCGTTCGTGCTGTTGTTGGATCAGTTCGATCTCTTCTTCGCCATTATTGAGCCGTAGTATTCGCCCTCGCGGACCTAGGCGTCACGACAAGCAACACGGTCGCTCCAACGCCAGCGGAAACAAGCGACGCGACGACGATCCCGATCTTCGCGGCTTCCCGTAATGGTGCCGATACAAACGCCAATTCGTTGACAAATAACGACACCGTGAAACCAACTCCTCCGAGGATTGCGACGCCAACGAGCTGTCGCCACATCACACCCTCAGGAAGCACGGCTCGCCCGCAACGAACGACGATCCAACTCGCTGCCGTAATGCCGACGACTTTGCCCACGACCAAGCCAGTGACGACCCCGAGAGCGACACGCAGCGTTCCAGGTCGGTCGAACGCATTCGCCTGGATACGCACACCCGCGTTCGCGAGCGCGAACACCGGAATCACCACGAAGCTTGTCACCGGATGGAGCACATGCTCGATGCGCTCAGCCGGTGGAAGCGTTCGGCCCCTGCGGTTCGTCAGCACATGCGTTGGCAGCAGCAGTCCCAACACGACGCCTGCGATAGTGGCGTGCACACCAGAAGCATGCACGGCGATCCATAGCCCAACGCCCACGACCACGTAGATCCACACGGTTCGCACGCCGATGCGCCACAGCGGCACGAGACACCCGATCAACCCCGCACTGACGGCCAGCCCTGCGAAGCTGATCGATCGCGAATAGAAGATGGCGATCACGAGAATCGCGCCAATATCGTCGACGATCGCCAACGCCAGTAAAAACACTTTCAACGACTGCGGAATTCGCGACCCCAGCAGCGCGAGCACGCCAACAGCGAACGCGATGTCGGTGGCCATAGGAATGCCCCAACCATGCGACGCGCTGCTATTGAGATTCCACGCCGCGAAGATGGCGGCAGGCAACACCATCCCGCCGAGCGCTGCGACGACGGGCAATGTCGCAGCGCGACGATCGCGAAGTTCACCCACCACGAGCTCTCGCTTGACCTCAACACCCACCACGAAGAAGAACAGCGCCATCAACGCGTCGTTCACCCAACGATGCAAGTTTTCGCGGAGCGCGAACCGCCCGATACCGATCGTGAGATGAGATGCCCACAACGATTCATAGCTGTCACGCGCACCCGAGTTGGCCCACACCAAGGCGATGAGCGCCGCAACAACCAGCACGACGCCTCCGGTTGCCTCGGCGTGAAGGAATTCCGACAGCGTTGAACGGGCAACACCCGAAAGGCGCCCAGCGCGGCGCGCGGCCTTTGGGGTCACATCGTTGTTCCGACCTGTCACATTCGCAACGTAGCTGTTCTGTACGATCCAACAATGCACAACAGAATCGTCTGTATCACCGGTGCCTCGCGTGGGATCGGCAGAGCGATTTCGCAGACGTTGGCGCTGGCCGGGGCGACCGTTGTTATGTTGGCGCGCAACATCACCACGCTGCAGGGAGCGGTCGATGAGATCGGGCCTGCCGCAGTCGCAATTGCGACGGATATCTGCGACCCAGACGCAGTCCGTACCGCCTTTGGCGTCATCAACGAACGATTCGGCCGTCTCGACGTCCTGATCAATAACGCCGGTTCTTCACCGCTCCGCCGTATCGCCGACCTCAGCGATGCAGAAATCGGTCAGACAATCGGCACAAACTTTACCGGCGCCGTCTATTGCACTCGATCGGCGATCCCGTTGCTGTGCGCTTCCGGCGGTGGCGACATCATCAATATTTCCAGCGAATCGTCCACGACACCGTTGCCTTATTTGGGTTTGTATGCAGCGAGTAAAGCGGGCTTGGAGGCCTTCACATTGGCGACACAAGCTGAGGTGAAGGCCGACGGCACGCGGGTCACGACGCTCGTCTGTGGCGCGACCGATACCGAGTGGGCGCGCGACTGGGACAGCTCCGAATTGCGCGCGTTCCTCGATGCTGCCACGGCGAGCGGTCACCTGACGGCCATTTCCGCTGGTCAACCTCAGCAGCCCAACGACGTAGCGGAGGTTGTCCGGTTCGTGCTCACGCGGCCCCGAGGTCAGGTACTCGACGTCGTCCACGTGCGCGCCCACAACAACGCAGAACTGCCACAACTGAAGATCTGAAGATCCGCACAACCCGCCGTTACAAGAGTGCGTTGATCTTTTCTTTCGGTCGGGCGAGGATCACCGTTTTGTCTTTGATGACAATTGGGCGCTGCATGAGCTCGGGATGTGCGAGCAGCAACTTCACAACTGCGTCCTTCGATATGTAGTCGTCCTTCATAAGACCGAGTTCCTTGAAGCGCTTATCGTTGCGCACCAATTCCGACGGTTCCACATCGATCGCGTCCACGATCGCGGCGAGTTGTGCCTGCGTCAACGGCGTCTCCAGATACCGGACCACATCAACGTCAATACCGGCATGTGCGAGGATTTCCAACACGCCGCGAGATGTTCCGCAACTTGGATTGTGATAGACGACGATGTCAGCCATGAGGTCGAACAATACGGCATCGAGCCTTCAGATCGACCAGCACCCCCCTACCCGCACCTCGACCCAGACCCAGACGACGACCACGACCAAGAAGCAGCACGAAGCCCTTTGGCCGTTCCATTCAGCGCCCCGCGGTCTCGCGGGGCGTTTTCTTTTTCAGGCTTCCCTGTTTCTTGGCCTCCAGGTCCTGATTGAGC
>JBBRPC010000263.1:0-5333 GCA_038228615.1 Acidimicrobiia bacterium | reverse complement strand
CTTTTCGAAGTTCAGCATCGCCGCGATCACATATTCACTGATCGGGATCGCGCTCGCGCCTCGAGCGCAGGTGACCTGCGGTGCTGTCAGCACAGTCGGGTCGATGCCGTCGATACCGGTGCCGGACAGCTGCACCCACTCGACACCGCGAGCCACTGCTTCGACAGCATGCGATCCCCACCCTCCGAACAGGATCTCGCCACGTGCGTCACCAGCAAGACCATCGCTGAGTTCGATGATGTCGATTTCGGGGAACTCAGCTTTGATTCGCGCGCTCGCCTGACTGATCTCGTTGAACATGCGAACCGTCACACACGTGACGCTATGTGGTGAACCCGCAACCGTCGCAGTTCAGACTGGCCGTCGAATCTGGCCGGTCAAGCTGGCGGGTCAAGCTGGCTGTTCGACTTCGTCCTCATCGAACAATGCCGACCAGATCAGACCAGCGAGAATCGCGCCGACGATTGGGGCAACGAAGAAAAGCCACACCTGGCCCAATGGCCAACCGTGTGCAAAAAGCGCTGGAGCAAACGAACGCGCCGGGTTCACCGATGTGTTCGTGACCGGGATCGAGATGAGGTGGATCAGCGTCAACGAAAGGCCGATAGCAATCGGAGCGAATCCCTTCGGAGCGCGTGCATGCGTTGATCCAAGAATCACCATGAGAAAAATGGCGGTGAAGACGAGTTCGGCAACAAACGCGGCGCCAGCCTTATAGAGCCCCGGGCTATGCAGGCCATACCCATTCGACACACCAGCAAGGCGATCGCGTACGGGCGCTCCCCCAGTTTGGCCCGCACAAATCGCGGCGAGAATGCCAATACCCGCGATGCCTCCAAGGATCTGAGCGATGACGTAACCCAGAATTCCACTCGCGGGGAACTTCTTGGCTGCCCACAAGCCGATCGTGACTGCAGGATTGAAATGCCCGCCAGAGATCCCTCCAAAGGCGTAGGCACCGGTGAGTACGGTGAGACCGAACGCGATGGAGACGCCGACAAGGCCGATATTGATTGGCGGACCGCTATTTCCGCCAGGACTGAAACCGGCGGCGAGCACTGCGGCTCCACAACCACCGAGTACCAGCCATAGCGTCCCAATAAATTCTGCAGCGAGCTTACGGACCATAGGCACCAACCTTTTCGCGGGGCGCTACTTTGCCACGCCGCTTCGACCACATCGCGGATCCCAAGCGTGACACGCTCCGTGCGGTAGGCCTTCGCGTCGGCAGTGAGGCCCTATTCCAGCGCCAAATCGATGGCGTCGAGCGCTTCCATTGCCGCGACACAACGGCGCATCAGCGACCGACAGAGTTCGAGGTGTCGTGGATCGGCAACCGTGAGTGAGCCCCCGGCGATCACCGGATACACAAAGCCGAATCGGGCGGCTTGGCGGTACATTTCCCACGCCCAGTGGGGGTCGACCGAAACTCCATGCACGGCAAGTTCATCAAGGTACATATCGAGCGCGCTTCGGTATTCGGTCGCAGATGTGAGCTCGAGACTCTGTGTCACCATGTACGCGACGTCTCGTGGTCCGACGGAGCGATCGATGAGTTGCCAATCCACCGCGATGATCGGATCCGTGTCGCTGGGCGTAAAGAACAGATTGTCAAGACGCCAATCGGCATGCGACAACGTCAATGGACCTTCGCACAGTTTGGCGAGCACGGAAGGAATCATCTCGACGAAGCGATCGCCGAGCGCGCGGACTGGCTCGGTGATGAGGTCGCCCATGTATTCCTGCACCACAGGCCAACCGGCAGCAAATGCCATCTGTACCGCGCCCGGGTATGGATCATCGCTCAGTTTCAACAGCCATGGGTGTGCAGCGAATCGTGGACTCTCCCACCAATCTGCGTGCAATTTGGCGATCGAGCGCAGCGCTGGCTCTGCTTGTGCGAGGTTGGCACCGAGAACTTGATCTATTTGCGTACCGCGATTCCCGACGTCTTCGAGTAGCAACACCGTGTCTTGCGTGGCGGGATCGTGTTGCGCGAAGTAACACGCAGGGTGACCGACCCTCGTGTATTGCGCGAGTTCGTTGTAGAAGCCAACCTCGCGGCCGTACATGTTGAGCACGGTCGCGACGAAACGACTCTCGTCGCCGATCGCCGCGAGTTTGGCAACAACGCGTCGCGGCGCATCGCCTCGTTCCCACTCCAAATCGCAAGCGAACAGCTGGCCCACCAAGCCAACGCCAACGCCGAGCGGTTTGCAATTCACGTTGCTGCACTACGCTCCATTCCCGATCGCAGAGCTGAACCATTCGGGAGTGAGATCGTCGACGGTAACCGGTGTTGTATTCATCGTCGTAGTTCGCCTCTGCTCAATCGCTCGGATGACTCGGTGAGTTGGGTGACGGCGACGATGCAACGTGATCGGCCGCAGTAGCGGGAGGTCGGACATCCACGCCCGTCAGGAGCAGGCGGCTCATCGAACGCGGGAGGCCGACCAGCAACGGAAACATCGCGTCGCGTCGCGGCAATCGAACATGTGCCTTGTCGCGTTCGAGCGCTCGCACCAAGGCGTTCACAACGACGGACATTGGAATGTCTTTGACCAACTTCAACGATTCCAGGCGCTCAAGCGCCTTGCGCATCGGGCGGTGCGCGCGGAGACTGGTCATCATGTCGCTCTCGATCGGCCCGATCTCTGCAAGCGTCAGCGTGATAGGTCGCCCGCGCAGCTCCGCACCCAGCGAAGCGGTGAAATGACTCAGTCCGGCTTTCGACGCCGAGTACGACGCCGCTCCTGGCATGGCGTTTGTTCCAGCGAGCGAGCTCACATTGAGGATCGTGCCATGCCCCTGTTGCAACATCGCTGGCAGTAACGCGCGACTCAACAACACTGGCGCGGTGAGGTTGATCACAAAGAGTTGGGCAATCGCCTCGGCCGCCAAATCCGTCAGGCTTCCAGTGAGGTCGACTCCGGCGTTGTTAATCAACGCATCGACTGGACCATCGGCCAATATCGCGCCCGCGAGTGGTTCGATCGCCGCGCAATCAGCAAGATCACAGGCAAAGCTTTCGCCCCCAAGTTCCCGCGCGAGTTCCGCAATCGCAGCGCCCGAACGCGCCACAAGAACCACCTGCGCACCTCGCTTCGCAAGCGAACGCGCAAGATGCTCGCCGAGCCCGCGCGAGGCACCGGTGATCACGATGCGAGCCCCAGCCAGTTTCACGAGGCGGAATCTTAGTGGTGCATCAATATGCCAACGTCACGGCCTGCGTCGGCCCGAAGCTATGCATCGCGAGTGCGTGCAGATTGCCGAGACCGCCGTTGACGATGACCAAGAGATGTTCGGGGGATTCGACGAGATGAACGAGGCCCTGATCGTCGATGCGATTGTGTGTTTCGTGGTCGACCTGATGCGGCTCAGGCCACCAATCAACCGGAATCGCCGCGTGTCGATACAGCTCTTCAACGACATCATCAATATCTGGGATAGTGCGGGCAATGAGCTCTGCCCAGGTGGGTGCAATCGCGATCATGATTTGCGCCCCGTGGTGACCGCCGATGAACGCGTTGGTACCCACAAATGCCAGCGACTTTCCAATGATCGCAAGCAAGGTCGCTGCGTCCTGCGCCACAATGTCGGCGATATCGATTGTTCCTGTGACTCCGTGCACAGTCACCGCATTGGCACCGAACGGGATTTCACGCCGCTCGCTGAACGGAGCCCAAGGTGACCGTTCCTCCCACTCGCCAACCACAATTCCGCTCACACGCCCTGGCTGGCCAAACACGCTCTTGGATGAAACGCCGGCGCGTTGCCCCCCGATGTTGCGCATCATGAGACGTGTCGCTCGCCCGATGCTCGCACCGTTTCCCGCATCGCCGCCGTAGCAACCCGGCCCCATTGGCAACGTGAGTTCGTGGCGCGCAGGACCATTGACGAATACGCCAGGCACAACACAACAGGTGGTGGTGTTGAGCGCAAACAGGTTGAACTGCGGATCGAGCATCGCCGCAAGGGCTGCAATCAACAGTGGCATCGATTCTGCAGGGGCACCAGCCATCACCGCGTTGATCGCGATCTTTTCGACTGTCGCCCGTCCGTTGCTCGGCGGAACGATTCCAATCAGTTCGTCAGGGAAACGTCCGCTCGCTTTGACAAACTCCCGCACCCGCGTCTCGGTGGGTGGTATGAGCGGCAAACCGTCGCCAAAACCGGCCGCAGTCGCAAGCGTTTGGAACGCCATCGGATCGTCGTTGACGGTGATCCGGTGTGACGCCAACCAATCGATCGTGCAGCCTTCCGGTCCGCAGTCGACGCGCCCAGCGATGTCGCTCATCAAGGCGTTCTACTGCGCGCCAAGCGACTCGAACAACTGCTGCCACCATTCCCGTGCAATCACTCGGACATCTTCTTCGGCGCGACCCTCAAGCGGATACGGCAGCGAGACGACACGCAGGCCAGCCCTACCAGCGTTGGCCGCCATCGTGTGCGCGAGCGATGTGAATTCGTCCGTCACCACGACGACCGCCGTGGAACCCGCGTTTGCGATGACGACAGTGTCGTGCACGCTCCACGCGGTGCACGAACCTCAGTTGCCAAGCCCCACGATTCCGATATCGACATCGGCGGCAAAACGCTTCAGTTCTCCACTCGTACGTTCGCCTTCGTCGCCGATCCGATTGCCAGCGACCCACCGCACGATCGACGCACCAGCAGCGACAAAGCGCGGTTCCCACTCGTCGAGGACCCATTCGAACGACTTCCACGCGGTGTCGTAACGCAGACCGATCCGCTTCCCAACCAACGAGCCCGCAGCAGGTCCAGGATCGGAGTTGATTTGTGCATCGGTGTCCCGCGCCACCCCAACTGGATCGAGGATCGTGATCCTGGCCACGTCTGGAACCTACCTGAACCTGGGGGCGTCGTACTCGCGTTTGTCGCCAGCGCCGAGACCGCTGGCCATCTGCCAAATCCGCACACTTACGCTGGCGAGCGAGGCGCGCCGAGCCCGCGGAACGTCGCGCTCAGCTACCGCTTCGATCGCTGCGAGCGTCGCGGCGTACGTCAGCTCAAGATTCGATGCATGCACCGCGACGAGCCTGAGATAGTCGCCTTCCGGCAATGTTCGAGCGCTGGACGCTCCACTCCAGCGGCCCGAATTGCGCTGAGCGAGCGAGCTCTCGACGGCATCGACGCGGCGACGAAGACCCGCAAAGCGGCTTTCCGAGCGAAATGCATCGCCAAAACGCGAATTGATGCCACGCAGCGACAGCAATTGCGGACGTTGGAAATGACATCCCAACCCCGATGGACACGACATTGCGAATGCTTCGGGAACGGCTACGCCATCAGGATGATTGGCGAGCAAGGAT
>JBBRPC010000262.1:0-5337 GCA_038228615.1 Acidimicrobiia bacterium | reverse complement strand
GATCCAGCAAATGCAGGACAGCGGCCTAGAAACCGCGAAATTCCCAACTGCGACCTTTCAGACAGCATCGATCGCCTTGCCGGCCGTACCCGTGAAAGGGGCGAAGGTGTCGGTGAACGCAACCGGCAACTTGACGATCCACGGTGTCACCAAAACCGTCACGATCCCACTGAACGCAGTGTGGAACGGTGCACTCATCGACATCGAAGGCAACATGGCCATCACGCTCGCCGACTTTGGCATCACGCCACCGACACGAGATTTCGTCAAAGTGACCGACGCCGGAACACTCGAATTCAAAATTGCGCTCGTGCGCGGCTAAAGGCTTCGGCCCACAAGCAGCGCAGCGGCAGAAACCCTGTAGCCTGCGCGACGTCATGGAACCATTAGAACTCTCTCAACACGCGCTCGATCGCCTCAAGGCTGAATTCGAGGAACGTACGACGGCGCGTCGCAAAGAAATCGTGGCCCGAATCGAAGAAGCCAGGGCCCACGGCGATCTGAGCGAAAACGCTGAATACGACGCGGCCAAGAACGAGCAGGGCCAAAACGAAGGTCGCGTTCGCCAAATTGAAGACATGCTGAAGCGTGCGGTGGTCGTGGCGCATACTGCGAGCACCGACGCCGCGGCAACAGGCTGCCTGCTCGAACTTCGTTACGTTGGCGACACCGACACGACCACCTACCTCATGGGTTCGATCGAAGAACGCCACGATGTCTACGAGGTGCTATCGGTCAGCTCTCCGCTTGGGCAGGCCCTCCTTGGCAAACACCCAGGCGACAAAGTGAGCTACAAGGGACCGCGCCGCGAACTTTCGGTCGAACTGGTCTCGGTACGGGCGCTGTAGCGCCGCCGGGAACCCGGCCTTAGGTGGTCGCTTGCAACAAATAACCCCGAGCCCGAATGGTGCGGAGTTCGAGGTTAATAATTTCGAGCCGTCGGCGCAGGCGCAACACGTGCACGTCGAGCGCATTGCGGCTCGGCATGCCCTCGGGCCAGGCCCGATCGGCGAGCAAACCACGCGACACCACGCCGCCGAATTTTTCAACCAATGGCGAAGCAAGGTCGCGCTCCACCGGCGAGAGACCAACCCACGAGCCTTGGAA
Source organism: Acidimicrobiia bacterium (assembly GCA_038228615.1). Taxonomy (GTDB): domain Bacteria; phylum Actinomycetota; class Acidimicrobiia; order IMCC26256; family PALSA-610; genus F1-120-MAGs023. The sequence continues at coordinate 4,230 of JBBRPC010000262.1, read as the reverse complement.
GCGCAGCACACCGTCGTCGTCGAGTGTGGGTCGGACCGAGTGGAGATTGGCCCGGGCAGCCACGGTCGCACGACGTACTGCGAGATCGGCGTCGGAGGCTGGCACACGCACCCAATCCTCCAAGCAGTCGGGTGCAGTCGGAACAGCCTCGTCGGCTTCGATCAGCAACAGTCGAGGAATACCTCGATCGCGAAGATCATCGATCTTCAGTCGCTCGGTCGGCCATTTCAGCACAACTACGTCCACGGCCACACGGTATTGAACCATTGTTAACGGGCGGTTACAGCAGTTAGACGATCAAGGCACCCGATCGCGTGTGATCAGGCCTACGGCCGGACGACGCCGCACATTCCGCTTCGCACTGGGCCCGGTTCCCAAACCAGGTCGCAGTCGGCGCATACTTGATCACGAACCTGCACTGCGGCCCATACCCGGGTCGCGCACGAACGTTGACGAGGACGAAACAACTCATGGCACGCACGCTCTCGCAAAAGATTTGGGACCGCCACGTGGTGCGTACTGGCGGCGGCGAACCCGATTTGCTCTACATCGATCTGCATCTGGTGCACGAAGTCACCTCACCCCAGGCATTTGACGGTTTGCGCCTCAGCAAGCGCACGGTGCGGCGCCCGGATCTCACCATCGCGACGATGGATCACAACGTACCGACGAGCCTGACCGAAGCGATCGAACCGATCTCACAACAACAGATGGCGACGCTTGCTGCCAACTGCGCCGAGTTTGGTATCCGCATCTACGCGATGGGCGACCCCGGCCAAGGCATCGTGCACGTGATCGGCCCGGAGCAAGGCCTCACGCAGCCGGGAATGACGATCGTGTGCGGCGACTCCCACACTTCAACGCACGGAGCATTCGGCGCACTGGCGTTTGGCATCGGTACGAGCGAAGTCGAACATGTCTTGGCCACACAGACATTGCCGCAGATTGCTCCCGGCACGATGGCGATCACGGTTAATGGCGCCGCACCGCGCGGTGTCAGCGCGAAAGACATCGTGTTAGCAATCATCGCCAAACTCGGCACCGGCGGCGGCATCGGGTCGGTGCTCGAATATCGCGGATCAGCGATTCGTGCCCTCTCGGTCGAGGGGCGAATGACGGTATGCAACATGTCGATCGAAGCTGGTGCTCGAGCCGGTGTGATCGCACCCGACGATGCGACGTTCGCATATCTCGAAGGGCGAAGATTCGCACCCACTGGGGTCCAGTGGGAACGAGCGCTCGACGATTGGCGCAGTCTCAACACCGACGACGACGCGACATTCGACAAGGAACTCGTCATCGACGCCTCGACGTTGACACCGCAAGTGTCGTGGGGCACCAACCCGGGCCAGACCATTCCAATCGGAGGGGTTGTCCCGTCGCCAGACGATGTGGTCGACGCCGTCGAAAAAGAAGCGATCACCCGAGCGTTGCGTTACATGGGCCTGACGGCCGGAACTTCGATGCGCGATGTTCCGATCGACACGGTCTTTATCGGGTCGTGCACAAACTCGCGGATCGAAGACCTTCGCGCCGCTGCAGCGGTCGTGCGCGGTCACCACGTCAACGCCGGTGTACGCACGCTGGTGGTTCCCGGCTCGCACGCAGTCAAAGCCCAAGCAGAAGCCGAGGGCCTCGACAAGGAGTTTCGCGCCGCTGGTTTCGACTGGCGAGAACCAGGCTGTTCGATGTGTCTCGCAATGAACAACGACAAACTCAGCGTCGGCGAACGCTGCGCATCAACGAGCAACCGCAACTTCGAAGGTCGCCAAGGCAAAGGTGGCCGCACCCATTTGGTCTCGCCAGAGGTCGCCGCAGCCACGGCCATTCTCGGCCACTTCGCGACGCCAGACGATCTCGACTAGTGCCATGTACGCTGCGAACTGAAAGGTTGTTTTCGTGCAAAAACTCACCGTGATCACTGGAACTGGCGTCCCGCTGCGACGCGCCGATGTCGACACCGATCAAATCATTCCGAGCGACTGGTTGAAACGCATCGAGCGGACCGGATTCGGTGAGGGTCTCTTCGGCGAATGGCGTGAGTCATCCGACTTCGTGTTGAACCAAGACCGCTATGCCAAGGCTTCGATTCTCGTTGCCGGGCCGAACTTCGGTACGGGTTCAAGTCGCGAACATGCCGTGTGGGCGTTGCAGCAGTACGGATTCGCGGCCGTGTTGTCGTCGCGGTTCGCCGATATCTTCCGCAATAACTCAACAAAGACGGGTTTGCTCACCGTCACGATTCCTCAAGCCGTCATCGAGATCTTGTGGGATGCGCTCGAAGAAAACCCCGGAACCGAAATCGTCGTCGACGTTGAGGCGCGCCGAATTGCCGCTCCGAGTCTCGGTATCGACGAACCGTTCCCTCTCGACGACTTCACCCACTACCGATTTCTGAACGGTCTCGACGACATTGGTCTGACGATGCGTTATGCAACCGACATCACCACGTTCGAAGAGCAACGACCGGGTTGGCTCCCTGCGGCGTCGGCGTAGTTCGCTACACGCTGGCGGGTACCCGCACAATTTCTCGATATTTCCCTGGGCGCGTTGCCGAGATGATTTGGTCGCGCCCGGTCCGCTTGGCTCGCAGCAACGCCTGATCTGCGATGCGCAACACCGAGTCGAAATCCGTTGCCATCGTCGATTCGGCGACGCCGAAGCTCGCGGTCGACTTCGGTAAGCCAAGTTGGGCGACTTCTGCTTTATAGAACGCTCGTACGCGTTCCATCGCCTCGCGGGCATGACCTTGGGTGACCCCTGGGAACATCACCACGAACTCTTCGCCGCCAAGGCGACATACGACGTCACGTCCCACGGTTGCTTGGGTCAGCGCACGGGCGAACGCGACGATCGCGGCATCGCCCGTTTCATGACCGAACGTGTCGTTGAGCGCTTTGAAGTGATCAAGATCCGCGATCGCAACTGAATACACGCTTTCGCACGATTGGACCGCGGTTGCCCGCTCGTGCAATGCCCGACGGTTCAAGAGCCCTGTCAGCGCGTCGGTGGCCGCGGCGTCGGAGTTCCATGCAATCGACTCCAACGTGGTCGTACGCACCGTGGCGTAGGCATCGGCCCGTTCTTGAAATTGCGCTCGGGCCGTTGCGCGGTAGTTCACGAGCGCAGCGTCGACGTCGGCCTCACGTTCGGCCTGATCGAAGACTTCGCGTACCGCCAACAACCCTTCGAGGTCGCGGACGCGGCGCCACGCACCAATGAACCCGTATCCCAGCGCTGCACATCCACCGAGCAATATCGTCGCCAACCAGACCATGGTGGTTGCTTCGACCCGATCCGGTCCCCGAGTGGAGTAAGAGCACAACAATTCCGACATTTGTCACATTTAGGCGTGCTGGGCCTCAGGAGTGGGACCGCCTCGATGTCAGTGCGTCGGGCGCGTTCCCATGAGGAGGGCGAGCTCGCGCCAGCGCCACAGACAGTCGACGTCGGCAAAGCCAATCGATCGCAGCCACCCAAGTTGCACCTCGGGCTCCACAAGCTTGTTCGAAGGATCGTCGTCGTGTTCCGCGATGCCAAGTGCCGCGAGGAACGCCACGTGGAGTTTCGGGGTCGCCGACGCGACGTGTTCGAGATTGGCGAACACTCCCCCTGGTGTCAAGAGATCGAACACTTCTCCGTACAGCGCACGCTGACGATCGGCGACGCAATGATGTATGGCGAAGCTCGAAACGATGAGATCGAATTGGCCAAGATCCGTTGGCAACGCATTGTCGAGGTCGTGTTCCACGATGGCGACTCGATCGTTGTCGGCAAAGGTTGTTCGCGCCTCGTGCAGCATCGCCGGATTGAAATCGAGACCGAACCCTCGAGCGAACGGGCGATTTTCGATCACCAATGCAAGCGTGCAGCCATCACCGGTTCCGAGATCGAGCACGCGTTCCACCTTCGGCGGCAGCATCTCCACCAACGACGCGTATGCCTCCAACCGATGCGGAATCTTCCCACGGTCGGCGAGATAGCGCTCGGCCCAACCGCTGTCGGTCCAGCGATTCACCACGTTCATGGCCCAACCTCACTTTTTCTTGTCTCACGGCCGCGCATGCGCACAATCTTGTTGACCGCGCTCAAATAGGCACGCGCCGCACCTTCGACAACATCGGTTGCAACCCCGCGGCCCGTGACTCTGTGGCCCTCAGCGTCGAGGGTAAGTACAACTGCGCCGAGCGCATCAGATCCACCGGTCACCGACTCCACGTGGAAGTTCGT
>JBBRPC010000261.1:0-5342 GCA_038228615.1 Acidimicrobiia bacterium | reverse complement strand
GAACACGACAGTCGGACGCGCTGCGCGAATTCGTGCTCGGGCGTCAATCGGATCGATCAAGTAATCATCCGAACGTGGCGCGCTCACGAGGTCGGTCGAGGTAATCCGCGCGATGTGGGCGTGCAACGCATAGGTCGGTTCGAACACAAGCGCACGGCGTCCCGGCCCGCCATAGGTGAGCAACAGCGTCTGCAATACCTCGTTGCTGCCATTCGCAGCAAAGACATTCGTCGCGTCGTGTCCTAGCGCCTCACCAATAGCTGCCCGCAACGCCACCGCGCCGCGATCTGGATATCTGTGATAATCGTGATCGGCGATTGCCTGTGCGTAGCGCGCGATGAACTCGGCTGGCGGAGCGAAGGGTGACTCGTTCGTGTTCAAACGAACGCGCACATCGAGTTGCGGAGAGTGATAGCCCTCAAGCGCGCGGAGATCCTCACGCGGAAGCGGACGTACGTACGGTTCCTGCGCGCCGTTCACTGCACACCTCGACGCATTCGTATGGCTTGTGCGTGCGCGGCGAGACCTTCCGCATCAGCGATCGTCGCAGCGAACGGCCCGACGCGATCCATCGCATGTTCGTCCAACGTCACGACGTGCACATGTTTTTGAAAGTCGGCGACCCGCAATGCGCTTGAGAAACGCGCCGTCGCGCCTGTGGGCAACACGTGGTTCACGCCGGCGACGTAGTCACCGATCACAGCGGGCGCCCATTTTCCTACGAACACGGCGCCGGCATTTCGTACGAGCGATACCATTTGGCCAGGTTCGGAGCACATGAGCTGCAAGTGCTCTGGCGCGATCGTGTTGCTGATCTCCATCGCTTGGGTGCGATCGTCAACGATCACGCAACGTCCGCCGCTTGAAAATGTGCTCATGGCCTCGTCGCCCCGCGGTGCCAGCGCGACGAGTTGTTGCAGTTCGGATTCGATCAAGTCAGCCATCTCGACATCCCAAGTGATCACCACAGCACTGCCGCCTGGTCCATGTTCTGCCTGGGCGAGAAGATCGGCCGCAACTAAGGCAGGGTCGCTCGTTGCGTCGGCGATCACGACGAGTTCCGAAGGTCCGGCGATCGAGTCGATTCCGACGCGTCCGATGACTTGGCGCTTCGCTTCGGCGACGTAGGCGTTTCCGGGACCCACGATGACATCGACGCAAGCGATCGACTCAGTGCCATACGCCATCGCCGCGATCGCTTGTGCACCGCCGACTCGGTACACCTCGTCGACTCCGGCCAACGCTGCCGCCGCCAACGTCGCGACCGGCGGCGAACCCGTTCGGTCTGGCGGCACGCACAACACGACTGCCGGAACGCCCGCAACTTTCGCCGGAAGCGCAGTCATCAGCACCGTGGACGGATATTGCGCTCGTCCGCCCGGCACGTAGAGACCGGCCCGGTCGACCGGCAGGATCAGCTCCTGAATATGCACACCGCTGCGCTCATGACGGGCCTCGTGTTCGCGTTGACCCTCGTGGTACGCCAAGATCTGATCGCGTGCGAACTCCAGCGCGGCGCGCAGGTCAGGGTCGATGCTGTCGAGTGCCGTCTGCAATTCGTCGCGGTGAAGCCGAAGTTCGGTCGATGCGCCATTGGTGACGTCGACCCCATCAAACTGCGACGTATATTGCGCAACAGCCGCGTCGCCTCGGCGTGCGACATCTTCAAGGATCGCGCGCACGACCGCAGGTATATCTCTCGGATCCTGACTCGACGGCGCGCGCATCAGCGCGACGGTGACGTCGCCGTTGTACCCGCGCAAATCGAGTCGTGCCAACATAGGAACCAGCAATGCTACGCGGCCAGGTCGAACCGAGCGTTCGGTTTGCGTGGCAGCCCGAGACAAGCCAATCTGAACGATATGAACGCCACCTCAGACCTCGCACTGCTCTCGAGTATTCGGTCACAGATTGATGAACTCCAACGCCGGGTCACCACGATGGCAGATACCTATTCAACAACACCAGATTCCCAGGTCGCGGCGGAGTTGTTCGCAGTTGAACGAGCGTTGCGGACTGCTGGGCGAACCCTCGATCGCGCAAGCGACGTTCTGCGCAAGACATAGCCGCGTCACGCTAGAAGTCGTCGTTCATCGTTGGTCGAGGACCGCTGAACAGCGCGTCGAGCGTGCTGAGCTGTTCGCCAGTCGCCCCCTGCAATGACCCGTTCGTCGCAAGGGTGCGCGCCGAACAAAGACCGCTGTACAACGACGCAAGCGCGTTGCAAGTGAGTTCCACACTTCCCGATCCCCCAGGAGTCAGCGTGGCTCGACCAGATGCAACCTCGAGGAGCCATACGCCACTGTTGTGAGCAACGGTGGCATCGAGAATCCGCACAGGCACTGTCGCTGACACCTCCGGCGGAAACCCGCGCGCAGCCACGGCACCGACAGCATCGACGATTCGCAACATCCATTGAAATTCATATGCAGTCTTGACGGAATTTTCGCCCAGGTGCATCATCAGGGCGTCAAGCTGCATCCCTGAGGTAATCACTTCGCGCGCCTGGGCCCGGTGAGCACCGAGGTGCCGCCACAAGCACCGTTCCGCATCCCAATCATCTGCGGCAAAGTCGTTGACCGTGAGGGTGTAGCCCGTCATGGTCCGCTGTTGCTGATAGGTGACATACCCCACAACGCTTTCGTCGCGGATTGCGACATAGCAGTACGACCCAATCACGCGATCGAGACGCGCCTCCCAGACGCGTGCCGGTCGAGCGAGCATGCCGGGTCGCTGCGAGGCCCAACGCACGTAACAGCGTTTGATCGAATCGTGATCCCCTCCAACAGCTCGCCGTTCGATCGCGACTGCTGGTTCCAATGTGGCGAGCGAAACGGTCGAAACCGTACGCCAGCACCGATCGCCAGCGAGTTCCCAACCGGCGCGGCGGTACACGCCGATTGTGGCTGGCCCGAGCGCAGAAATCACTTCGCCACGCGCCCCCATGAGCGAGATTGTTTCGCGCAACAGCGCTGCCGCGATCCCTTGGCCGCGATGCTCCGGGAGCACGACAACTCCACCAACACCGCCCATTGGCACTGGACGACCGCCGAAGAACTGCCCAAACGGATATGTCGTGAGGGTTGCGAGCAAACGACCTCGGTCATAGGCGCCCAGAACTCGGTTGGTGAGCCCCGCACCGCGGATCTCGTCCATCACCCGCGCGCCGTAGGGCGGACGAAAGCCATATCCCTGTTCACGCAACTCGCCGTGGGCCTCCAACTCCTCGTCGGTGGACGGCCGGATCTCATAGGTCACGGTTTCGTGCCTCGCGCTCTCTTTACCTTCTTTGCCGCAGCCTTGGCGCCGCCCGACGCGAACGTGCCGGCCGACGGACAAAACTCTGCAAGCTCACACGCAGCGCAGCGAGGTTTGCGAGCGTCGCATACACGCCGGCCATGCTCGATCAGCCGCAACGAAAAATCGCCGCGTGCCTCCGGTGCAACCATCTTGTTGAGTTCCATCTCAATTTTGACTGGATCCGTTTCGCGTGTCAGACCAAGGCGTTGCGACAGGCGGGTGACATGGGTATCCACGGGGAGGCCAGGAAGGTTGAACACAACGGCCCGCACGACGTTGCCAGTCTTGCGGCCTACTCCGGGGACCGTGACAAGATCTTCGAGTTCGCGTGGCACCTCTCCGTCAAAGCGCTCCTCGAGCGCTTGTGCCATTCCGATGAGGCTCTTGGTTTTATTTCGAAAGAATCCCGTCGACTGAATCAGCGTTTCGATCCGTTCAGGGTCGGCGACCGCAAGATCTGCAGCACTTGGATACTCTGCGAAGAGCTTCGGCGTGACCATGTTGACACGCTCGTCGGTGCATTGTGCCGACAAAATCGTCGCGGCCAGAAGTTCGAAGGCATTGCGATGGTGCAGCGCGCACACGACGTCGGGATAGCTCTGTGCCAAGATTTCTTGGACAGATGCGACACGTTGGGCAGCTCCACGGGGTCGGGCCATGGATGCGGACGATACCGTGGTCAGGTGCCCCGCCCCGCTACCTCCATCCCAACCCCAACGCGGGCCGCACCCGCAACCGCAACGCAGGAGTACGCCGAACTCGACCGAACCCTCCCCGGAGCAGAATTCGTCGCCGACGCACCCGAGCAGTTCAACGATGCCGTTCTTGCCGACCGGCGCAATCCCAGCGACACCTCGTTCGACGTTGTCGCCCCCGACGGCTACCTCCACGCATTCCAAACGAATACACCACCCGATTCGCCCGATCGGATACCCGACGGGACACCAGACGGGGCATCAGACGGGACACCGGTCGGGCCACCGGTCGAGACACCGGTCGGGCCACCCGACACCATCGTGCGCCAGGACTCCCATTGGCAACCGCAATGGTCGCTTGCGGTTGCGGCGCCCCGAACGACGTTGGTCGAACTCCTGATGGCCGCGACAAGTGAAATCGCGAGCCGTGACGGTGGCCTCGTCACGTGGTGGCGCGCCAACGCATCCGAATCCGACGATCAACCGGCAACGCGAGTCGGTTTTGCCCGCGCTCGAGCGCAACATCAGCTCCGCGTCCGGCTTCCGATCTCATACGATCCCAACTCTGGCGACGGACTCATCGTTTCCGAGTTCGATTTCGATCGCGACGCATCGGCGTGGCTCGACACGAACAACGCCGCGTTCGCCCAACATCCCGAACAATCCTCATGGACGATGGAATTGCTCGAAGAACGCGTCGCGGAGCAGTGGTTCGATCCATCCCTTTTCCTCATCGTTCGAGACTCCGAAGCGAATGCAATCGTCGGCTTCAATTGGATGAAAACACATCCTGCGCAACCACTCCGCCACGAACCGAAGTTAGGTGAGATCTACGTCATCGGTGTCGCGCCAAGTGCACAAGGACGCGGTCTCGGGTACGCGCTCGCGGGGCTCGGGTTGCGCAAATTGCACGAGCGCAACATCACAACGGGCATGCTCTTCGTCGCGGCCGACAATTTGGCGGCGCTCGCGCTGTACCGACGGCTTGGTTTTCATATCCACCGTACCGACGTCGCATACACGATGACCGTCGCGTCGAACACCCGACTGCACCCCGAGGCTCCCACGACCGCGACGGCAGGGGTCACGCCAGCATGAGCACACGATATGCAATCACCCGCGCGGAGCTCGGCGACCACATCGCGACGCTGAACGAACCAGCGTTCCGTGCGAAACAGGTGTGGGAAGGCCTCTACGCGCAGCGCCGATCAATGACCGAAATTACTAACATTGGCGGCGATCTCCGTGAGCATCTCGACGCCTATCTACCGCTTGCGCTTTCCGAAGCAACTCGGCGTGACGGCGACCACGGATTGACGACCAAATGGTTGTGGAGAGCACACGACT
>JBBRPC010000260.1:0-5375 GCA_038228615.1 Acidimicrobiia bacterium | reverse complement strand
CGCCTAGCCGCGGCGCATGCCGCGATGGAATCAACGGGTCCTGGAACCAGCGCGTAGCGGTCAACAAGGAGACGGCATGGCATTCGTGACGAGTGGTGGCTACGAGATCTTCTACGAGACGTTGGGCGATACAAACGCCGCGCCGTTGTTGTTGATTAATGGCTTTACGAACCAATGCGTCGGGTGGCCGCCCGGCTTCATCGAACAGTTGCTTGGCGCGGGATTCTTTGTGATGCGTTTCGACAACCGCGACGTAGGGCTCACAACGAAGAGCGCTCAGGGTCAGAATTATCGGCTCTCCGATATGGCTGGCGACGCGCTGGCAGTGCTCGACGCATGTGGCGTGTCACGCGCCCACGTCTGGGGCCAATCGATGGGCGGAATGATCGCGCAAACATTCGCGTTTACATATCCAGATCGTTGCGCGAGCCTGTGTTCGGTGATGTCGACGACCGGTGACCCGAGCGTTGGACGCGCCACCGACGCGGCGCTCGAGGTCTTGATGAAACCCCCGCCCGCCGACCGTGAGGGGTATATCGCGCAATGCGTCGCCACGGGTCGCGTCCTCGCCGGACCGACACCCGACGATGAATGGGAATCGTTCAAGGCCGCGAGCCAATACGACCGGTGCTATTGGCCGCAAGGTTCAGCGCATCAGATGACGGCAATCATGAAGAGCGGATCGCGAACGGAGCAACTCGCGACGATCACGTGCCCGACCACCGTGATCCACGGGGCCGGCGATCCGCTGGTACATCTCTCTGGAGGGGAAGCCACGGCCGCAGCGATTCCTGGCTCGAAACTGGTGGTGCTTGAGTTCATGGGACACACAATTCCGACGCGCTACTGGCCGACCTATGTCGCTGAATTGGTCGGGTTGCGCGATCTCGCGCGGTGACGCAATGAGCTTCGATGTTCAGATTCCGAGCGAATCTGCCGACCGAACTGTATGAAACTCTGCGCGCTCCACCGCGTTGGTCTGGTGACCTGCATCGCTCTCGGTTTGGCGGTCGCGGGTTGCAGCAGCGATGCGAAGCCGAAAGCTGTCGCACCGACGACGAATGGTGTTGATGACGTCACGACATCGTCGCTCGCTACGACGACGACTGCGAAGGTGCACGACACGACGTCGAGTTCTGCCGATGTGACGACGACGACCCCATCGTTTTCCCCGCCGACGACGAATTCGAATACGCCGACGGCTCCCACGACTGCGGCGCCGATTACCGGTGGGTGCCTTGCGAACGACACCGTCTTGGCCGACGCACTTGTCGCGTATGCGAAGGCAAGTCAGCCAACCGTGCCTGTGAAAGTCTCTGCGATACGTCACGCCACCGCCGACTCGGCGTGGGCACGTGCGAGCGTCACCCCCGATAATGCAGACGGTCTCGATGGATTCATTGCTCTCGCGCATTGTGTCGGGTCGCAGTGGAAAGTCATCGACGTTGGAACGAGCGGCGTCGGATGTAGTGCGCAGGTACCGGCAGCGGTCAAGTCTGAGCTCGGCGTGGAGTGTTAACGGGCGAGTGTCGCTGGGTGTTGGTACGGTGCTCGTATGGTGGAAGTTGCGTTTGCGCATCCTGGAGCGCACTTCGTGGGTGGCCACGTACAGCTGCGCGAGGCGCGTGAAGCGGCGTTGCACGAACTGTTGGCGCCAGGCGCGACGCGCCCCGTGGGAGCCGGGAACCGGGCGATTGCTGAGCAGCCCGATCTCTACCGATTGTGTTTCGAGCGCGATCTCGATCGCATCAAGCACAGCGCGCCGTGGCGGCGCCTCGCGGGAAAGTGCCAGGTATTTGTTGCACCTGAAGACGATCACCTCCGCACCCGTTTGACGCACTGCATTGAGGTCGCACAGGTTGCCACCAGCATCGCCCGACCAGTGGGGTTGTGTCTCGCGCTCACCGAAGCGATCGCGCTCGCCCACGACTGTGGTCATGGTCCGGCAGGCCACGCGAGTGAGGAGGCGTTGTCTCCCTATCTTCCAAACGGATACGACCATGCGGTCTACGGAGCCGATGTCACGCTCGCTCCGCTGAATTTGTGCCTGGAAACGCTCGATGGAGTCCGCAACCATTCTTGGCGGCGGCCGTCACCGGGAACACCAGAAGGTGAGGTTGTCGCGTGGTCCGATCGGATCGCCTACGTATGTCACGACTTCGAAGATGCGGTCAGGGCCGGGATCTTGCAACCCTCGGATCTCCCGGCAGCGGTCGGCGATGTTGTTGGCTGCAAACGATCTCAGCAGATCGATGTCTTCGTGCGCGCCGTGCAGGATGCGATTGCATCGACGGGCCGTGTGGGGATGACCACACCCGTCGCCGACGCGCTCGCGGCGTTTCGGTCGTTCAATTTTGAGCGCATCTATTTGCGGCCAGCATCGGTCCGTCAGGCTGAGCGAGTGATCGCGCTCCTACGCGGGTTGGTCGACTACTTCGCGGATGCGCCACGGAAGATTCCCAACGACGCGACCGGTTGGAGTTCGTCGTTGGAATCGGGCACTGCTGAGGCGGCCGCGATCGCAGTGCGCTATGTGTCGGGGATGACCGACCGTTACGCGCTGGGCCTCGGCGTGGAACTCCTAGGTTGGAAACCAGATGCTTTGCCTCGGGGCGTGTGACGTCGGATCGGTTGGGCCCACCTGCAATTCAGCGACCTGCCACTAACGTGGCTGAGAATGGGCATTCTCGACGAGGACGTGCGGCGAGTCCGCGAGGCCACCGATCTCGTTGAGCTCGCGCGTGAACACGTTGCGTTGCGAAAAGTGGGACGGCGGTGGAGTGGGCTATGTCCGTTCCACAATGAGAAGTCTCCAAGTTTCACGATCAATCCCGAAATGGGCGTCTATCACTGCTTCGGGTGCCAAGTATCTGGTGATGCGATTTCGTTCGTACGTGAAGTTGAACATCTCGACTTCGTGGGTGCCGTAGAACGCCTTGCTGCGAATGCTGGAATACAACTTCGATACGACGACGCAAATGTTTCGAAGGAACGCCAGCGGCGCCAGCGTTTGCACGAGGCCGTGACGGCGTCGATCGAGTTTTATCACGACCGTTTGTTACGCGGCGACGACGGGGGAGTGGCCCGGAAATACCTGCGGAGTCGAGGTTTCGATGGTGACGCGGCTCGTCAGTTTCAACTCGGGTATTCGCCAGATGCATGGGACGTATTGGCCCGCCATCTCCAAAGCAAAAAGTTCAGTCGCGAAGATCTTGGCGATGCCAACCTTGCGTTCGTCAACCGCGCGAACAAAATGCAGGATGTATTTCGCGGACGGCTGATGTTCCCAATTTGGGACGCGCGCGGTGACGCCGTGGGGTTCGGCGCCCGAACGTTGACGGGCGAAGACGGACCGAAATACAAGAACACGTCGGAAACGCCGATCTATCGCAAGAGCGGGTTGTTGTACGGATTGAACTGGGCGAAAGGTGAAATCGTTGCGCGCAAAAACGTTGTGATTTGTGAGGGATACACCGACGTGATGGCGTTTCATCTGTCGGGTGTGACCCAAGCTGTCGCTACGTGTGGCACGGCGCTGGCCGACGATCACTTTGTGTTGCTCAAAAATCTTGCCCGCAATATCACCCTCGCCTATGACGCCGACGCTGCTGGCCAGGCCGCGGCTGAACGGTGCTACGCGTGGGAACAGCGGTTCGAAGTCCAGTTTCAGGTCGCTGATCTTCCGGCTGGCCGCGACCCCGGCGACTTATGGCCGAGCGACGCGGATCGCATCGCGAAGTCGGTCGAGGCAGTCACTCCCTTTTTGCAGTTTCGTCTCGATCGTCTCATCGAGGCGAGTGATTGTTCGACGATCGAGACTCGAGCACGTGTGGCCAATGCTGCAGTTGAGATGATCGCGGTGCATCCGAGCGATTTCGTGCGCGACGAATATGTGATGCGTGTTGCTGGTGCGTTGCGGTTGGAGAACGTACAACGTTTGCGTGACGAGGTTGCGAAGGTTCGCAAGGGCGGATCCGCAACGCTCGGCGCGAAGAGGACGGTCGCGGCGAGCGACGGTGAACCTCGCGAGCGGCCGTACGACCGCCGCGAACTCGATGCCTTGCGATGGGTCGTCCAAGCCCCACAATTGGTTGGTGCGCATGTCGATGTATCGCTGTTTGGCGACCCGAGGCTCCGGGATGCATTTGAGTTGCTCTTCACCTCGGACTCGTTCGACGACGCCGCTGGTCGCGGCGATGATCGCACCGTTGCGTTGCTCCAGCGACTCGCCGTCGAAGACACTGCTGTGGGTACCGACAGGGCTGAGGAAGTCGCGAAACGCGTCATCGTGAATCTGGTTGAGGCATCAAGTCTGCGCCTATTGGCGTCGATGTTGCATGCTGGTGACATGCGCAGCGTTGAGGTGAAACCGCTTCTCGACGCGCTCGTACACGAACGCGATATGAGTAATTGGGAACAGGCCGTCCCCCTTGCCGATCAATTGGTAGCGTGGCTGGCATCAAACGAAACGGGCGTCGGACAAAACGATGGACCAAGTGGCGGACCACACTGACGACATGACTGAGCCCGGTGGCGAACCATCCGCAACGGAACGCGCTGTCACCGACCTAGTGGCACGCGGTCGTGAGCACGGTGGCGCGTTGACTTCCGGCGAAGTATTCGCAGCATTGCGTGATTTGCAGCCAGATACCGGCGAGCTCGCGGCGATTTACGCGGCGATCGAAACCGCCGGAGTTACCGTCCAAGATGAAATTCGCGACGAACTCGAATACGAAGATCGTCAGCGACAGGAACAAGAGTCTGCTCGGCGGCGTGGAGTTGAGCACCGTCGCCCAGTGGTGGCACCTCCTGTAGCGCGTCCGGGCGAGCCGCCGCGTACCCGCCAACCGTTCGACGCTGAGTTCACTCCAGCATCTGGTCGCACACACGGCGAGGGCGGAAGTTTCGATCCGGTGCGGATGTACCTCAAAGAGATCGGTCGCGTTCCGCTGCTGACAGGTGATCAAGAGGTTCGCTTGGCGCGTCGCCTTGAGGCAGGCGTGTTTGCCCAAACCAGTCTCGATGCGGTGGAGCACATGCCTGCGCTGCTCGTTGCAAGCTCGACCCGTTGCGGGTTGCCGTTTCAACGCGTGGCCCTGAGTTCGTATCCGATCGACGAGGCATGGCGTACCGACCATTTCGCAATCGTGCGCGACGGCGAACTCGCAAAACGGCAACTCACAGAGGCGAACCTGAGGCTTGTCGTTTCGATCGCGAAGCGGTATGTCGGGCGCGGGATGGCGCTGCTCGATCTGATTCAAGAAGGCAACCTCGGGTTGATCCGCGCGGTCGAGAAATTCGACTACACGAAGGGTTTCAAGTTTTCGACGTATGCAACATGGTGGATCCGTCAGGCGATCACTCGAGCGATTGCT
>JBBRPC010000259.1:0-5425 GCA_038228615.1 Acidimicrobiia bacterium | reverse complement strand
GCTGGAAGCTACGCGCCGCGAGTTCCTCATTCTTCGTGTCGATCGCGCTGACCCATCGAAGAACATTCTGCGAGGCTTTCATGCTTACGCTCGCCTGCTCGAGCTTCATCCCGTCCTCAACGAACGGGTGACCTTCTTGGCGCTGTTACAACCGACACGCGAAGACGTACGCGAATACCGCGAGTACCGCCAAGAGATCGAACAACTCGTGGCCGAGATCAACCAACGTTTTTCGACATTGGCATGGCAGCCAATTGATCTTCGATTCGTGGAGGACCTCGGGCTCGCCGTCGCTGCGTATCGAGAGTTCGATGTGCTCATGGTCAACGCACTTGCCGACGGCATGAACCTCGTAGCCAAAGAAGCACTTATTGTGAACGAGCGCGACGGCGTGTTGGCGTTGTCCGAACTCGCTGGGGCGCATGAAGAGTTGGGTGCCGCCGCAGTCACGCTGTATCCCTTCGACATTGAACAACAAGCCGAAGCCCTTTGGGACTCGCTGACGATGGCCCCCGGCGAGCGCAAGGCCCGCCACGTTGCCGGCCTCGACATCGTGTCGACCAACAACGTCGCGAAATGGCTGCGGCATCAGCTCGACGACCTTTCTGATATCGCCCGAACTCGGTAGCCAGGAGGAAATCATGCAGGATCCACATGGCGGAGGCGACGAGCGTTCAGCGATGCAAACGGAACTGGGGGTATGGGCAATTACCGAGCAAGCCCTTGATCTTGAACGGCTCGGATGGTCTGAGACCATCTTCGCCCTATCAAATGGCAACCTCGGGTTGCGCGGCAACCTCGACGAGGGCGAGCCATACGGCGAGCTTGGCACGTACCTCAGCGGAGTGCACGAGTTGCGGCCGATGCCCCATGCTGAGGCCGGCTACGGCTATCCGGAGTCCGGACAGACCGTGATCAACGTCACGAGCGGAAAAATCATCCGCCTGCTCGTTGATGACGAACCGTTTGATGTGCGTTACGGAACGCTCCTCGCGCACACGCGCACCCTCGATATGCGAGCAGGGACGCTGGTGCGCAACGTGGAGTGGCGGTCCCCCGCGGGCCAGCGAGTACGAATCAAATCAACGCGAATGGTCTCATTGACCCAGCGTGGCGTCGCCGCGATCGAGTACATCGTCGAACCTGTGGACGAATCGGCCCGACTCGTGCTCCAATCCGAACTCGTGGTGAACGAACCATCGCACGGTCCACGAGTTTCTGATCCACGCGTCGCCGCGGCCCTCATCGCACCGCTCACAGCAGAAGACCACCTCGCGCTCGACGCATCCGTAGTGTTAGTTCACCGCACGCGCGTCAGCGGGCTCAAAGTTGCTGCGGGAATGAATCACATTGTCGACTGCTCGGCGCCGTGGGACAGTTCAACCGAGGCGCTCGACGATCTCGGTCGGTTTACTGTCGGGACGACGCTCAATGCCGGGCAATGCCTTCGGATCGTCAAATTTTTGGCCTACGGATGGTCCTCACTCCGCTCGAATCACGCGTTGCGCGACCAAGTAGGCGCAGCGTTGCACGCCGCGCAATCGACAGGTTGGGACGAACTGTTGCAGGAACAACGGTCGTTCCTCGACAACTATTGGGAGTGCAATACGGTCGAAATCCCGGACGATCCTGACCTCGAAATCGCTATCCGTTTCGGTATGTTTCACGCGTTGCAAGCGGGGGCTCGAACCGAAGGAATCGCGATTCCGGCTAAGGGTCTCACCGGCACGGGGTACGACGGGCACGCATTTTGGGATACTGAAATGTTCGTACTGCCGTTTCTCAACAGCGCGTATCCCACTGCGTCGCGCGAGGTGTTGCGGTGGCGTCACACGACACTCGACGTGGCAAGGCAACGAGCGCAAGAATTGGGCCTGACCGGCGCAGCACTGCCGTGGCGCACTATTGACGGCGCCGAGTGTTCGGGCTACTGGCCCGCGGGAACCGCGGCATTCCACGTCAACGCCGCGGTTGCCGAAGCAGTCATGCAGTACCTGGACGCGACCGATGACACCGACTTTTTCGCAGAGTGCGGCGCCGAACTTGTGATCGAAGCCGCTCGACTCTTTCAAAGTCTTGGGCATCGGGCGCGCGACGGCGCGTTTCACATCGATGGGGTAACCGGACCCGACGAATACAGCGCGATTGCCGACGACAACGTATATACCAACTTGATGGCGCAACGCACATTGCGTGCAGCAATACGCGCGTGTGCGCAAGCCCCCGACGTGGCCAGCGCACTGGGTGTGCACGAAAACGAACAGCAAGGATGGGCCGCGGCCGCCGACACGATGCACATCCCCTATTCCGAAGCGCTCGGCATTCACGCGCAATCCACAAATTTCACCATGCACCCCTTCTGGGATTTCGCAGCAACATCCGAATCTCAATATCCGCTCTTGCAGTCGGCGCCGTATTTCGATCTCTATCGCAAACAGGTGGTCAAGCAAGCCGACATCGTGCTGGCGATGCATACGTGTCCTGAGGCATTCACGCTCGAAGAAAAACGTTCGAACTTTACGTACTACGAGGCCATCACCGTGCGTGATTCCTCGTTGTCGGCCGTCTCCCAGGGGATCATTGCCGCCGAACTCGGTCACCTGGAACTCGCTGAGGACTATCTCAACGAATGCGCGTTCATCGACTTGCGCGATACTCATTCCAACTCCGATGACGGGATCCATCTTGCGGCTTCGGTCGGGGCGTGGGCGGTTGTTGTTGCGGGATTCGGCGGACTTCGAATTGTCGGCGGAGTGTTGCGGTTCGCGCCAAGAATCGCACCCGAATTTGGGCCGCTGTCATTCACGATGCGCCACCTCGACCGCAGAATTTCAATTCGCGTGACACCGACGAAGGCGACCTATGAGCTCACCGCTGGCTTTCCGCTCAACATTGTCCACTATGGCGAAGAGTTCACGCTGCTTCCCGACCTGGCTGTAACCATGGCGATCCCTCACGCCGACCCTCCGCCTGCTGTCTCGCAACCGATCCGGCGTGCCCCCCTCTCGCGGCGATTGCGCAACAACGACCGACGACGCACGATCGAAGATCATGCCGCTCAGAAAAAATTGGATTACTAAGGGCGTAATCGGGGTACCAACCCTGCGTGGGTGCACTCATCCACGGTTCGGGCCGGAGACGGCTCCGCATCGGGGCGCATTTTCGGTGCGCCGCCCAATAAGACTTAGAGGTCCACGCCATGACACGCACGATTGCGAGGCACAGGAAAGTCAGCGCTCCGTGGAACCGGACGCGATTCGCGCCCGCGAATTTCGGGCCCGACGCAGTCGACCTTCTCAGTATCGCGGACTATCTCGCCGAAGCCGTGGCGAGAGGCTCCATAGATCGCGCCGCAGCAACTGCCTCGGTGTGGATGTGGGCGGACGGCGAAGTCGCCACGATAGAGGTTGCCATCTTCATGGCGAACGCGCACAACCGGGCGCCCGCCACCTGCCTCTTACTTGATGCACTTCGCCTCGGCGCCCGTGAAGCTACGCGTCGAACAGATCTCGCGACGCTTTCGGGCTGAGCCACGATTGATCAAACACGTCAGCAGGGCTGGAAATGAATTGCGAAATACATCGCGTACTCGATCATCACGACGTTGTGTCGCTCGTGACCTACCGCGAGTCGGGTGGGATGACCGGCCTAAATGCGGCACGCTTCAGCTCGCCGGTCGAGGTCATCGAACTCGTCGAAGCTTCGGGGCTTCGGGGACGGGGCGGATCAGGATTTCCGACAGCGACAAAGTGGCGGACCGTGCGCGACCACGCATCGCAAGACCGTCCTACGACAGTTGTGATCAACGGCGCCGAGGGCGAGCCGGGTTGTTACAAGGACAGAACGCTGCTATTGCGCAATCCATACAAGGTGCTCGAAGGTGGGTTGATCGCAGCTCACGCAGTCGGAGCGCGATCGTTGGTCGTCGCAATGAAGCATTCGGCCGGTCGCGAAATTGAACGCGTACGCGCTGCCATTGACGAATTCGAGCGGGAGGGTTGGCCCATAGACGTCGAGATGACGGTGTTCACCGGGCCGTCCGCATATCTCCTCGGCGAAGAGACCGGCCTCCTCGAAGCCATCGAGGGACGTCCACCGTTTCCCCGCATCACTCCGCCGTTCCGTCGTGGCCTCGAAGAGATCTCGACGACACCGCACCCCGACCTCGATTCTGCCAGCGCCGCCGATCTAGACCTCGCCACCCCGTTCGAGGAGGTTGGCGTGCCCCCGGCGCTGGTGAACAACGTAGAGACCCTGGCCAACATCCCGAGCATTATTGCGAATGGTGCCGAGTGGTTCAGGGAACACGGTACGGATTCTTCGCCAGGAACACTGCTGGTCACCATCAGTGGGTCGACACAACGAGCTTCGGTTATCGAAGTTGCGATGGGTACGACACTTCGCGACGCCATTGCCGCGGGTGGCGGCGGTGAACGCAAAGGACGAAGGCTGACTGGAGCAATGTCGGGGGTTTCGAATCCGATCGTGTTGGAACCTGCTTTCGATACGCCGCTGACGTACGAAGCCATGAGCGAAATCGATTCGGGATTAGGCGCAGCTGGTTTCATCGTGTTCGATGACTCCGATGAGATGCTCGGTGTTGCACAGGCAATCTCGCACTTTCTGGCAACCGAATCATGCGGTCAATGCGTGCCGTGCAAACGCGACGGCATTGCGTTAAGCGAAGCGCTCAGCGCGCAATACGACAGTCCGGCCGCCGCCGCTACTTTTCACGCGGTCGTCCAACCGTTGATTGCTTCGGTCGCCGACGGAGCCCGATGCAATCTCGCTCGCCAACAGCAACTGACCGTTAACAGTATTTTGCAGGCCTTTCCGCAGAGTGTCGACCTTCCCGAGATCGCGGCAGAGACATTGCGTCGGATTCCTTTCATCATCGCCCCTATCGTCGATATCACCGAGGGAGTCGCCCGGTTCGACGAAGGGTCACCGTACAAACAGTTCGATTGGACGTTCAACGCAACAAATTCCGACAAGGTTCCCGCTGAGTCGCTCGATGCCGACACTCGGGATGCTCTTCAATAGCCCGCAGCGCGTCGGATCTCGTTCGAGTAAGCGCAGCCCCTTTCCCCGAAACTTTGATGCCCGCGTGCAGATGGCGGGCCTGCTGTTGCAGGCCCGCCATCGATTTTGCCTTTACACGCATCGGATCTGGTTGCCTCACCCGCAGGTGAAGGACCAGCGCGCACCGTGCTGCGAAGCTGCCGTGGTGTCGAGTTAGTGACGGGTCTTATCGTGCACTTCGTCGACCTTGTCGGCGATCCAATCTTTGGCGCCGTCCAACTTGTCTTTGACGTTCGCCGCGATCTGATCACCCTTACCCTCGTTTTTCAACGAGTCGTCGCCCGTGAGATTACCGAGCTTTTCCTTGGCCTTGCCCTTGAGGTCTTCAAGATTTGCGTCCATT
>JBBRPC010000258.1:0-5437 GCA_038228615.1 Acidimicrobiia bacterium | reverse complement strand
TCGAAACTCGACGTGATGTTCGGTCGAACTGTCGCTTCCGCGGTTCGTCATCCGTACGCTCACCTCGTGAAGCCCGGAGTGCGTTTCGTTCAGTCGACGGTGCTATCGATTGATCCTGTCGCAAAGCACGTTGCAACCGATTCTGGAGGTTTTGATGCCGACATTTTGGTAGTCGCGCTCGGCGCAGATTTGCATCCGGATGCGACGCCGGGATTGGTTGAAGGCGGCAACGAGTTCTATACGACGGCTGGCGCGTTCGCCCTGCGTGACGTCTTGGCGGATTTCGCCGGCGGCCAGGTGATCGTTGGCGTCACATCAACGCCTTTCAAGTGTCCGCCCGCACCGAGCGAAACCGCGCTGATGATGCACGACTACCTCACCGAACGCGGACTTCGTGAGCACTCCAACATTGCGCTCGTGATGCCGCTTGGTGTGCCGATCCCTCCGTCGCCAGGAGCTTCAGCCGCGTTGCTCGTTGCCTTCGAGGAACGCGGCATCGACTGGCATCCGCAACGATTGGTTCAAGCGCTGGATGGGGCCCGCAAAGTGGCGCTGCTGAGCGATGGAACGGAAATGCCCTACGACCTATTTCTCGGCATACCAGTCCACCGCGCGCCTACGGTCGTCGAGGAGTCGGGTTTGACCGTCGACGGATGGATTCCGGTCAACCCGCTGACGCTCGAGACCGCCTTTCCGGGAGTGTTTGCCGTGGGGGATGTCACCAGCGTCGGAACACCGAAGGCTGGCGTGTTCGCCGAAGGACAGGCGGTGGTTGTTGCCGAGCGAATCAGTGGGATTATCCGAGGCACCACGGCATCGTCGGAGTACGACGGGCACGGGATGTGTTATCTCGAGTTTGGTCACGGCAGCGTTGCGCGTGTCGACGTCACGTTCGTCAGCGGCCAAGCTCCAGTCGGCGATATGGAAGGACCTTCACAGGCCCTCGCTGCCGACAAGGTTGAATTCGGGGCGAGCAGGATTCAACGTTGGTTCGGACGCACCTGGCCGTCGGCGAAGTGAGGCATCACCACTCGCCAGGGAAACTCACAGGGTGCGTGAACGCCCAATCGGTGGTGTTGTCCGTTGGCGAGACGAGATTCAGACGCGCGCTGCCTGCTCTGGTGCCAAAGGATTCTTACCTGTCAGTGACCCCGAGACGGATATCGGTCGCAAACGAATAAACACTTCGCGTTTGTGAAACGGCTTGGCGTTGCCTTGTTGAATCGCATGCGGATGAGGGGCCACGGATCCACTCGCGTCGTACGCGTAGTTGCGGGCTGCGTCGCTCGATTCCCAAAGCGAGCACGTCCCGACAAACGGCGGCCGAGCAAGACCGGTCGCCCATATCAAACCATCCGCTGTACTCACGGCTGCCTCAGCTTTCGCGCTCGCCCGAAAGAAACGCAATGCCTGGCTGACCCGAAATCGGCCAAGCGTGAGTACGACGACCGGGCCGTCGTTGTCGACGGCACGCGTCTTCGCAACGTCGGCGTCGAGGCCAGGCCACGTTCCGTGTGCTCGAAGCGGCGTGAGGCGCGCGGCCAATCCTCCTGTGAGGTGTTGTGCTCGTTGATCGTTCGCGAGAAACGCGTCGAGTGAGGCTTCGTCGTCCCAAAATCCCACGAGCGCGATCCGACCGAAGTTGGGTGATTTTCGTAGCGATCCGCTGAGGGGAGCCGTCACCCCAATGTCGGCATGTCGGAGCCCCGGAACTGAAGCGGGGCGAGGAGGTTTTGCGACCATGCCGAGGCCGTGACGAATTCCGAGGGTTGCAATATTGACCGAAACAATCATGAGGTGCTCCCATCGACGGTGTCGACACTTCCTATGTCGTAGTTGTCCGCGCACTCGGATCGGACGCGATTTCAAATGGAGGCGCGATGTGATCCGCAGTCCGATCTCACTGCGAAGAGACGTCGAGGAGGATGGCATGGACTCGAAAGATGTCGTAATCATTGGTGGTGGTATCGGCGGGGCTGCACTCGCGACGGCGTTGGCAGGTGACGGCCACGACGTACTGGTGCTGGAACAGAGCCTCGTTTACGAGGATCGTGTGCGCGGCGAGAGCATGATGCCGTGGGGTGTCGCCGAGGCACGTGAACTGGGTCTCGAGCAACTCCTGCTCGATGCCGGCGGTCACGTCGCACCAACCTGGATGAACTACCACCTTCCTTCGCAGTGCGACGAGATACCGGCAGGCCTGATTGTCGCGAATGTCCCTGGTTCATTGAACTTGCGACACCCGGAGGCGTGCGCCGCGTTTGAGACGGCAGCATCGCTCGCCGGTGCGACCGTGCGCAGAGGAACGCGTGATCTCGACCTTGAGTTGGGTATTGCGCCGCGCGTTCGTTGGCGCGATGCGCAAGGCGACCACGAGGTCCAGTGTCGTATCGTGGTTGGCGCCGACGGCCGCGGTTCTCGTGTCCGTAGGTCACTCGGGCTCGAACTGCAACGCGCGCCCGTCCTGAATCATGTTGCAGGGCTCCTGTTGAGCGACCTCGAGGATGTGGAGGACGAACACGACTTCCTTGCTGGCGAGGGCGATCTCTTCATGGCTGGCTTCCACCAGGGTGGCGGACGCGCGCGTATATATCTCTGCCCCGGTGTGAGCCAAGCCGATCGCTTCGCTGGCACGGGCAACGTCGAGCGATTCGTTGCTGACTGTGCGTTTGAGTCTGTGCCGTTTGGTAAACAACTCGCGAAGGGAACGCCAGCGGGACCGCTCGCTACGTATCCCGGCAACGACACTTGGGTCGACGTTCCTTATGGCAGCGGCGCGGTGCTGATTGCCGACGCTGCAGGTTTCAGCAACCCGATTATCGGCCAGGGTCTGTCGATCGCCATGCGCGACGTTCGTTCTGTGCGCGATGTACTGCGCGGCGACGACTGGAGCTGCGCTGCGTTTGAGGGCTACGGCGACGAACGGCGCGAACGTCTGCGACGGCTCCGATTCATTGCCGACACCGTTGCCATCACCGAGGCGGAAGACGCTGACAATCGCGATGCTCGACGCCAAAAATGGGGCGAGTTGATGGCCACAGACCCACGCGCATTTATGTTGCTTGTCGGCGCGTTCGGCGGACCGGAAACGACGCCAGCGGATGCCTTCGCCGACGAACTCCACGCCGCGGTGCGCGCCGCCTAGCTCCGACGCGAGTGTTCAGTGTGCAATTTTCCCCGAATGCCCAAGCAAATGTCCCAATGAACGAGGTGTGTCATTGGCGTGCGAGTTGTGCCTCAAGTTCGAGGACCCGCGCCTCGAGTGGTGCAACAACCGCCTGGACCTGCTCCTCGGTGTATCGCGGCGTGATGAACTTGGCGCAGTTCCAATCAAAAGCCACGACTTCGACGGTCACGATTCCTTCGATCCGAGTGTCGGCTCCGAGCAACGCGAGCGTTGCATCGGGCGGTTGTGTGTCGAAATGGGCGTGTCCGTACATCTTCAACCGTCGCCGATTCGGATAGTCCATCGCGAAGATCGACACGCGATTGTCGTGGTCGATGTTGCCAGCGGAGACGAACTGTTTGTTGCCTGGACGGTCGATCCATGCGATGTGGGTGGCGTCGAGAATCTTGATGAACCCCGCCGGACCGCCACGATGCTGGATGTATGGCCAGCCATTTGAGCCGACAGTTCCGATGTAGAAACTGTCGCGTTCTGTCAGAAAGGACGTCTCGTTGTCGCTGAGACCTTCTGGCGCGTGGAGATGCTGTTCGGCTTGGTAGTGCTCGTACGACCCGCGTGCTCGTTGGTGGCGCTGTGCATCCGGCGAAAACGCAATGTCGTGATATCGCTGCATCAACCGACGATACTGAAATCGTTTGGCTCCACCACGACATTTGCAGCACAATTCGTCCATGAATGAAGCGAACCACGTTGCGTTGTCCGAACTTCGAGCCGCGTTGCCTTCGATTGTTGCGGCTCCGAGCGATTCGGGGATCATCGAACTCATCGTGCGGCGTCCTGAAATTGGTGCTCGTGAGGTTCTTGAAATTGCCGAGCTGGATGTCGCCGTCGGCCTTGTCGGCGATACTTGGCACGACCGTCCAAGCTCGCGTATGCCGGATGGGCTCGCGCACCCGGACATGCAAATCACGATCATGAACTCGCGTGCAATTCAGTTGATCGCTCGTACTCGGGACCGTTGGGCCCTTGCCGGCGATCAGTTCTATGCCGATTTCGACATCAGCGAATCGTCACTTCCCGGTGGGAGTCAGCTGCATCTGGGGACTGCGATTGTCGAGGTCACCGATGAACCTCACACCGGATGTCAGAAATTCAAGGAACGGTTCGGGGGTGACGCGCTCCGCTGGGTGAACGACCGCGAAGGTCGCTCACTGCGTCTCCGAGGCGTGAATTGCAAGGTGGTACGTGGCGGCAGTGTGCGCGCTGGCGATGTGGTCAGCCGAATCGTCGAGGTTGCCGACCGATCGTAGGATCACTCGCGATGCGGAATCGTGTGCTCGCCGCGGGTGGAACGGCTGGGGTTGTTGTCGCGTTGTTCGCAGATGCACTCTCGACGCGTTGGACACTTGCCGGCGCATTGCTCGCAGCTGTGATCGCCGCGTTCATCGCGAGCCGTTTCGTTGCCGTTGCATTGCGGATCGCGTGCGCGATGTATGCCCTCGGGGCACTGTGGCTGATGCGCCAGGCGCTGTGGCTACCAGCATTCATTGTGACCGTTGCACTCTTTGGCGTTGCGATCGGTTGTGTGTACGCGAGGCAGTGTCGTCGTTCGGCTGTCCACGTCGTCGCCTTCGCAGCAGTGTCATTGGTGCTGATTGCGTCGTTTCCCTTGGTTGGGGGAACGAATCCTCGCGTCGAATGGTTTGGATCGTTGGTGAGCCATGGCGATCGTGGAAATCGCGATGTTGCACTGACGTTCAATGGCGGTCCTGATGCAAATTCGAGTGCGCGGATTGCTGCGATGCTCGCAGCGCGGGGAATACATGCAACGTTTTTCGTCGTAGGTGACAACGTTCGCGCTCGTCCCGAGATTGTGCGCCTCGTCCAATCGTACGGACAAGAGATCGCCAATCTCAGTGATACGGCATCGAGTGATGGCTGGTGGTCACCGAACTGGAACGGCTTGAAATCGAGTGAAGATGTTCTGCACGCGATCTCCGGACACTGTTCGGCGTTCTTCCGTCCTGCTCATGGACGTCACACGCCGTGGATGATTTCCCGCGCCGAAGCCTCTGGGCTTCGGACTGTCACCTACGACGTGGAGGCGATCGATTGGGGGCCGTCGACATCGAAACAAATTGCTGCGCAAGTGTTGAAGTCGGTACGTCCAGGATCGATCGTCATGATGCACGATGGCATCGGCGACGCGACGACGCTCGATCGGGCGGCGCTGATCGGTGCGGTGCCGCTGATTCTCGACGGCTTACGCGCTCGCGACTTGAAACCCGTTTCGCTCGGTGAGATGTTTCC
>JBBRPC010000257.1:0-5451 GCA_038228615.1 Acidimicrobiia bacterium | reverse complement strand
TTTGCGAGGTGGATGGGCTCCGAGGTGTGCACGCCATTTGGCGATGTACCGCTCGGCTCGGTCGTCGCGAGCGAATCCGAACAGCTGCTGAACCCGCCACGCATGAAATCGCAGAACACGACGCGCGTTGCGACTCGCGTCGCGAGCTGAACAGGTGATGGGCGACATCAAGCGGGTCGCGTATCTCGGTCCGTCGGGTACGTTTGCGGAGAGTGCTGCGCACGCGATTCGTACTGCGCAACCCACGTCGTACGTTGCGTTGGCAGAGGTGCGGGATATCGCGGCGGGCGTCGAGCGCGGCGACTACGAACTTGGTGTTGTTCCGATCGAGAACTCTGTGCATGGCACGGTGCTGCCGACGCTCGACGAACTGATCTTCGCACGTGAGTCGGTGTTGGTGCGTGAAGAGATTGTCATTGATGTTGAGTTCGCGATGTTTCGAAACCCGGCATCGTCGCAAGAGCCAAACCAAGTACTGAGCCATCCCCATGCGCTCGCGCAATGTCGCGGCGAAATTCTGCGTCGAGGGCTCGCGACGCTTGAGACGTCGTCGACCGCTGAGGCTTGTCGTCTTGTCGCAACTGAGCTTCCCGACGCGTTGTGTATCGCTGCGCCCAACGCAGGTGGCGAGTACGGTCTCGAAACCGTCGCGAACGGGATCCAGGATCGTGATGGTGGGCGCACCAGATTTTATGTGTTGGCACGCTCACTCGCACGCCACGACGGTGCCATCGATGGGTTTCGAACAGCGATGGTGTTGACTCCCGGGCGCGACCGTCCGGGAATCCTGTTGGAAATGCTGCGGCCGTTCGCTGAGCGCGGTTTGAACTTGTCGTCATTGATGAGTCGGCCGTTGCGATCAGGCTTAGGTCTGTATTGCTTTGTGGTGATCGTCGACGCGCATATCGACGCGCCGAAATTCGGTGCGGCAGTGAGCGAACTTCTGGATGGGGGAGTGCGCGTGAAGAACCTCGGGTCGTATCTCGCCTGGCCGAATCCAGAACAAGCAGTCGGCGCTCACGCTGAATACCCGACCGGATCGGTGGCCGCGAGCGATCCACCCGAGCTTCATCAACGCGTGCTCGCACCACCCGCAGACACGGAGTCGTAGCCGCGATGCAGATGCCATGTTCTCGGGTCGCTGTCGTTGGCTTAGGTCTCATCGGCGGCTCGATTGCTAAGGCGCTGCAACCGATCGTCGAGCTGGTTGGCGTGGATGCCGACCCTGAGACGTGCGTGAGTGCAGCACGAGATGGCATCACAATTGCACAACTCGGCGATGCGATTACTTCCGACACGCTTGTGATCGTGGCCGTGCCGGTCGGTGAGGTCGACGCGATGTTCGGCCGTGTCGCTGCCTTGCGCACGGGTGCGCTCATCACAGATGTGTGTTCGGTCAAATCGAGTGTCCTCGAATCGGCAGAACGACACGGACTGCGCTTCGTGGGCGGACATCCGATGGCTGGCAGCGAGCAGTCTGGCTACGGCGCTTCCCTCGATTCGCTCTTTTCGGGTGCGCGTTGGGCCTTGACGCTTGAGGCTGAGACGGTGCTGACCGATTGGCTCGTCGTCGCGCAAGTAGCGATTGCGCTCGGTGCCGGTGTTGTTCCGATCAGTGCCGCTGCCCACGACGAGACAGTCGCGGCAGTGAGCCACCTCCCTCATGTGCTGGCCGCGGCGCTCGCTGGTGTGATTGGCGGCGATGATGCGACCGCAGTTCGGCTCGGCCTCGCGGCTGGATCGTTTCGTGACGGCACGCGTGTCGCGCGCTCGCCGGCCAAGTTTTGGACGAACGTGCTGGCACAGAATTCGTCGGCTGTTACCGCATTCATCGACCATGTGGCCCGCGATCTCGCGACGGTATCTGCGGCGCTCGACAATGGTGACCTCGAGGTTGTCGAGGCGTTCTTCGCTCGAGGCGCGGCAGTGCGGACTCGATTCGACGACCGAACTGGTGTGGTACTCACGCTGTCGCCGGGACCCGACGAGATCGTGGTGCGACAGCTCCTGAACTTGGGCCGTCACGGTGGATATGTCACCAGCATTGCAACGGCCGACGGCATGGCGACAGTCCACGCGCGTATCCCCCACAACGAGGCCAGTTACAACGAGGCCGGCCACACTGACCTGGGCCACACATGAGTGTTCTTGGCGCCCCCACAGCCTTACGAGCCACGCTCGACGAGTTGCGCACCTTGGCAACTGCGCATCCCGATGGGCTGATCGATTGCAACCTGGGTACGCCATGCGACCCTGTGCCAGAGTTTGTGACAGAGGCCGTACGTGCTTCGGTTGCGAAGTCTGGGCCGTATCCGCTGTCGATCGGCAGCGTCGAGTATCGCAACGCGGCGCGTGCGTGGGTCACTCGGCGTTTCGGCGTGGAGCTTGGCATCGAACACGTCGCGGCATGCATCGGCACGAAGGAGTTTGTGGCCTCCTTGCCGCGCTGGTTGCGCCTCCTGCAACGCGACGTTGGTGGTGACACTCGAAGTTCTGCCCGCGACACTGTGCTGTACCCATCGGTGTCGTATCCCACGTATGCAGTTGGCGCGCAGCTGGCCGGATGTCGGGCCGTACCGGTTCCGCTCGACACGCGATGGCTGTTGGATTTCGATGCGATCGACACCAGCGACGCGAACCGTGCGCTCGTGTTGTGGCTCAACGTGCCAGGGAACCCGACTGGGGCGATCGCGGGGCTGGAGTACCTCGAGCGCGCTGCTGCGTGGGGACGGGAACACGGTGTACTCGTCGTGAGCGACGAGTGCTATGTGGAATTCGCTCGAGATGCCCACTCGATTGTCGAGGTTGCCACACACGGTGTGCTTGCGCTCCACAGCTTGTCGAAACGATCGAATTTTGCTGGCATGCGGACGGGTTTTTACGCCGGCGATGCCAAGCTCGTCGCCCAACTCAGCGAGATCCGGCGCGAGGCAGGACTCATCGTTGCGACCCCTGTGCAGGCTGGCGCAATCGCGGCGCTCGGTGACGACGATCACGTCCGCGCCCAACACGTCCGTTATGAACAACGACGCGAGTTCGTGTTGGCGAGGCTCGCCCACCATGGGCTGCACCACGTGGGCGGCCCGATGCCGTTCTATCTTTGGTTGCGAAGCGACGACGCAGTGTCTGACGGTTTGGCGATCGCGATGCGTTGCGCACGGGCAGGATGGCTGATCGCACCCGGAGAGACCTTCGGTGTCGCGGGAACCCCATTCGCACGGATCGCCCTCGTGCAATCCGACGAGACGTTGCGCAGGGCGCTCGAACGATTCGACGCATGCGACCCGCTGACCCCAGCCGATTCCCCGACACGTGACCTATTGGAGAGCAATGAGTGACCTAGCTGCGACGATGACAAAGCTGTTTGAAGCTGGCGCCGATTTTGAAACAATTCTGGTGCGGCCACAGGCCTATGACGCAGTTCGTACCGTCATCGCGATGCTTGACAAGGGTGAGGTGCGCGTCGCCGAGGTGATCGACGGTGAGGTTGTCGTCCACGAATGGTTGAAACACGCAATCCTCATGTGGTTTCGCGTCAACGAAATGCAGGCATTTGAAGTCGGTCCGTTTCAATACGTCGACAAGCTGCCGTTAAAACCTGATTTTGTCACGGCGGGCGTACGCGTCGTTCCCGGCGCGAGCGCACGTTTTGGCGCGTACCTCGCCCGGGGTGTGGTGCTGATGCCGAGCTATGTAAATATCGGTGCGTACATCGACTCAGGAAGCATGGTCGATACGTGGGCGACCGTCGCGAGCTGTGCACAAATTGGTAAGAACGTGCACCTGTCTGGCGGAGTGGGAATCGGTGGAGTGCTCGAACCGCCCAATGCTGTACCCGTCGTTGTCGAAGACGATTGCTTCGTTGGAAGTCGCTGCATGATTGTTGATGGAGCGCGTGTTCGCCAGGGCGCCAAACTCGGCGCCGGCCTTATTCTGACCAAAACCACTCCGGTGATCGAGGCCGACACGGGGCGAGAGGTCGCCAGGGGCGATATCCCAGAACGGGCGATCGTCGTGCAAGGTACGCGCATGAAGGAGTTCTCTGGTGGCAGTTTCGGACTGCCGTGCGCATTAATTCTTCGCTATCTCGAGGAGGGACAGGAACACGACAAACTGCAACTGAATCAGTTACTGCGCGAGCACGGTGTGGTGTCGTAGTGGAAGCGAAGTTACGCGCAGTTCGCGAGATCGACGCCGATGATCTGTTTGGCCTGACGGAGGCGCTCTGCGCGGTCCCGTCGGTATTCCCCAATGAAGGGCCGATTACCGATGCGATCGAGCGACGGCTTCGTACGCTTGCGCCGACGTTGGAAATCACGCGCTTTCGCAACAACGTCGTCGCGCGGACGAATCTAGGTCGGGCACAACGTATTGTCGTTGGAGGACACACCGACACGGTGCCGCCGAACGGCAACGAAGTACCGCATCGCGACGGCGACGTACTGCATGGCCTCGGCACAGCCGACATGAAAGGTGGCCTCGCGGTGATGTTGCGTCTTGCCGAGACGCTGCAACACGAAGACCCCAACTTTGACATCACGCTGTGCTGGTACGACGGCGAAGAGGTTTCAGAGGAACACAACGGTCTTCGGTCGCTGTTCGAGCACGATCCGCTGCTGCTCGGCGGCGATTTCGCAATTCTGATGGAACCGACAGGCGGCTGGGTCGAAGCTGGTTGCCAAGGGACATTGCACCTTGAAGCCGTCTTTCACGGGGCCCGTGCCCACACGGCGCGTCCGTGGATGGGAAAGAACGCGATTCATTGTGCAGCGCCCGTATTGGCGCGCATCGCCGAACATGATCTCGGCACCGTCTCGGTCGATGGGCTTGCGTTTCGGGAGTCTGTGCAGATTGTGCGGATCGAGGCGGGAGTCGCGAACAACGTCGTGCCCGACGTCTGTCGCATTGTTGTGAATCGCCGGTTCGCTCCATGTTGGTCTGGTGACGATGCCGAGGCGCAACTTCGCACGCTCCTCGACGGTGCCGACGAGATCATCGTGCGGAACGTGTCGCCTGCAGCAGCGCCGAATCTGATGAATCCGTTAGTCGCGCAGTTCATCGGCACGCTCGACCTTGGCGTACGACCGAAATTGGGTTGGACCGATGTGGCGCGTTTTGCAAACCGCGGCATTCCAGCGGTGAATTTCGGACCGGGTGATCCGACACTTGCGCATACGCGCGAGGAGCATGTCGACGGTCGAGAGATCGAAGGGTGCTACGCGGCACTCGCTCGGTTCGTCGGGGTTGGTTGAGCTATCGCGGCGATTTTTCCCAGGTATACGAGCGTGTTTTTCAACTGACTCGTTTGGGTTGGTGTGACACGTTCGAAATCAAAACCGACCTGGTAGAGATCGTCGCTAATTTTGAGCGAGCGTTTGGCGATCGCACGTATCTGCAGTGTCGCTCCGCGGTGCGGCGGAATCGCGAACCGCAACAAGACCGACGAACGCG
>JBBRPC010000256.1:0-5454 GCA_038228615.1 Acidimicrobiia bacterium | reverse complement strand
TTGAACCATGCGTTGTATGTCGCGGCGCTCGGCCAGATCAGTCATGACACGCCGGGCCGCGTCTACTACCTCCGTAAACAAGCCGAAGGCAAAACCAAAAAAGAAGCGTTGCGTTGTTTGAAGCGACGTATCAGCGACGCTGTCTATCGACAGCTCGTTGCTGCCGCGCGACATTGAAATTGTGATGGCCCGGGAAGGCAATCAGGGGCGACTCTGTATCCAGCGCGGCCAGCAAAACCCTGAAACGCTGACACTTCGGAACAGCCATTCCCGGACCAACCCGAACCCTAGAACCCGACATCCTCGTCATGCCAGAAGCAGACCCGAACGCGCCCAAAAACAATCACTTGACACAAACAGGCTTCCGTCCGCGCTCGTTATACAAGTACCCGAGCCGCAGTTGCGCGTGCAGCCTGCTACAGCACCAGCGCCATGCGGATCTCGTCTTTGCAGGGATCGGAAGGAAGCGGCTGATGGTCGCCGGTCGTATGGAAACCCATCGACTCGTACAACCGTTGCGCTGGCTCATTGCCCCGCGTGACCCATAGACACAGCTGTGTTGCAGGAACCTCCCGCGCCCACTCGATGACAACGCTCACTAGCGCGCGACCCGCCCCTGATCGCCTCGCCCCTGGCGAAGTCCACATCGACACCAGCTCCACGTCGGAACCGTTCGGGTCGGAACGATAGCCACCGCCGAGACCAACCACGTCGCCATCCACGACGGCGAAGAACGTCACCCGATCGACACCCAGTGCGCCGAGGCGAGCCCTCTCCAGCCAATCAGCACCAGTCCTTGTGACCTCATCTGTGAACGACGAGCCGAAGGCCGTCGGCGACTCTTCGAGTGCCGCGAGCCGGACAGCACGAAGTACCTCGGCCTCATCACTTCGGATACGACGCACCGTCGGAAACATGGCGCCCAGTTTCGGTGATCCGAATCGATGCTGCAAGTGAATTCCACGCGCACTTCGATTCTGAGGCTCCGCTCCGATTGCCCGTCCGCGCTCGTTCTACAAGTACCGATGGGCAGCTCCGGCATACGACCTCGCGAACTCCCGCTGTGCCGGGATCAGTTGATGATCTCGGCGTTTTCGTCATCGCGCATAACCGCCAGTCGATCGCGCCATGCCTTCAGCGCCTCGGGAGTTTGCCGGGTCCAGTCGACGACCTCACCGACAATTCTGAGCGGCGCTTTGCTCCGGTAGGACCGCGTTGGGTTGCCGGGGAACTTTTTGTCAGTCACGTTGGGGTCGTCCTCGAACACTCCCGTTGGTTCCACGAGGTACACGCGCGGGGCGTTGTCGCCTCCGGCGATCTCTGCTGCGAGTCCGGCCCCGTCACGCAGTGCCGTGAAATAGATGTGGTTCATCACAATCTCGGGCCGGTAGTTCGACCTGAACCCGGCCGTCAACAGATCACCTACTTGGAGGTCGGCCTTCGTGCCATGAAAAAAGGGGCCTAGGTCCGGAACGTCAGTCAACGACTACGCCCTGCGGAATGACAAAGCGCCAACAAAGAACACACGATGCGTCCGGCCACAAATGCATTTTGGCCAGTCTGTCAGCCATTTGCAAGACCCGAGCGCGGCGGTAGATCCAGCTCCGGTTGCCTGTGCCAACGGACGCCGCAGCCGCGTCGCTGAGTAGTTATGGTGACGTTCGTGCGTCTGCCTGCTGCAATCTTGATCGCGTTCGCGGTTGTCGGGTGTGGCAGCGCGCCACAAGTCCGCGAAGGCATATCGCGAACGACCGTTGTCTCGGGTGCTACGTCGTTTCATGGTTGGAAACCGCAGGTTGGCGCGCGCTGGCAATATCAACTTGAGCCGTCGGTAGACACTTCCATCTCTGTCGTTCCTTGGCATGCGGTGTCGCAGGTCCAGCCCCAGGTGTTCGACATCGATCTCTACGCTGCCGATGGTGTCACGCCAGCTGCGGTGACGGTCGCTGCCATCCACGCACGCGGTGCACATGCTGTTTGTTACGTTGATGCCGGCACGTGGGAGAGCTGGCGCCCGGATGCCCGGTCGTATCCCACCGTCCTACTTGGATCCCAGAACGGGTGGCCGAAAGAGCGATGGGTCGACATCCGTCGGCTCGACGTGTTGACTCCGATCATCGACGCGCGTGTCGCGAAATGCCGTGGAGCGAACTTCGACGCTGTCGAGTTCGACAACGTCGACGGAGCGTTCAACGAGTCGGGATTTCACATAAGTCCAGCGCAGCAACTGACGTTCGACCGCGCGCTCGCGACCATCGCGCACTCGCACCGACTTGCAGCGGGCCTCAAGAACGACATTGCGCAGCTCGGCGCGCTTGAGCCTTCGTTTGAATTCGCCGTGAATGAGCAGTGCCAGCAGTACGACGAATGCGGCGGTTACGACTCATGGATTGCGCACGGCAAGGCCGTCTTCCAAGTCGAATACACACTCGCACCGGTACGGTTCTGTCCGAACGCGATCGCGGCGCGTCGCAGTGCGATCGCCAAGAACCTCACCCTCCACGCCGACCCATACACGCCCTGCGCTTAGAAGAAGACACAGTCGACTCTGAGAGTCCGAAACTCATGTCGAATTGCCGGAAACGATGAGGTCGAAGTCGTCACGAAGCCGGACGGACTCGAAGTACCAACGTTCGGCCGCGTCCCATCGTGCGTCCCATGTGTGCGGGTCATCGCGGCTCACGGTGCGAGCCCGTTCGGAACGGCGAACTTCGCGCTCGTCCTGCGCGACTTCGACCAACACTTTCAAGTCAACAAGATCATCGAATTCTGGCCTCGCTGAATAGACGCCCTCAAGGACGACAACGTTGCTTGGTTCGACAGTGACGGCGGCGTCCGTCAGGCCGTAGCCCTTCGCCCAATTGAAACATCGGAACTGCGCTCGCTCGCGTCGCGTGAGCTTGGTCACCGCTTCTGCTCGGAGCCGCTGCCAGTCGAAGTAGAGGTCAACGCCTTGCTGAGGGGATAGCTGGACACGTTCGGCATCCTGCATGTCCCGATAGAAGTCATCGCCGTGGATAACAGCGACATCGAGCATTTCAGCGATCGACGCTGCGAGCGTCGTCTTGCCCGCGCCGCTGTGACCGTCGAGCGCTACGACGATCACCCCTACCGCGTCGTCGAGAGGCCGCGCTCGGATGGCTTCCACAATCATGGCAGCAGGATTCTGCGACGAGTTCATTTGTTCATACCTCCGCGGTGTACTCGTACAGGTTGATGGCGACACGCCAGCGCAGGTATTGCGTCGCGAGCCATCAATTGCAGATACTTGGCCTGAGAAACATATTGCAGACCGAAGGATGTTGTATTGACCATTCCCAGGCGTCGGCTTCCTGATCCAGGCGCCGTGCATGACGAACGAGAAATCGCTGCGGTCGTGGAGGTATTGCGAACGTCGAATTTGAGTATCGGCCCACGCGTTGCGGAGCTGGAAGCGCAAGTCGCTGTGTTGCTCGCGAAGCAACACGGCGTGATGGTCAACTCTGGATCCTCGGCGCTCGAACTTGCGGTGCAGCTATTGGATTTGCAACCGGGTGATGAAATCGTGACGGCCGCGGTGACGTTCGGGACCGATCTCGCCCCGATTGTGCGCGCTGGTCTGGTGCCCGTGTTCGTCGATTCTGATCCGGAAACGTTTCAGATCGATTCCGAAGGTATCGAAGCCATGATCGGGCCGCGAACAAAAGCGATGCTGATTCCGAATCTCGCTGGCAACTGCCCCGATTGGGATGCCATTCGAGCTGTCGCTGATCGTCACGACCTTATGGTGATTGAAGACAGTTGCGATGTGTTGGATTCTTGGCAACGGGGTGCGCGCACGGGAGCCCGAGCCGATATTTCGTGCACGAGTTTCGCGCGCGGGCACGCGATCACTGCGGCTGGAAATGGTGGACTCGTTGCGTTCGATTCAGCAGACTTGCACGACAGGTGCGTGATGCTGCGGCGGTGGGGCCGACGTTCCGAGACGTACCTGTTCGGATCGCGTCGGGGAAGTCAGGACCGCCACGGGCCGCTTGCCGACGGCACTCCGTATGACTTGACGTTCCAGTTCGAAATGATCGGCTATAACTTCGAGCCTTCTGAGATCGGTGCCGCGTACGCGCTCGTGCAACTCGAAAAACTCAACGAATACAACCGTCGGCGTCGACACAACTGGGACACCCTTCACGAAATGATGGAAGTGCATCGCGACAAATTGACGCGTCCGCGCACCACGCCGGATACAGAAACGACGTGGATGCGATATCCATTTTTACTCAGCGAAGGCATGGACCGTTTGATATTGCAACGGGAACTGACTGATCGCGGTATAGCAACGTTCATGGTGTGGAGTGGCAACATTCTTCGACATCCCGCATACGCGAACATCGAACGGCGGGAACCGTCAGGCGGATTGCCGAATGCAGATGCGATCACGCGACGTTCACTGTCGTTGCCTGCACACCACGCGTTATCGAGCGACGATCTCGGTTACATGGTCGAGGTGGTCGGCGAAGTGTTGAAGTCGCTCTGACGGGGTTGCGCGCCCGTTGCCAACGCTGCGAACTGACCATCCACCCTCTCACGCACAGTGACTCGTAGCGTTGTGGCCTACGCCGTTGGTGAGGTTGGGAGCAACGAATGGATGAAATCCGCGGGCGCGGTACGCAAACAGGGCAACGCTCGCCCAGGTTTGGGCGTGCACGGTCGGTAATCGTGGTGTTGAGTGTTGTCGCGGCTGCAACCACCGTGGTGGCAAGCGCGGCGCGCCCCACGACACATAGCGCGATCACCATCGAAGCGACAATTCCGTCGGTTGGCGCGATGCGCCACGATGCGAGGGCGATTTCGATACCGGTCACGTATCGATGCAGCCAGTCATCGGTTGGCGAAGTTGATGCTGTCATCGAACAGCAGCATCCGTTCGTCCGGGCCACTCGGGCCATGGCGATGAGTTGTGATCCCGCGAGCCTGAAAATCGTATTGATCTTCGAGAGCCGCAGCGGGTTTCATAGTGGCGCTGCGCGGATCAACCTCGACATCTCTGCCGGATTCGCCGACCAATTCGCCACGAAACACCTCAGGTCCACGGTCACGGTGCGATAGTCGACCCGGCGGGGCGTCTCTGGAGGATTTCGCGAAGATTTACTCCAGATTCGGTTCATAGCGTCCGAAACTTTGCGTGATCACCTTTCATTCGATCGGCGATCACAGGACGGGTTCTCCAAGGACGGATGAACCTCACATCATGGAGGAAGCACTCTCGTGCAAATCAACAACAACATTGCGGCGTATAACGCCTACCGCAACCTGAACATGACGAGCGTCGGTTTGAGCAAGAGCCTCGAGAAGTTGTCGTCAGGTTTTCGTATCAACCGTGCTGCTGACGACGCGGCCGGTCTTGTGATCAGCCAAGCCCTTCGGGCACAGGTGAGCGGCCTCGGTGTCGCGACCCGTAACGCCCAAGACGGTGTG
>JBBRPC010000255.1:0-5529 GCA_038228615.1 Acidimicrobiia bacterium | reverse complement strand
GGTTGCGACGAGTTCAGCGTGCGAACCCCACATCATGGTCGCCACAACTCGCTGACCGATGTGGCGATCGGTGACGCCGTCGCCGACCTCGCGAATTGTGCCAGCACATTGGTAACCCACAATGTGCGGGACCGTCGCCATATCGCCACCAAGACGATTGAGCGTGTCGCCACCCTCAATGCTGATCGCCTCGACCTCAACGAGCACCATGCCAGGACCACATTGCGGATCGGGGACGTCCTCGTAGCGAAGAACTTCAGGGCCGCCAGTTTCGTAGTACACCGCTGCTTTCATGTTCCCCACTGTAACTGCCCGGCTGTCGAGGATCCTCTAGGCCTGCTGTGCTCGTCGTTCGAAGTCGTCGATGTGGGCCACGATCACCGCAAGGCTCGACGCCCAGAAGGCTTGATCAGTCACGTCGATATTGAAGCGAGCTCCGAGAGTGGCAGCATCCGCCATCCCAGCAGAACTCAGCAGATCGTCGTATCCCGAACGAAACGACTCGGGTGTCTCAACAAAACGTGCATACAGACCAATCCCGAACAACAGACCGAACGTATACGGCCAGTTGTAGAAGGGGGTGAAGTAATGCGGCTTGACGGCCCACATATACGGATGCCGATACCGAGTATCGAGCCCGTCGCCATACGCGACGTCTTGCGCGTGGAGCATCTCTTCGCAGAGGTCCTTCACCGAGAGGGATGTGGTGCGTCGCTTTTCGCACAGCTCGCGTTCGAACAGGAACCGGCTGTGAATATCCACGACAACCTGCGACGCACCTACGAGATAGGTGTCGAGCAACGCCAAACGTGCATCTGGGGCAGAGGCGTCGGCGATCGCGTACTGAAACAGGAGCGTTTCGCAAAAGATCGACGCCGTTTCGGCGAGTGCCATCGGCATTCGCCGTTGGATCGAAGAGCGTGGCGCCATCGTGACGTTGTGATACGCGTGGCCAAGCTCATGGGCCAGCGTCGAAACCGATTCATGACTGCCATCGAAATTCATCATCACTCGGCTCACATCGTCGCCGAACGACGCGCAATACGCACCACCGCGTTTCCCTTCGCGCATTTCAGCATCGACCCAGCGCTGCGCGAATGCGCGCGTCGCGAGCTGTTCCAGGTGCGGTGAATAGCTTCGGAAGGCACCCAAGACTTGATCGGTTGCATCGACCCACGCAACGTCGTCGGAATGGCCCACCGGTGCGAAGAGATCCCACCATGGAAGTCCGGATTCGTGGCCAAGTAGCCGCGCTTTCGCGCGGAAGTACCGTCGAAAATCTGGCAACGACGCAACGACCGCAGCGTTCATTGCATCGAGGGTCGCCCTGTCGACGTTGTTCCCACGCAGCGCAGGTTCAAGATCGTCGGGGTACCCACGGCGCCGGTTCAACACTCCGACCTCGCCCTTCGCGCCGTTCAGCGCCGCAGCCAAAGGAACCGCAGCGCCTTCCCAAGCACGCAACTCAGCTTCGTATGCGGCGCGGCGTCGACTCGGATCGCGATCCGTCGCGCGACCGCGCGCCATGGTGACCGGTATGAGTTCGAAGGTTCCGTCGTCGGCGTGCACAGTGGCCATGAGCTGCGACGAAATATCACCGTGAAGTCGTTGCCAAGCAAGCGCGCCGCTCGGCGCGAGCTCCGATACAAGCGTCTCTTCCGCCTCACTCATTTGGAAGTCGGCAAATTCGACAGCACGTTCTAACGCGAATATATGGGAGGCCGCTTCCACGCTCCCTGCGACCAGCGGCGCGACTCCGAGTGCCGCGACCCACGACTCAAGGCGCTTCCACAACGGGCCCAAGCCCGCAAGCCGGGTTTGCAACTGGACTGTCAGCGATGCGGCATCATCGTCGCGGCTATCGGTGGTGACAAGTCCGTAGAGGAATGCGCTCAGGGGTCGCATTTCGGCATGCAGTTCGTTGGTCTCGCGGATGATCTGGTCGATCGTCGCAAAATCCTGCAGCGTCGGGGTCCTGGGCTCGACTGCACGCACGCCGTGCTGCTCGTAGAGCGCGCTGAGACGATCGAGGCGTGCATAAATCGATTCAAGACCAGCGTGCAGGGCACGATCATTCGCCGAGTCGAAGAATGGCGCGAGATCCCAGCGCGGAATATCAGTTTGCATCGTCACAACTTACGACAACTCATAGTCGGCTGTATTCGGCGTTCGCGTTTGTTCCCAGAATTCATGCAATGAATATGGCCAGTTTTGCGCAACTCGACCGAATTCGTTTTTGTACCAGCTGTTGACATCGCTGACACCCCATGCCATGCGCTTATTCCCAGTATCGATGTATTCGTTGTACGCATCGTGCACCTTGGGCCGACAGTTCATTGCGTGCGCGTTGCGCTCGAGCAACATCCGAACACTCTCCACGATATAATGCGTTTCACATTCCGAGAAGTAGATGATGCTGCCGTTGATCACGATGTTGGTGTTCGGTCCATACATCAAGAACAGGTTCGGAAAGTCGGGCACCGTGATGCCGAGATACGCGCGCGCGTCGCCGCCCCAACGTTCGTGCAGATCGATGCCATTGCTGCCAACCACCGTCATTGGCGTCAGGAACTTCGACGCCTCGAATCCGGTGCCGTAGATGATCACATCGAATTCATGCTGTTGACCATCAGAGGTCGTGATTCCATTGCCATTGATCGACACGATGGGTTCGGTCGTGAGGGTGACGTTGTCTCGCCCCAACGCTGCAGGAAACGAACCGTTGTCGAGCACGACCCGTTTCGCAATCGGGGGATACGCCGGCAGCACTTTTGCGAACAGCTCAGGATCGGGGAACGCAAGTTGGTAGTACATGGTCAGCATCTCTCGGAGCATGTCGTTCATGGCACTCACGCTGCGAACGTTCGGCTGCCAGGATGGGTCGACTGCCGCCAGTGGGAGCAAGCCCTCGTTTGTCCGAGACATGATCCACATACGGTCCCAACGCATATACGCCGGAACGTGGCGCAACAACCACCTGTTGCTCGCTGGTACGTCACTCTGATAGTTGTCGACCGGAAGTAACCACGGCGGCGTGCGCTGGAACACGGTGAGTTGCGACACCTCGTCGGCAACGATCGGAATGAACTGCGCGGCGCTCGCACCGGTACCGATAACTGCAACGCGTTTACCGGCCAGGTCGACCGAGTGATCCCACTCCGCCGAATGAAATGATGGGCCGCCGAACGTCTCCCTCCCCGGGATATCAGGCAGTTTCGGTCGGTTCAATTGACCAACAGCGCTCACGAGTGCATCAACAGTTGTGGTGTTCTCGACTCCATCGGCCCCGCGTGTACGTACCGACCACTGATGTGCACCATCGCTCCATGTCGCGTCGAGCACTTCGGTATTGCAACGGATGTGTTTTCGCAATCCGAACTGCTCCGCGACGCTCTGGAAGTAGTCCAACAGCACTTGCTGTGTTGAGTAGAACTGCGGCCAGTCGGTGGTCTGCGCGAAGGAATAGCTGTAGAAGTGATTCGGGATATCCACACGGCAGCCCGGATAGTGGTTCGCGAACCAGGTCCCACCGACATCAGCGTTCTTTTCGAACACCACGATGCCCACGCCAGCTTGTTGCAGACGATGAGCCACGGCGATTCCCGACATTCCGGCGCCGATAATGCCGACCGTAAACGATTTCCCTCGAGCGATCTCATCGACGCGCCAGTCTGGGGCACGCACATCGCCGGTGAGTGCGAGTTCCTCAACGAGTAGATCGAGGAATCCCTCGGGTACTGGCCCGCCAGTCGCGAACTCGATGAGCCGCAGCAACGTTGCATGGTCTGGCTCGGGAACGGCGTTCGCGCCTGCGTCGCGAAAACGAATCAGCGCGTCCGCGGCGAGGCTCCGAGCGAGTTCGAGTTGGTCCTCGCTGTACCCCGCGTTTGGCTCGAGCAGTTTCGTTGGGTCGAAACGCAAGTCATCTCGGAGCAACGACAGTTCTCCGGTGAGATGCGCAACGGCTGCCAACAACGGTGGCGGCATCGCGTCGGCCATCGACGCGATGATCACGTCGTTGCTATCGACAATTGGTTCGGCTACAGGATTCAGTCGCATTGCCGTGCAGTATGCCAGTTACATAGGTCTGGGATCGGCGTCCTGGATGACCTTGATGACATCGCGACCAATCGGTAGCGGCGCACAACCGTGGTTCTGTTCGCAGATCATGTCCCACTTCGGTGCGGCCAGCATGTGGCACGATGCACAATTGCCTTTGAAGCGATTTATCACGTTATTCTTACCGCGCGCCAAGATCGTCGTTCCATGCGCGGTCACATCGAGTGAGAAGAATTCCCAGTCGTTGCCGGCGGGGTTGAATCCCTTACGTCGCTTGACCATGGCTTCCTGAGGAACAAGCTGGATGATGGTTCCAACTGGATAGACGCCTCCGTCGGCCGATCGTGCCACCTTCAGCGACGCAGCGAGATGACCGAGGGGATTGGTCACAAAGAAAAACCGGACATGTGTTCCTTTGTGAATATTGACAAAGGTCGCCGGTGTTGCGTTGAGATCTTCCGACGAGGCCGTGGTGGTAGTGGCGGCCGCGGTCGAGGTGGTAGCGGGTGGAACTGCCGCTTGGCGACTGCTTTGCCCACACGCGACGAACAGCAGCATCGAGCACGCAAGCGTGATCACCGACCAATGAATATTCACCTTGCGATTCGAGTTCATCACGGCCCAGCATCGCGTGACAGGCGTCGCGTACGCAACTTTGGCACCGATTACAGCTCAGAAATCACGATCTCAGTTGCCTTGACACTCACCCAGCACCGCGTTCCTTGCTGCAATTCCAGTGACAACGCTGCTGCCGCGGTGATTTCCACCGTCAGCGGGATCGGGCCATCCACGACGACGCGCATCCTTGCATCTCCCGCGTCGTAGATTTCGACGACGACAACCGGCCAACAATTGCGCGCGCTTGTGTCCGGCACTGTTCTGTGCATCGAGATGGCATTCGGGGCAATCGTCGCGATCGCGGATCCTCGCATCGCGATGTCGGCGACGACCAATTCTGGTCCGGGGTTCGATACGAACAAACCTGCGTTCACAACCCCGAACAGCACGTTGAGGCCGATGAACTCCGCAATGTACCGGCTGCGGGGTCGCGCACGTATTTCGTCAACTGTTCCTTGTTGTACGACCGCGCCGTCTTCGAGCACGACGATGCGATCGGCAATGGCAAGCGCTTCAAATGGGTCATGCGTGACCAACAGCCTCACACCGATTCGTTCCCGCAGGAGCGCGCGCAACAAGGAGCGCGTTCGAGTGCGGGTCGCGATATCCAGCGCGCTGAATGGTTCATCGAGCAGCAAGATCGCCGGCTCAGTCGCGAACGCCCGTGCGAGGGCAACACGTTGTGCTTGACCACCTGAGAGGCGATCGGAGCGCGTGGCGCTGAGGTCGGCGATCTCAAACCGTTCGAGCCAGTCGCGGCCTCGTCGGGCGGCCTCGACTCGCGACACGCCCCGAGCGCGGAGCCCGAAGCCGACATTGGCCAGCACTGAAGCCCGACCAAACAATCTCGCG
>JBBRPC010000254.1:0-5577 GCA_038228615.1 Acidimicrobiia bacterium | reverse complement strand
CGTCGCCTTCCGGACCCCGAAGTCGACGCGCGGAACATCCGCAAAAGGTATCCCGTACCGCGCTGGTTGTATCTGACGCCTAGATCCGGAAGATTTCGTCGAGTTGTTCGCCGGCTTTGCGGTGTTGTTCGGTGACGGTGTGCGTGTAGGTGTTGAGCGTGATCTCGACGTCGGAGTGGCCGAGGCGTTCTTGCATCACCTTGTCGTCGCCCACCACCACTCGCCCCACCGACTGCGCGGTATGCCGCAACCCCTTCGGCGTGATCCGCGGCACTCCCGCTTTCACGATCAAGTCGTTCATCAGCCGACGGAAATTGTTGGGATCAATCAAGTTACCCAACGCCGTCGTGAACACAAGCCCGGTGTCTTCCCACGCTTCATCCGCGTACTCCGCTTCACCGCACTGCAGCTCGCGATGGCGCGCCAACACCGAAGCCGTCGTCTCCCCGATCGCCACAACTCGATCGCTTGACTCAGTCTTGAGCTGCTTGATCACCGGCACGCCGCGTTCAACGGTGAGCTGCTGCACGATGTGCACCTCACGCAACTCAAAATCAACATCTTCCCAGCGCAACGCAAGCACTTCGCCGCGCCGCATTCCGGTGACCAAACACAACTGAAACGCCGCGTACAAACGGTGATCCGCGATCGCTACGAGAAACGTCTTTGCTTCCACCAAGGTCCAACCGAGTTTGCTGGTTTGGCGAACTGGTTTCGGCGGCCGCGTTCGCAGCACCGGATTGCGCGGAATACGTCCACGCTCGACTGCTTCTTCCAACGCCATCGACAACACCTTGCGAACCGTCCGAGTTGAGGTCGCACCCAAACGAGCCTTGCCGCCATCTTCGGGCACCGCACACAAGTCGCGCACCCAACGATCGGCGAGCTCAGGCGTGAAATCGCGGAGCCGCACCGAGCCGATCAACGGAATCACATGACCGTTCACCGCCCAGCGGTATTGCTCCAGCGTCGAAGGCTCAACCCGCCCCTCTTTCGACGGCAGCCATGCTTCAGTCAGGAAGTCGCCAACTGTCTCGTCAGCCCCGCCAACGCGCCCCTCCACGAACAACCGCGAGTGCGCGACCGCAGCTTTCTTCGTGTCGATCGTGCCGAGTTGTCGCACGCGCCGTCTCCCTGTTGCGGAGTCGTACCCCTACACGCGCACCGACCATTTGCCGCGCTGCTTTTGCACTTCCGGTTCGCTGCTGAACACCGTTGCCATCAGGCCCACCTTTCACCGACGCATTACCGAGACGCGACACCGACATACTGCAGCGCCATACAACCTCGTCAGAAAAAAGCATACCGTTTGCATACATGGGTGGGAAATGAAAAAGCCGGTGCTCTGCGCACCGGCTCTGACCTGGACTTTTGTGGTCGGGCTGCCGGGATTCGAACCCGGGACCTCTTGACCCCCAGTCAAGCGCGCTAACCAAGCTGCGCTACAGCCCGCTACCTCGTCGCCGAGGAACGTCGCACTCTACAAGACGCTGCTGCGCTAGAACCGACCGATGATCCACTCAACGCCTTGCACAGCCCGCCACCCCAAGTAGACCGCGCTCGAAGCGAGCAACAGC
Organism: Acidimicrobiia bacterium; assembly: GCA_038228615.1. Classification (GTDB taxonomy): domain Bacteria; phylum Actinomycetota; class Acidimicrobiia; order IMCC26256; family PALSA-610; genus F1-120-MAGs023. Next base: position 4,000 of record JBBRPC010000254.1, on the reverse strand, counting down.
TTGAGGTGCCAGGGGACGGCAACCTCGGCTTCGATTTCCTCGCCGCGTTCGCGGGCCGCGACGACCTTGGCGTTGCGGGTGTAGTCGACGATCTGTTTACAGAAGGGGCAGGTCCCGTCGGCTTGCATCGACGTGGGGGTGAGGTATTTCGAACACGCCGGGCACCAAGGCACAGACGGAGTCAATCACCGCCGACACGGACATCCGAAAACGCAGGCATGATTTCCTCGGCGATGAGCTGCAACGTCGCGTCGCTGGCGCGGTCGTGAAGAAAGAACGTGAACAAACTGACGCCTTGTGCGATCAATGTATGCATGCGATCAATGATTTGGTCGGGCGTGCCGATGCATCCACCAGCCTCGAGTCCCCAGCTCTCGGAACCGAATCGCCGTTGGGCTTTCGGCAAATTTTCGGCCACGTCGTCGACAGTTCGGCCCGTCACCAAGACGGTCTCAAATGCGATACGTAATTCGTTCGGATCGCGGTCGACGGAACGGCAGCAGGTCTCGAGCACATCGCGTTTGTGTTCGAAGTCGTGCAGCGCATAGGTCGGTACGTTCCACACATCTGCATACCGAGCGACGAGCGGAAGGGTGTAACGCTCCCCTGCCCCACCGACGTGGATCGGCGGTCGCGGCCGTTGCACAGGTTGCGGAAGATTCGCAAGGTCGGTGACCTGATAGTGCTCGCCTGCAAACGTGGTCCGTTCGTGTTCGAACATGGAGGTGATCACGGCAAGCGATTCGTCAAGTCGTGCACTGCGTTGCGCGAAGTTGCCCCATTGCAAGCCAGCTTCGACATGTTCTTGTTCGTAGCTCCCACTCCCGATGCCGAACTCGAGCCGGCCATTGGAGATCACGTCGAGTGTCGTGGCCATCTTCGCCAGCACCGCAGGATTACGGAAGTTGTTGCAGAGCACGAGGTGCCCAACACGCAATGTTGTCGTATTCGCGAGCAATGCCGTTGCGAGCGTCCACCCTTCAAACGCTGGGGTATTCGACATCATCGGGGCGTAAAGATGATCGTAGATCCACATCGAATGCAAACCGAGTGCTTCAATCGTGCGCGCCCGGTGGAGCATCTCGTCGTATGAGAATTGGAGTTGTGGAACGATAATGCCGATCTCGACGGGATACGACATCAGTACATGTCGATTCTTGCGTCACCAATGCGGGCGACGGCAAGCGCGGCACGTAGCGACGCGACATCGTCGACGTCACGGTATTGCAGTCGGTCAGCGCCCGCATCGATCAGTGCCCCGCTGAGCTGCGCAACCCGCTCGACCTCGACAGCGCCGACGTCGTACACCACGACGAGCACCGTCTCGCCACGCGAACGTGCCGTTGCCGAACGTTCGTACAACTGCACAACGCTATCGGCGACGGTACATCCGAAGCGACGCAAATTTGCCGCCTCGTTCGCGCTGAGTTCAGCGGTAATCACTACGTCGCTCATCGAGCCGCACGCTAACGGACTATCAGCCGCCAAGCACGAGATGCACAGGTTCGCCGGTAATGCCGACATCCCATGTGGTGCGGTCACCGACCGAACCGCCACCGAATTTGTACCGCAGCTTCCACCACGTCTTGCCGCCGTACACCGAGAAGTCGGCAGGCAGATTGACCAGAAGTTCGACTTTGCGGTCGTTGAAGGTATATGGGTTACGTCGGCCCGTCGGCAACGGATTCACCGTGCCGCTCACATCGAGCGACTTGCCACTCCCAGAGAAATACGTCGCACCTGCTCTCGTCGGCAGATCGTCGGTGGTCTCCCACGTGAAATGCACAGGTGTTCCTGTGGGATCGAGGACCTCGATCGTGTTGCCACCTTCACCGGGATCGAACAGGCCGATCGTCATCTGGCGACCCGCATAGATCGCATCGACGCTGGCCAAGCTAAATACTGCCGTGGAACTCGACACCTGCGCATTCACGCCAAGGTGCGTTTGGCCATACACCTGCGGGCATGACGCGCTGTATAACCCGGGTGTGAGGTCGGTGGCGTCGGCGGTGCAGAGCGAAAACGCTCCAGAATACGCCCGCAACCCGAACGAATTGGATCCGTGCGACTCGGGATTCGTCGACACGGTGATGTTCACCGTGTACCTCCCCGGTGCGTTGGCGGTAGCGATCGTCTTCCACTGCGAGAGATATGCCGCATTGCCACTGGTGACGTTCAACGGCGACCCAGGCATCACAACGTCATCCGAGGTATCGAGCGGAGTGCCGGCGTCCCAGGAAACGCTATAGATCGTGTTCACCAAGGTGGTCCCGTTCCCTTGATTGCCGTCGATCGAACTCGCGCCGCTCCATTCACCGTCATAGACATCGATCTTCGTAGCCGACGCGCTCTTGACGTCGACGATGTAGTTATACCCTGCCGCGTCATACGAAGGGTTGTCGTCGTGCGGGCCGCCGAAACTCCCAGGTCTGCAGCCCGTATACGTCCCCCACGTGTGATCTGGGAACATGCCATCAGATGCCGACAGGATCTCGTCGCCATCTTCAGCGGCCGAACAGTAACCGTTGACTGCTGGCCAAACGCCGAGCGTGGTCTGATCCATCTCGTTCAACGGACTGCCCATCGCCACCGGCAAGACGTACTCTCCGGTCGAGCATTTCGCGACGCGCGGATTTGCACCAACAACCTTCGTGAAGAACTGCTCAACCTGCGTATCAACCGCGCACACCTTCAAGCGACGGCTGTTGCCTGGCACTGACGTCACCGTCACGCTCACGCCACCGACGCCATCGGGGAAGCTGTTCTTCGCCATGACTTTCAATGCAGTGTTCTGCGCCTTTGAGAAGTTCCCCGGCATGTAGACGACCCCTGCCAGCGCGGCGGCATCGACGGCAGTTTGCATACGCGTCGCTTCGCGATACCAATAACCGAGGTCGACGGAGAAGCCCGCGATCGCAAGCAGCACCGACATCGAACCGGCGATCAGCACGAGGACGTAGCCACCCTCCTCTCGGCGACGTTTCGCAGGAACGAGCTTCATCGCGTGGGCTCCAGGCGCATGACAACTGAATCATGCAACGTGCGGCTCGGCACGACGAGGTTCAACACCGACGTGTGCTGCGCCGTGACATACACGCCGAGGTAGTCGGGGCCACCCACAGCGGCGATACTCGTTTGGCGCGTCAGCGACGGCCACGCGTCGTCCTTGGTATATCCAGGCGCGAGGAACGTCGCCTGAGTAATTGACAGGTCGGTTTGGTTGTAGACATTGCAGAGTCCCGGCTGCGCACTCGTTAAACAAGCGGAGGGCACAGTGCCGGTAGGACTGGTCGCTTTGAACACGATCACTTGTTGCACTTGGGTCAGCGCGCCACTCGCACCGGCTACGGCCTGGAGTACAAACCAGTCAGCAGAAGGATCAGTGGTCGCGGCGCTCGCTTGACGGGCGCCAGCACGCGACGCATTCGCCAGCGTGAGCGTGTCTTTGAAGATGAAACCGAACTCGACGATGCCGAACACCAGCATCAGCAGCATTGGGGTGACGATCGCCGCCTCAACGAGGGCCGCGCCGCGACTGGTCCTGGCGGTTGATCGCCTGGGACCTGCATTGTGACGAGTGTTGTGAAGCTTCATCGTTTCCACCGTTCGAACGCGCGCGAATTGCTGGTGATTGTCGCATTTCGCCGGGAGCACGTAACTAGGTCAAATGGCCCAACCCGCGCGCGATGTGACACCATCCCCTTTTCTCGGACGTTTCAAGCCGATCCTGAGGGCCTCTGGACACAACACCGCGGGGCCGAGTCGGAATCCGAAGAGAGCGAGTCGGTGACGCGTCACGCGGTGGCAGAGGAATCCGAGGCGAGCGAAGCGAGCGAGTCGGTGGCACATCACGCGGTGGCAGAGGAATCCGAGGCGAGCGAAGCGAGCGAGTCGGTGACGAGCCACTCGCCAGGCCGGGCGAAGCAGGCCAAAATTAGTGCGTGCGGCGACGGACTCTGAGTTTGAGTGGTGCGGGGCCGAGGTCGAACGCTTCGCGGAT
>JBBRPC010000253.1:0-5611 GCA_038228615.1 Acidimicrobiia bacterium | reverse complement strand
TGGTCGAGCTCGATGTGCACGGCGCGGCCTCGCCGCAGATCGTTGGTGCGATCATGGCCGCGTCGGCCTTGCCGCCGACCCCGCGCGTGGCAGCGCTGCTCGCCATATCGCAAGCGGTATCTGGGAGATTTCGATATCCGCGCGGTGTGCTGATTCGAAGGCTCGTCGAAGGGATACCTCCCGAAATTCCATGGGCTCCAGGTGTCACCTGGAAACGGGGTAAGCCGGTAGGCGAAACGCGTTGGGACGGGATCGCGTCGGAACGACGCTGGGCCATGGGAATTCTTGACTGTCAACCACATTCGCCACTGGATCGCGACGATGTCAATCGCCGGTTTCGTCGGCTGTTGCGCGATGCCCATCCCGACAGTGGTGGGTCTGGCGTCGCCGCTGCCGACCGCATTGCCGAGCTGAGTGAGGCCCGCGAGTTGCTGCTCAGCGAACTCGACCACGATGAAGCCGCTTCGGCGGAGTTCGCGGCCGGAGAGTAATTTCGATTTGTCATCGTTGGACACGACTCGAACGAAGGGTTCGCCTGCTGCAAGTGTTCCGCGTGTCCGTCCGTTTCCAGATGTGAGGTAGTCAGCTGATGAAAGCTCCCGTTCGTGTCGCGGTCACTGGTGCCGCAGGCCAGATTGGTTACAGCTTGCTGTTCCGCATTGCGAGTGGTGCGATGCTCGGCCCCGATCAGCCGGTGATTCTCCACTTACTGGAAATCCCTCAGGCCATAGGTGCCCTGGGTGGGGTCGCGATGGAACTCGATGACTGCGCCTTTCCGTTGCTGAGTGGGATCGTGGCAACCGACGATCCCTATCAGGCATTCGAAGGCGTGAACTACGCCTTGCTGGTTGGTTCGGTACCCCGCAAAGACGGGATGGAACGCAGCGACTTACTGAAGATCAACGGCGGTATTTTTACGACGCAAGGAAAGGCACTGAGCGCCGGCGCAGACGCCGACATCCGGGTGCTCGTGGTTGGCAATCCAGCTAACACGAACTGTTTGATTGCGATGAATAACGCTCCGGAGATCGACAACTCGCGTTTTACCGCCATGACTCGCCTCGACCACAATCGAGCTATGGCGCAGCTCGCTCAAAAGACTGTGTCGACGGTGAACGACATTACGAATATGACGATTTGGGGCAATCACTCGGCTTCGCAATTCCCCGACATTTACCACGCGCACGTCACCGCGAAGAACGCGTACGAACTCGTCAACGACCATGCGTGGTACGAAACTGAGTTCATCCCAACGGTGCAGCAACGTGGCGCTGCGATCATCAAGGCACGTGGTCTGAGCAGCGCCGCGAGCGCGGCGAACGCCGCGATTGATCACGTGCACGATTGGGCATTGGGAACGCCGCCTGGCGACTGGGTCAGCATGGGCGTGTGTTCCGACGGTTCGTACGGAGCTGATGAAGGTCTTATTTCATCGTTTCCGATCACGACGAGCAACGGTGCGTGGTCGATTGTGCAAGGTCTCGAGATCAACGATTTCGCTGGTGACCGCATCGCCGCGTCCGTCGCGGAACTCCGCGAAGAACGTGATGCTGTTCGCGCACTCGGATTGATTGAGTAGCTACATAGCGCCGGAGATCATGAACGCAAACGGGTCGCGGCACCCTGGGAATGTCCAAACGTGCAGCATCCGAGCTGATGTTGGCATGTGCGAATGCCACACCGTGAGCGGTCCTGCTGGCTGCACGAGCGGACTTGTCGTCTCGAAGAAGTAGATACCGAGCAACGTGGCGTGACCCGCGGCGTCGAAGTGGTACACGAGACCTTCGGGATTGTTGGGATCCGCAACGCCGGGAGTCTTGTTCCAATTGACGTAGTGCTGTGCATATTGGCCGGCTGGATCGCCCCCTGGTCGGAAGTTGTTTGCGATCGCGACGTTGATGTCGCCGTATTTCGAGTTTGCCGTCACCACCGCGCCGTAAAACGCGTGAGCGTTCGCGCAGTCGCCAATCGTGGGTGTGCGACCGTGTGTGGCATCGTAAATCGTTAAGTGTGACGGTGGCGCGATCCGCGTAATCCATCCATTGCAGTACACACCTCCGTGCGTACTGCCGCCTTGGATCACGGTGGGAACTGTCGAGGGAATTCCGGACGATGCGATGGTGTCGGGGGTGTGGCTTGAATCTGTCGGCATTTGCGCGGCGTGCCCCGACCCACCGTGAGCGTGATCGGTGACACTGCTCTTCGGTGGACGTGCGTCTGTGGTCGTCGTGGATCGTTTGGGAATCGCACGCGTTGAGGTATGTGCGCCGGACATCGATGACGCGACGGTTGGCGCCTCGAGTCCACGCTGAGCATTCCTGGCAGTCCCGAAAGCATTCGTACTGGCAGTTCGACCATCCGAGCCCTGGAACGGCGTCGTTGCGAGGAACGCGAGTGTCGCAACAAGGCCGCACGACGCGACGGCGACCCAGCCAGCACCTCTCGACCGGATCTGATGGATTGGCAAGCGCATTGTTGTTGAGTCGGCGCGCGAACCACACCCATTGAGGCCAAGAACCAGCTCTTGGCCAATTCTGGGCAGTGCCATAACCCGAGCGCGAGAATGTCGCGGTGATCGAGGAACGTACGACTGCCTGCCCGCTTGACTGTCCTGATGCGTGTTCACTGAGCGTGACCGTCGATGTGGGCGAGCTGGCCGAGACCAACACGGCCCGCATCGTCGCGATCGATGCCGGGCCGGGTCATGAACTGACCGACGGCTGGATCTGCCAGAAGGTCAAACACCACGATCGGCGTGTCTACGCACCGGAACGTGTCATGACCCCCCTCGTTCGCACCGGGTTGAAAGGTGCTGGTGAGTTTCGGTCGGCATCGTGGTCAGAAGCATTGGAATTGGTTGGTCGCCAGCTCCGCGCCACAGTTGACCAGCACGGTGCTCAGGCCATCGTGCCGTATCTCTACGGTTCTTCTGCGCCGACAACCCAACAGATGTTGGGGAGGCGTTTGTGGCGCAGAGTCGGTGCGTCGGTTGTCGATCCGACGATCTGCGCTGCGACCCATGCGGTTGCGTATGCGTCGCTCTTCGGCTCGATGCTGTCATCCGACCCGAGCGACGTTGCGTTCAGTGACGTGGTCGTGGTGTGGGGCGCGAATCCCACAGTTGCCAACGTGCATTTCGCGCCGTTGGTCACGCGCGCTCACCGCGACCGGGGTACAACTGTGATCGTCGTCGATCCGCGACGGACGGCGATGGCCAAACGCGCGGATCAGCACCTGGCGGTGAAACCCGGGACTGATGTCGTCCTTGCCCTCGCCGTTGCACGAGAGCTACGTGAGCGCGACGCGTTGGCGACGGAGTTTCTCGCGGACCATGCTGAAGGCGTCGCCGAATTTCTTGCGGCTGCAGAGTCGTACACCTTGGAAACCGCGGCCAGTATCACTGGCATATCGATCGAGGCGATCAACAATTTCGTGACGACGCTTGTGAACGCCCGCACGGTGCTGTATCGGGTCGGTTGGGGTATCGAACGCAATCGCAATGGAGGTTCTGCGTGTGCTGCGGTATTCGCGCTTCCGGTGCTCGCAGGCCACTTCGGACGACGGGGGAGCGGGATCGTCAGCAGCCTTTCGGAAGCCGCTCCTGTTGCGATCCCGTGGACCGAAAACGACCGTCGTCGACACGCGGTGAAGCCTCGACATTTCAACATGAACACATTTGGGGCGAGTTTGTGCGACACCACCCTTGACCCTCCGATCAAGGTGCTGTTCGTACAAGGCTCGAACCTTGCTGCAACGAGTCCTGATCAGGTCGGCGTGTTGCGTGGGCTCCAACGCGACGACCTGTTTACGGTTGTGCACGATCAGGTACTCACCGACACGACCCGATACGCCGATGTGGTATTGCCTGCAACGACGCATTTCGAAACCCACGATGTTGCAACGTCGTATGGATCATTCATGTTGCAAGAAATCACACCGGTGATCCAGCGCGTCGGCGAGAGCAGATCTGACAACGAGGTGTCGTCACTTCTTGCCATGGAGCTGGGTGAACCTCGTGAGGAGTTTGATCCTGAGCCCTCGGCGGTGATCGCTGCGAGTGTGCATGACGGTGGTTTGTTGACTCGCACGCTGCGAGCGGAGGGAACGTCGGTGCAGTTCGTCGACACCTTTCCGAGCTATCCGGGCGGAAAGGTACGCCTCGCACAGCTTCCCGACATTGGAGTACCAAGGTTTGTCCCGCTCGAAAGTAAATATCCGCTCGTATTGCTCACGCCGGCGTCACCGAAAACAATCAATTCGATGTTCGGCGAATTTCAGGACGTCGACCCTGCGATACGGATGCATCCCGAGGACGCCGTCGCCCGTGGTTTGAGCGATGCGCAACGCGTGTGTGTGATGAACGATCTGGCGTCGGTTGCCACCACGGTACGTTTCGACTCCGACTTGCAAATGGGAGTTGCTGTGATGCCTAAGGGTGCATGGTGTCGTTCATACGAAGGTGGATTGACCGCCAACGCTCTAGTGCCGGATACGTTGAGCGATCTCGCCGGTGGGGCGTGTTTCAACGACGCTCGCGTCGAGGTGGAGTCGGCATGACCGCGGCGACCTGGTGGCGCCAGACAACGCCAATCGGCCCGGTCACGATTGTCGTTGGGGCGCTGGGCGTTCGCGCGATTGCGTTCTCCGACGAGCATGCCGAGACCGTGCTCAGAGGTGCAGTTCCAGGTCGTGTTCGTAGTGTCGCGCGGGAACTCGACGAGTGGTTTGTTGGTGGACGTCGACACTTCGAATGCGACATCGATTTGAACGACGTCGCCGGTCCCTTTGCTCGATCGGTACTCGAAACGCTCACGCGCGACGTCGGGTGGGGCGAAACCGTTTCTTACGGTGAACTCGCGGCGATGGCAGGAAGTCCCCGCGCGGCGCGTGCCGTAGGAACCACCATGGCGCACAATCCAATACCGTTTATGGTGCCGTGCCACCGCGTCGTGGCTGCGGGTGGCAAACTCGGCGGTTATGGCGGTACGAATGACGGCGAAGCAGCGAGCCTCGCGATCAAACGGTGGCTGCTGATGCACGAAGGTGTATTGCTCCACGCCGGATAGCCTGCGCCCTCGTGCATGAAGGTTCGAAGAAAGCGATTGTTGCTGCGTTCTTTGCCAATCTTGCAATCGCGCTGTCAAAGTTTGTGGCCTTTTTCTTCACCGGCGCAGCTTCGATGCTTGCCGAGGCGATCCACTCGCTCGCGGATACGGGCAACCAAGGGCTACTGATGCTCGGTACCAAACGGGCGAGCCGTCCACCCGACGAGTCGCATCCGTTTGGCTACAGCATGTCTCGGTATTTCTGGGCGTTTGTTGTCGCGCTGGTGCTGTTCTCCCTCGGCGGGCTGTTCGCGATCTACGAAGGCGTTGAAAAATTGTTGCACCCGCACGCGCTCGACGCGCCGGGATGGGCTATCGGCGTGCTTGGTGTTGCAATGATGCTCGAAGGCTATTCCTTTCGTACCGCGTGGGCTGAGACGAAACCTCAACTGCGTGGTCGATCCTTGATGGCGTTCATTCGACATTCGAAGAGCCCTGAATTGCCAGTCGTACTCCTCGAAGACACCGGCGCGCTGCTGGGTTTGGTCGTCGCGTTTGTGGGTTTG
>JBBRPC010000252.1:0-5620 GCA_038228615.1 Acidimicrobiia bacterium | reverse complement strand
TCGACTATCGCCTCGCTCCAGAACATCCGCACCCGGCAGCGAGCGACGATGCTTGGGCTGGCCTGCAGTGGGTCGCCGAACATGCGGCGGAATTCAACGCTGATCCGCACCGGATCGCGGTTGGCGGCGATAGTGCCGGTGGAAATCTGAGTGCTGTGGTCGCGTTGCGAGCCAAAGATCAACGCGGTCCTGCGCTGTGCCTTCAAGTATTGCTGTATCCCGTGGTCGACTGCGATCTGAATCGTGCGTCGTATGCAGAAAACGGCACCGGCTACTTCCTCGAAAAATCGAGCATGGAATATTTTTTCGCGTCGTACACCAAGGGCGCAGACCCAACGCAACCTTCGGTATCGCCGCTGCGCTCTGAGAATCTCGACGGTGTGGCGCCAGCACTTGTGATCACCGCAGAGTTTGATCCGTTGCGCGATGAGGGGAACGACTACGCCGCCGCGCTGCGCGACGCTGGCGTGGCGGTGGAGGCAATGCAATACCCCGGAATGATTCATGGTTTTGTCGGCATGCCCGGTGTATTGCGTGGTGGCCGCCAAGGGTTCGATCATGTCGTGCAAGCGTTGCACGCAGCCTTCGGTACCGTGTAGTCGAAAGGAGCTTGGCGTGGCCGTTATCGATATCGCGGGATTTGTTGCAGATCTCAAAGATCATGCCGTCGAGCATGGCTTCCATGTGCACGACGAGCGGCATTTCGTCGAGTCGTATTCGCTCCGCCAGACGTGGGAGGTCGATTTGCACCCCGAGGAAGGGTGCGAGGGACCCGTAGATCTGTATCTCGCTCTTGAGATTGAACCCCGAGTGCTCTTAGGGTTCGAGGACGTCTTCATCGGCTTGCCTGAAGACGAAGAACCAAATGATGAATACTTCTTCCCGCTGAACTTCACGTGGGCCCTTCCACCGTTGCCGAAGGGCCCGGATCTGTTGGTGCTCGCAACCGAATTGGCCGGAGTGGGCGGCCCCGATCTGCCGTTAGAAGTGTCGGCGACCGACTCGTTCCCGAGCGCGACCGATGCCCCGGAACGCACGTTGCGGATCGTTGCACACCAACGAGTGTCGCTGGTCAAGATCCGCACAGGTGATGAAGTGCCGTGCGAAATGCTGGAACGCTGTCTCAGCGTGAGTCGCTACCTGCTCGATCGGGCTCCTGCCTGGCTCGACTGACGGCAGGTCGCTGCACAACCCCTGTCGGGCTTGTGCTTATCAGTCGGCAGATCCGGCCGATGAAGTGAGGTGCACCAGGTTGTCGTATCGCGCGGCCCAGTTCGTAACCGAGCTGGATTCACTCTGGCAGAACTGCTCATTGTCATCAGCGTGCTTGGAGTGTTGAGCAGCGTCGTTGTCTTTTCGGTCGGCGGCATCAGCGACCGCGGACAAGGCGCGGCATGCGCCGAAGATGCTCGCACTGTTCGGTTGGCGGTTGAAACGTACAAGGCAAATAATGGTGCTTTGCCAACGAACCAAGCCGCGCTTGTCAGCGGCGGGATGCTGTCGCAGGCGTCCGTTCTGAACGACTTTGCGGTTTCGGGTACGACGTACACCATGACGCCGTTAGGTGTCTGCATCGCCGCATCGGGCGCGACAACAACGCAAGCGCCGATAGGGACGACCACTACTACAGGGCCGCGAGCAACAATCAACGGTGGTTCCGACCAGTTCGCAAATGCAACAGTGGTGCCGCCATTGGCAACCGCAGCGATCACGACAGTCAACGTGGATGGCACGGGGTATACCACCGAGACGGGCGAGCCGTGGGTTGGAGGTCAAGGTTACGCGACTGCCTGGTTCGCCTATTCACCTGCAGTCGACCAATCGATTCGGTTGCAAACGTCTGGCTATGCGGATTCGGGTGGGCAGTCGTGGATTGGTGTGTATCGCGGCAGCGCGTTGGGTGCGTTAACAACGTTGGTGCAATGGTCAGGAAGATCTGCTGTGTTTTCAGTGACGGCCGGGTCGACCTATCGGGTCCATGTATTTACACAACAGGGTCACGGCACGACCGGCACCGTGCAGTTCATCGAAGGGTCCGTTGCTGGGCCCGACGCGTTCGCGGGCGCCATCAATGTTGGACCAATGGCCGTTGGCGGCAGCCAAACTGTGAGCATCGATGGCACCGGTTACCTGTCAGAACCAGGCGAACCGTGGGTTGGCGGTCAGGGCTATGCGACGGCATGGTTTGCGTATACGCCGACCACAGATCAATCGATTCGGGTGCAATACACCGGCTATGCGGATTCCGGCGGTCAAGCCTGGATTGGTGTGTATCGCGGCAGCGCCTTGGGTGCGTTGACCACGCTCGAGCAGTGGTCCGGTCGCAATGCCGTGTTTTCGGTGAGTGCCGGCCAAACCTACCGAGTGCAGATATTCACGCAATCGGGGCATGGCACCGCGGGAAGCGTGCAATTCCTCGAGGGTTCTGTCGCTGGACCTGACGCATTTGCTGGAGCGACAGTCGTAAATTCGCTGCCATCCGGCGGTAGCCAAGTTGTGAATGTCGATGGAACGAATACAACTACGGAACCAGGTGAGCCGTGGGTTGGCGGCCAGGGATACAGCACCGTCTGGCTCGCATATACGCCAGCTGCTGATCAGTCGATCCGTCTCACGACGACGGGCTATTCGACAGGTGGAGGAAGCAATTGGATTGGGATCTACCGCGGCAGTTCCCTTGGAAGCCTCACCACAATCACCCAGGTTGGGAATCGTTATACCTCGTTCACCGCCGCCGCGGGTCAGACGTATCGAATTCAAATCTTCACGCAGCTCGGCCTCGGTACAACAGGAACGGTCTTGCTGCAGGAGGGCGCTGCCGGCGGCCCCGACCTCTTTGCCGGTGCCACGGTCGTCAGCCCTGTCGCGGCGGGGGCGTCGGTTTCCACGAGCATCGATACATCGAGCGCTTCCGCCGAACAAAACGAACCGTGGGTTGGCGGCCAGGGTTACAGCACCGTGTGGTTGAAGTATGCACCGACGACGTCGCAGCCCATCGCGCTGTCTGTGACTGGTGCGACGGTTTCAGGGAATGTCTGGATCGGCGTCTACGACGGTACGGCGTTGGGTGCATTGACGACGCTACGGCAACAAGGTGGGCGCAACACCGCGCTCTACGTTGTTGCGGGCCACCAATATCGGTTCCAGATCTTCACACAGTATGGGCAGGGCGCGGCTGGTGCGTTGAACATCACCGACGGATCCAACACGCCCGACATGTTCGCGAACGCGATTGCGGTGAACCCGCTCGCTCCGGGAGCAAATTCGTCAACAAACATAGATGTTACTGGAGCTACCGCCGAGCCGACAGAGCCGTGGATCGGTACCCAACCTCAATACGGTGGAGTTTGGTTGGCGTACACCCCAGTACAAAGCGAAACCATCCAGATCGATACCACTGGGTACACATCGTCCGGAACTTGGATCGGCGTGTACCGCGGCTCCGTGCTCACATCGCTTGTCACGATGGTCCAAGCTGGCGGGCGCACGGCGACGTTCAGCGCGGTTGCGGGCCAGACGTACAGGATCCAAGTGTTCACACAAATCGCGGCCGGTACCGTCGGAATCGTGACGCTCACCGCGTCGTAGCGCGGGTCGCTCGTCGCTGCTGCAGGAACCGTGTCGCCGCTTCGATTGCGAGCGGACGCGAATAGTAATAACCCTGGATGTAATCGCACCCCAATGCGGTGAGTGCCTCGACGTGATCGAGTGTTTCCACTCCTTCAGCCACGACCGACATTCCGAGCGCATGCGCGAGATAGATCACCGCCGCAACGATGGTTGCGTCGGTCGCTGTGCCGCCGAGATCTGCCACGAAGCTGCGGTCGATCTTGACCGAAGAGACAGGCATTTTTCGCAAATATGACAGCGATGAATATCCCGTCCCGAAGTCGTCGATTGCCAACGAAATTCCAAGTGCACGCATCCGCTGCAAGGCGCCTGCCGTCGCCGCAGTGTCGTCCATCAGGGTCGTTTCGGTCAGTTCCATTGTGAGGAACGTCGGGTCGATCCCAGCGTCGGCGATGATCTCTGCGACACGATCACCGAAGTCAGGGTGGGCGAACTGGCGGGCACTGACGTTGACTGCAACACGAGGTGTTGTGCCGTCGGGGCTTGCGTTGGTCCAGCAAGCGAGTTGCGCGCACGCAAGCTCGAGCACCTGGTAGCCGATCGGGATGATGAGATCCCGTTCTTCTGCGATGGGCAAGAAATCAAGCGGCATGACGATGCCGTGTCCTGGGCGTTCCCATCGCAACAGCGCCTCGAAACTGTGCACGAGATTGGTCTCGGTCGAAATGATCGGTTGGTACGCCAGTTTCAACTCGTGATGATCGATCGCGTGTCGGAGGGCCTGTTCCATTTCGAGGCGGTGCGCGATCATGGTGCGGAGATCGTCGTCGAAGACCTCGTATCGGTTTCGACCGCGCGATTTTGCTCGATATGCAGCGGAGTCGGCCTGCGACAACAACGTCGACGACGTTGAATCGACGTCGGCGATCGCGATGCCGATGCTCGCTCCGACAAACACGTCGGTATCGCGAATCCGGAAAGGCTGTTCCATGACTGATCGCACCCGTTCGGCGAGTGAAGCGACATCTGCAGGCGATTCGAGGTTTGGGCACAGCACCATGAACTCGTCGCCGCCAAAACGACAGGCAAGATCGGTCGCGCGCACGACTGATTCCAGACGTTTGGCCCCGATGACGAGCAGTTCATCTCCCGCGGCGTGTCCGAGGGTGTCGTTGACGTGTTTGAAATGATCGAGATCGATAAAGAGCACACCGAGGTCGTTGCTGCGACGCCGCACGTCGTTCAGCGCTCGTTCGAGCGCTTCGAGGAACAATTTGCGCGCCGCGAGACCAGTGAGCGGGTCGTAGCGCGCTTCTCGCTCAAGCGCATCGGCGAGGGAGCGCTGTTCGGAGATATCGAAAATTTGTCCGATCTCGTATACCGGTGAGCCGTTCGCGTCATGTACCAAACTCACGTTGACTTGGCACCAAAGGAACGTTCCGTCGGCGCGTCGGTAGCGCTTTTCGATTGAGTACTCGGAGCGCGCTCCTGCGACGAGTTGGTCGTGGAGTTCGTTGTTGCCGTTGAGGTCGTCGGAGTGTGTGAACTCGGAAAACCGATGACCAGTGAGTTCTGCCGCTGAGAAGCCAAGCATTGTGCACAGGGCTGGATTGACGCGAAAGAAGCGGCCGTTCATTTCGGCGAGAGCCATGCCGATCGGCGCGTGTTCGAAGACCTCTTCGAAACGTGTCTGCGCGTCGTACAGCGTCGCGGCGAACCGTCGGTGCTCAGCGTCTGCGAAGCGTCGCGTCCATTCAGCGCGATGGATCGCCGCGTATTGATGTAGGAATCCGATGACCTCTGGTTCGCACTCGCGGACATCGACGGCGTGCAGTCCGTCCGTCCCGGGACGGGTTTCGCGGTCGCCGTTCGGGATTGTGATCGAGGCCGAAATGCCAAGCGAACGCAATGTTTCGCGATGCGAATGATTGATGTGAGGTGAAGTTGAGGCGTCGGCAATCACTTGGACTTCGCGCGAGTGTGGCGCGTCTGCCCACGCCCCAACTACCGATTGGAACTTTGGCAGGAGCGGCTCGACCGCCGTCGTCGC
>JBBRPC010000251.1:0-5679 GCA_038228615.1 Acidimicrobiia bacterium | reverse complement strand
TTCATCTGGCGACGAATGCCGAACTGAAGCCCAACGGGATGGTGGCGGGCGACCGAGCTTGCTAGTCGTCTCGCATTTTGCGAACCCGAACATTGCTTGGCACCGGAGGTCCGGTGCGCATCCCAGCTCGATATTTGCCATCGACTACTGGTAACGAGCCTCTGCGCATCGCGGCCTGGGTGGTACGTCGTTTGGCGAGCCGACGCGTACGTTGGCGTTTGACCTGTGCCCGACGCGCGATCATCGTCGCGCCGAGGAGCGCGACGACAATGACGACGGTGAGCGTGCCATTGCCGCCTGAACTCTTGCTCGCGGCCGCTGGTGCTTGTGTGGTCTTTGTGGTCGTCGACACGACGTAGCTTGTCGGTGCAGCGGTGTTCGACGTGACGTGTTTCGCTCCGCTTGGTTGTTCTGCTAGCGCGATGAACGAATGTTGTTGCGCGATTCGTTGCGAGACTGAGCGATACGCCAGTGCCGGAAGCCGCTCACCGGTTCCTGCACTCCCGAGCGGCATCGCGAATCCCTCGTCGAGTTTCTTCGCTGCCCAACCCCACGTGTCGGCGGTTTGCATCACAACCGCGATCAGGGTTCGACCGGCGCGAGTCGCGGTGGCGACGAGCGTGCCGCCAGCGTTCTTGGTGAAACCCGTCTTGAAACCGTCGGCACCGTTGTAGGCGAACTTCAGACCGGGAAGCATGAAGTTGTGGTTGGAGATTGTGTGCTTGGAGCCTTTGGGGTCGGTGAATGAGTACGTCGACGTCGCCGCCCATTTGGCGATGATTGGTACGTGGCGCGCGTTGCGGACGCTGATTGCCACGTCGAACGGACTCATGGTGGGGCCGCCGCGGACGGCGGTGGTGTCGTCGAGGCCGGCAGGATCATTGAACGTGCTTTCGCTCATTCCGAGCCGTTTGGCGGTCTCGGATTCTGCAGCGCCAAAATCCGCGACGTTGGGTGTCACCGCGTTTGCGAGTGCGTACGCAGCGTCGTTCGCGGAGATCACGAGCAGCACGCCGAGTGTTGCGTTGAGCGACCAGGATTGGCCAACTGCCATGCCGGACGGATCTCGGTTTGAGATGCCGTGGTCGATTGCCGTCTGGGTGACGGTGATATGCGCGGTGTCTGGGAGATGGTCGAGCGCTGTGAGTGCAGTCATCACCTTCACCATCGACGCCGTGCGTCGTTGGGTATGGATGTCGCGACCATCGAGCACGTTGCCGGTTCCGGCATCCACAAGAATCCAGCCAGCCGGCTCTGGTGCTGCCAATTGCGCGGCCGATGCTGGGGCTGCAACCGGGCCGATCACGATTCCCCTGGCGAGCATTGGGAAAGCCGCGCCGACGGTCAGGATCATGGCGGCGCTCGAACGGCGGAATTGTTGGAGCATGAGGCGTCCACGTTAGGTCAACCCATCGTTCGAAGCACGGCATGGGCCGGGTCAAAAGAAATCGATCGGAGCAGGTCTGTGCCGAAGTGCGAAAATGACGACAATGGAACGAATCTCACAACGGATTGGCGCGATCAACGAGTCGGCCACCTTGGCCGTCGACGCGAAGGCCAAATCGCTGCAGGCCGCTGGCGTGCCAGTCATTGGCTTTGGTGCGGGAGAACCTGATTTTCCTACGCCGCCGCACATCGTGGCTGCCGCGATCGCAGCTTGCAGCGATGCCAAGAACCACAGGTATTCACCAACGCCGGGGCTCCCCGCGCTGCGTGCGGCGATCGCAGAAAAAACGCGACGCGATAGCGGTGTGAGTGTTGAGAGTGCTCAGGTACTCGTGACCAACGGTGGCAAACAAGCGGTCTACAACACCTTCCAAACGTTGTTGAACCCAGGCGATGAGGTGTTGCTCCTCGCGCCGTACTGGACGACCTACCCGGAAGCGATCACGCTGGGTGGTGGCGTTCCTGTCGTGATCGCAACCGACGAATCGAGTGGGTTCCGGGTCAGCATCGCGCAGCTCGAAGCGGCACGGAGCCCTCGCACGAAAGTGCTGCTCTTCGTGTCTCCCTCGAACCCGACCGGCGCGGTGTACCCGCCAGCCGAGGTCGAGGCGATCGGGCGTTGGGCGTTGGAACATGGCATTTGGGTCGTCACGGACGAGATCTATGAGCATCTCACCTTCGGCGAACACCATTTCACTTCCCTGCCAGCCGTTGTCCCGGAAATCCTGTCGCAATGTGTCATTTTGAATGGGGTCGCGAAGACCTACGCGATGACGGGTTGGCGGGTCGGATGGATGATCGGTCCGGTCGATGTCATCAAGGCTGCGAGCAACCTCCAGTCGCATTCCACGAGCAACGTCGCGAACATCATGCAAGTCGCGGCGTTGGCAGCAGTTTCGGGCGACCTCTCCGCGGTGGCAGAAATGCGCTCAGCGTTCGCGCGGCGCGGCGCGTTGATGCATTCGATGTTGTCGAACATTCCAGGTGTCACCTGTATGGAACCGCAGGGTGCGTTTTATTGCTTCCCAGGTTTTGATGGTGTGCTTGGCAAAACAATCGCGGGCCGCACGCCAACGAACACGTTGGAGCTCTGCGAATTGTTCCTTGAAGTCGCGAACGTCGCGATCGTTCCGGGTGAGGCCTTCGGAGCGCCTGGACATTGCCGCTTGTCGTTCGCGCTCGGTGACGACGACCTTGGCGAGGGCGTGCGCCGCATCGCCGAGCTTTTGGAGACTGCACAATGAGCACTACTCGCGTCCTTGTCACTGAAGAGATTGCGGCTTCTGGGCTCGACCAGCTGCGCGCTGCTGGTTTTGAGGTCGACGTGCAACTCGGCTTGTCGCCGGAGGCGCTACTCCAAGAGGTGAAAGGCGCCCGTGCGCTGATCATCCGTTCCGCGACACAGGTTGACGCGGCGACGCTTGCTGCAGGAACGGATCTTGTTGCTGTCGGGCGTGCCGGAATCGGACTCGACAACGTCGATGTTGCCGAAGCCACCAAACGCGGTGTCATGGTCGTGAACGCACCGACGTCCAACATCCTTTCGACGGCTGAACATACGATGGCGATGCTGTTGTCGAGCGCGCGCAACGTTCCTCAGGCGCATCGTGATCTGACGAGCGGGAAATGGAACCGAAGCAAGTGGGAAGGCGTCGAGATGTACGGCAAGACGCTCGGCGTGCTCGGGCTTGGGCGCGTTGGCACCCTGGTCTCACAGCGCGCACTTGCGTTTGGCATGACCTTGGTTGCCTACGATCCATACGTGAGCCCCGATCGGGCGCGTCGGATCGGCGTGCGGCTGGTCGATACGCTTGCAGAACTCGTGGCGGAATCTGATTTCTTGACGATTCACACCGTCAAAACCCCTGAAACCATCGGGCTGATCGGCGAGGAAATCCTGAGGCTCGCCAAGCCGTCGTTGCGGATCGTAAATGTTGCCCGCGGTGGAATCGTCGATGAAGCCGCACTCGCCGACGCGATACGCGAGGGCCGTGTGGCCGGCGCGGCGCTCGATGTGTTTGCGAAAGAACCGATGACCGAGTCGCCGCTCTTCGAACTTGCGAGTGTTGTGGTGACCCCGCATCTCGGCGCGTCGACGGTCGAAGCCCAAGACAAGGCTGGAATTACGATCGCTGAGCAACTCGTCCTGGCGCTGCGCGGTGAGTTCGTCCCGTTCGCCGTGAATGTCGCCGCGAGCGAAGCCGCTGAGACGGTGCGGCCATTCCTTGCGCTGAGCGAGCGACTCGGACGTTTGTTTACGGGCCTCGGTGGTGGTGCGCCCTCCACGTTGGAGATCACATACGAGGGTGCGATTGCCGATTTCGATTGTCGGGTGCTCACACTGTCGGTGTTACGTGGTGTGCTCGGCCCAGTGGTGTCGGAGCCAGTGACGTTCGTGAATGCGCCGCAGCTTGCCGAGGAACGTGGCGTCGCGGTACGCGAAGTGAAGTCGGCAAGTGCGCAGGATTATGTGAATCTGATCAGCGTGCGCGGCGTCATTAGTGGACGACCAACGCATGTCGCCGGAACGTTGTACGGCAAACACGACGCGTCCCGCATCGTCGGTCTCGACGACCACATCGTCGACCTACCTCCGTCGGCCCACATGCTCGTCGTGCGCAACGCCGACGTGCCAGGCATGATCGGAACTGTCGCGGGCATCCTCGGCCGCGCTGAAGTAAATATCGACGACATGGATGTGGGTCGCAGCCCCTCCGGCGAGGCGGCGATGATGGCGATCTCGACCGCCGACGCGGTGCCAACGACCGTTGTCGACGCGATCCGAGCATGCGACGGTGTGATCGACGCGAAGGCCATTGAACTCGGCTGACAGACTTCGCAGGTCAAAGGTTTGCCAAAAAGGTTTGGACTGGCGGGTCGCGGTCGATACAGTGTGCATCACTATGTCGAGCGAGCGCGTCATTTCCCTGCACACCAGCCTCCTCCTTATGTAGCCGCGGGCGCCCCTCTTGGTGCTCGCGGATAACGCTCCCGCCTTTACGGCAGGGGCGTTTTTTGTTGCCCGCACGCAGTCTCGGGTTTGCGTGTCAGCCCCAATGGTGCCAGCACCTCAGCCCACTCCACTCCCGCCCAACTGGGAATCTTCGAAAGGCGATCAACATGGATCAAGTCCTGATCTTCGACACAACTCTGCGTGATGGCGAGCAGAGCCCAGGAATCTCGCTCGACGTCACTGAGAAACTTGAAATTGCCGAACAACTCGCCCGCCTCGGCGTCGACGTGATTGAAGCTGGCTTCCCAATCGCGAGCGATGGCGATTTTGAATCGGTGGAGGCGATCGCAAAGGCGGTGCGCGGCCCAATCATTTGCGGTTTGTCGCGCACCGCGTTTAAAGACGTCGACCGTGCGTGGGAGGCAGTCCGTCATGCCGAGCGCAGCCGTATCCATGTGTTCATCGCGACGTCCAAGATCCACATGGAAAAGAAATTGCGAATGACGCCCGATCAAGTGAAGGCCGAGGCTGCGGCTGGCGTCGCGAGAGCACGTGGCTACACCGCAGATGTGGAGTTTTCTCCCGAAGACGGGTATCGCAGTGATCCTGACTTCATGGTTGAGGTCTGCCAGCTTGCAATCGACAATGGTGCCACGACGCTCAATATCCCGGACACCGTCGGGTTTGCGGTGCCGGAAGGATACGGGCTACTCATCAAATATGTCATCGAGAACGTCAAGGGTGACTTCGTCGTCAGCACGCATTGTCACAACGATCTAGGTCTCGCGGTCGCGAATTCCTTGGCAGGGGTAACCAATGGTGCGCGTCAGATTGAATGCGCGATCAATGGCCTAGGTGAGCGCGCTGGCAATGCGGCGCTCGAAGAAGTTGTGATGGCCATCAAAACTCGATCCGACTACTTCGTTGGTCTCGACACGTCCACCAAAACAGACGAGCTGGCTCGCACGTCGCGACTCGTCGCTCGCTTGACCGGCTACGCCGTGCAACACAACAAAGCTGTCGTTGGTCGCAATGCGTTTGCGCATGAGGCCGGAATCCATCAGCACGGTGTGCTCGCCGACAAGAACACGTACGAAATCATGGATGCGTCTGCCGTCGGACAGGAAGCCGCGCAAATCGTGCTCGGGAAACACAGTGGACGTCACGCCTTCGCAGACACTCTGGAGAAGATGGGAATTCGCGTGCAAGGCGACGCGCTCAATGGGGCGTTCATTCGGTTCAAAGAGCTCGCCGACAAAAAGGTCGACCTCACCGAAGCC
>JBBRPC010000250.1:0-5771 GCA_038228615.1 Acidimicrobiia bacterium | reverse complement strand
TCACGGTTGCGGCATCATGGTGGAGCGGCGTGTCGTGAAAGTCAACGAATCGAACGCCGAGGCTCTCTGCGAGCGCCGCGGTGAGGTCTTTGGCGGCGACCAAGCCCTTCGATAGCAGCACTGCAGGGAGCGGTTTACCGACTGCGTTTGCTTCGGCCATCTCCTCTTCGAGCGCGCTCCTGCTGAGCACGTGGCGCTCGACCAGCGTTTCTCCGAATCGACGAGCTTGCTGTGCCAACACCGGCCGAACTCCTTCTCCCCCGTCGAACACGCCTCAACAGCTCGGCGCGCACTTCACGTATCGGCCTAAACCACCCAAAACCTT
The DNA here is from genome assembly GCA_038228615.1 of Acidimicrobiia bacterium. Lineage (GTDB taxonomy): Bacteria > Actinomycetota > Acidimicrobiia > IMCC26256 > PALSA-610 > F1-120-MAGs023. Next base: position 5,446 of record JBBRPC010000250.1, on the reverse strand, counting down.
GAAGCGCACCACGCGGTGGCGAAACGATCAACACGCGGTGGCGAAACCACCCCGGGAGCGACGAAGGAGCGAGACGGGTGGCGAGCCACCCGCCAGGGCGGGCGAAGCAGCCCCATAGACAAGCGACGAAGGAGCGAGACGGGTCGCGCACCACGCGGTGGCGAAACCACCCCGGGAGCGACGAAGGAGCGAGACGGGTGGCGAGCCACCCGCCAGGGCGGGCGAAGCAGCCCCATAGTTATGCCACGACGCGGAAGATTTCTTCGAGGCTGGTCTGGCCGAGGCCAGCTTTGCGAAGACCGTCCTGTCGGAGCGTCAGCATCGCTTGCATCGATGCGATCTTGGCGATGTCGTCACTCGAGCGATGTTCGATGACTGCTCGTTCAATCTCCTCGGTCATCAGCAGGACTTCGTGTACTCCGAATCGGCCTCGATATCCGGTGCGCCCACATGCTGAACAACCGACGGCATGCCAGAGCGACGGCCATTCGTCGCCGGTGAGCGACTCCAGGTTCCAGCCGGCGCTGACGAGTTCCGCTTCGCTCGGTTGATATTGCTCCTTGCACTTGTCGCAGAGTTTGCGTGCGAGGCGTTGGGCAACAACGCAGTCGATCGCCGAGGTGACGAGGAACGGTTCGACTCCCATCTCGACGAGGCGCATCGGCGTCGATGCCGCGTCATTCGTGTGGAGTGTCGACAGCACGAGGTGGCCGGTGAGCGCAGCTTCCACCGCGATCACGGCCGTTTCACGGTCGCGGATTTCACCCACGAGCACGATGTCGGGGTCGGAACGAAGTATGGATCGCAGTGCGGCGGCGAAGGTGAGGCCGGCTTTGGGGTGGATCTGGACTTGATTGACGCCAGCCAGGCGATACTCGACGGGATCTTCAACCGTAATGATATTTCGATCGGCCTTGTTCAAGATATTCAGCGTCGCGTACAGCGTCGTGGATTTTCCTGACCCAGTTGGTCCGGTCACGAGAATCGTGCCGTAGGGTTTTCGATACGAACTCGCGAATCGCTCCAATGTTTCCGGCAGGAATCCGAGTTCTTCGAGGCGAAGCAGCGCGTTGCTCTTGTCGAGGATCCGCATCACAATCTTCTCGCCATACACGATTGGGAGCGTGGCCACCCGTAAATCGATTCCGCGGCCTGCTACTTTCATCGACATACGTCCGTCCTGGGGAACGCGCCGTTCCGCGATGTTGATGTCTGCCATCAATTTGATGCGAGAAATGACACCGTTTTGGATTTGTCTCGGGGCGTGCATTACCTCGTGCAACACTCCGTCGATCCGGAAGCGTATGCGGAGGTCGAATTCCGAAGGTTCAACGTGAATATCGCTCGCTCGGTCTCCAACTGCCTGCGCAATCAGCAGGTTCACGAACTTGACGATCGGCGCGTCTTCCACGACTGCATGGAGACTCGTGAGGCTTTCGTCGACATCTTCGACCTCGTCGAACGCGAGTTGCGCGACGGAATCAACCTCGGTGTCGATACGAAAATACCGGTCGAGCAGGTCACCGATCTGTGACGGTGTCGCCACGACCAATTTGAGTTCTTGTCCGGTGAGCGCACGAATGTCGTCGAGGGCGAACACGTTCGACGGATCCGCCATCGCGATGACCAGGCGGCCATCGTCCCATCCGATCGGTAGGGCTTGATAGCGACGAGCGACAGCTTCGGTGATGAGCGCAACGACGCCGTGATCCATGGCGTGTTCGGCGAGGTCGACGAATTCGATACCGACTTGGCGCGCCAGGGTGCGCACAACGTCGGCTTCGCTGACCGCTCCGGTTTCGATGAGGATCCGGCCTAGGGGTTTGCCGGTCTCAACCTGATCGCGCAATGCCGCGTCGAGTTGAGCCTCGCGAAGGAGTCCTTCGCGAAGCAAGAGCGCGCCGAGAGACGTCGCCTCGGACAGTTTGGGCCTCCTCGTGTCGCTCCCGTTATCGGCAGGCGAAGGTGTCTGCTAGAGACGTATCACGCTTCGCGGAGGCCAGAAAACAGACGCAGGATCGCACCGCGATCGCGGGGATCTGCACTCGACAACACGGCGGCTTCCCCCGTCACATCGGCATCAAATTCGCTCCGCAGGTCGCCGATGAGTTCACTTGGAAGCTCGCCGGGAGGTTCACCGGCGAGTTCACCAGAGGTTTCAACAGCGAGTTCACTGGCGACTCCACTGGCGAGTCCGCTTGGGGGCTCCTCGCCCGACACGTCAGCGAGCGTTGTCACTCCTGCCTCGCGTACGTCATCGACTCCCGGTCCGTAGGGAGCGACCGGAACGATCTTCGATCCGTTGTGCTCCACATCGCTGGCACCGTCGGGCATTGGTGTGGTTCCCTCAGGTCGAGAACCCAGCGTCGCAGGGGGATGCAATTCCAGTGCCCCCCGTCGCACGAGGTCGGCGACGGCTCTGCACACCTCAACCAACGATTCCCGGCTGGTTTCCACCAGCCCTGAGATTGGTGTGTAGCCGTCAAGTCGCGAGAGAAGGTTCCATTCGCGCGCGGACAGCAGGATGTCGTCACCCGGGAGCGTCGTGGTGAAGGCCGGTCGAAGATCAGTCGACGGCACCACCGTGCAGATCTCTTCCCATTCGATGCTCAAGAGCTCCAGTTCGCCGAGCATCGGCTCTACGACAATCGCAATCGCCGCATCTGTACCAGTATTGGCGTGTCCAGTGAAGCGGAAACTCCCGCCAGGCTTGCGGACAATGGCGAAACACACGTCGATGGCCCGGCGATGCAATTCGTCTTCGCTCGTGACGGCACCGCGGGCGTCGGTGCTTTCGGCGCCGCAGCAGGATCCATCATGGAACTCGAGCCTGCCAGCTACGCCACCAGACTCGATGAGCAGCTCACCGGTCTTGTTGGTGCTCGCAAGCATCCGAAGAAGCTCCGGGAGCGCCAAGATATCGAATGTTCCTTGCAGCGACACCGAATGACCTCCTCTCCGCATTATCGGCACGGCGAGGGACGCGAGTTGAGCAACAGCGTCGAATTGCAGTCGCTGACGTGACGTCGGTTGGTTGTTCGGCGTTGTGCGAGCTCAGCGCTGCCTAAGTGCGGCGGCCGCCGCGTCGCGCATCGCCTCAGTCGAGGGTTCGCGACCGGTCCAGAGCGCGAAGGCCATGGCGGCTTGATGGATGAGCATCCCCAAGCCATCAACGGTCTGTGTGCCAGCCAGTCGCGCCGCGGCAAGGAGTGGCGTTTCGATGGGTTGGTACACAAGATCGACAACGCACTGCCCCGGGTGCAATACCAAAGCATCTATTGGCAGCCGCGCATCGCTCAACATGCCAATCGGCGTGCAATTGATCACGATGTCGGCTTCGTATGCCATCGCATCACGCTGTTCCCACGCGACCGTTTCGATTCCTTTGCCAAGGGCACAGACCGATTCGGACGCTGCGGGATTTCTGGCTGCGACTCCAACGGTTGCGCCTACCCTGCACAGCGCGAGCGCAACTGCGCGCGCCGCACCACCAGCTCCAACGAGGAGCACCGAGCGTCCGCCAGCATCGATGTTGACATCACGCAACGATCTCACCAGACCCTCGCCGTCGGTGGAATCACCTCGAAGTCGGCCGTTCGCGAGCGGCGTAACACTGTTCACGCTGCGCAAGGTCCGCGCATCGTCACTCAATTCGTCGCAGAGATCCGCGACCGCACGTTTGTGTGGCATCGTCACCGAGAGCCCACCTAGCCCAAGCACTCCAACAGCCTGCAAGGCATCTTCTGCGCGACCCTCACGAACCGAAAACGCGAGGTACACCCAGTTGAGATCCAACTCGCGAAAAGCCGCGTTGTGAATCGCCGGCGAAAGCGAGTGACGAATCGGATCGCCGATAACTGCAGCCACACGGGTTGCTCCGTCGGGATACCAACTCATCCGAGCAACCCCAGTCGCTGCGCTTCCTTCTTATTCGCTAAGAACTCGTCGTAGGTCGCAGAAAATGCCTGGCGCCCGTTCTTTGCGATCAAGACGTAGTACAAAAAATCGGTTGCGCTCGGGTGCAGCGCCGCGCTCAAACTGCCCTTGCCCATGGTGGCGATCGGTGTCGGGGGCAGCCCTTGATTGCGGTAGGTGTTGTATGGAGAATCAGTTTGGCGGTCGGCTTCGGTCGTCGACCGTTTTCGTTCCCCGATCGAATACAGGACCGTCGCATCGATTTGCAGTTTCATGTTGCCTCGCAGCCGGTTGTAAATGACCGATGCGACCAGCGGACGCTCATTGTTTAAACGAACTTCCAGCTGCACGATGGAGCCGACAATGATCACGTCGTATGCGCTTCGACCGCTGCTCGTCGCGACCGCGGTGAGATCGATCGAATCGGCGATCGCATCGAACCTTCGGACCATCGCTTGCACCACATCACGTTCAGTCACGTTCTTGGCGAAAAAGTACGTATCCGGATACAGCAGACCTTCGGTCGATTCGATCGATGCCGGTTGATACTTGGAGCGGACCGCGCCGGTGCGGACAAGATCGATGAACTTCGTCGCGTCAAGTCCCAACTGCAGCGCGACCTGGTCGGCCACCTCTGGCAGCCAGAGTCCTGGCAAGATCTTCAGTGTGAGATGCGCAGTCTTGGGCCCGCTTGCCAATACCCCGAGTGCGGCTTTCACGCCCATCTTCGTCCGGAGCTGATATTCACCTGCTTCGAACTCCGTCACATGATGTAGCCGCGAATAGACCTTGAATACCCACGCCGCGTCGATCACCTTGGCACGTTCCAATGCGTCGGCGATATCGGAAGCGTCCCAACCCGTCCGAACGATGACGTCGACTTTGGCGCCGTCGGCAGCCGCGATATCTACTTGGCGGTTGTACCAGACGTCGAGCCCCGCAAATACAAGCAACGGGACCAACAGCGCAGCACCGAGTTTTGCCAAGGCTCGCAAGCGACGGCGTTCGCGAACCCTCGTTGCTACTTCATTGCCGGTGCTCATCGAGCGGCCTGGCCATCGAGAAAAGCTTGCAAGAGCACGGCCGCCGCAACTTTGTCCACCACCGGTGTTTGGTCGCGCCCGCGGACTCCAGCTTCGGCGAGACTTCGCTCAGCTGAGATCGTGGTGAGTCGTTCATCGTGCAGCACGATAGGAATTTCATCACCGAATGACACCCGCATCGCGTCAACCTCCGCACTCGCAGCTTTCGCCGCTGGACCATGACGACCGGAGAGTGACAGCGGGAGGCCCACGACCACCAACGTCACCTCACATTCCTCGATCACCGCCCGCATAGCGCTGTAGTCATCGCTCGGCGACCCGGCCCGGCGCAAAACTAAATGGGGTGATGCGATCGTGCGTGAGGGATCAGACAATGCCAGCCCAATGCGCCGCGATCCGAGATCGATCCCGAGTACACGACCGGGGGATCCCTGGGTCATTGCTTCCAGCGTTCGGCCTCTTCAGCGACCGCGACAAGCGCGGCGTCG
>JBBRPC010000249.1:0-5784 GCA_038228615.1 Acidimicrobiia bacterium | reverse complement strand
CCGATCAGCGAGCCACCCGGCGACCAACGCGACGAGCGCCCCAGCGCGCAGTACGGACAACATTGTCGCAAAGTCGGAATTCGTCAGGCTGTACGCCTTTTTAATCGGACTCCCATATTGACCGACGATCGACTGTCCGAACGTCGCCACGGCAACCGCGAATCCTGCGGTCGCGAGATATGTGGCCTGTTCCTTCGTGTACGGCACCGGCGGAAGCATCGGCGTGGGTTTCACCGGCGGCGGCGCTGGGCTGCCGGTGAGGTGAGCTTCGATCACTTCGACGGCGTGCTGGCACGTCTTTTCGTAATGCAACACGACGAGTGTCGACACGATTCCCTGAAAATATGGCAGCTTCAGGTCGGTGCTCGCCGTGACCGTGAGGGTTGTATGGGTATCCGGCTCGTGGCGAACCAGTCCGAAACAGAGTTCACCATCGGCGCTCGGATCCGCCGGAATTTGCGCACGCAAGGTGTCGTCGTCGCGAGGCTCTGCCCCGAATGCTTCCTCGATGAACGCCATGATTGTGGTTGATGGCGCGTTGAGTTCAACCACGATCGAGTGCTGCACAGGCGGCATGCTAAGCAGTGCTCACTCAGTTTGGAGGTACCCCATGACCCAACTCTCCGTTGGTGACGCAGCACCGAAGTTTTCACTCAGCGACCAACATGGCAATATCGTGAAGCTGTCGCAGTTCAAAGGACGCAATGTCGTTGTGTACTTTTACCCGAGAGCCGATACGCCCGGTTGCACGACGCAATCGTGCGCGGTGCGCGACGCGTTTCCGGATCTTGCGAAGCTCGACGCAGCCGTGCTCGGTGTGTCGCCAGACACGCCGGCGAAGCAACTGAAGTTCGATGAGAAGTACGGCCTTGGTTTTCCGCTGCTCGCCGACGAAGCGCACGAGATGGCTGAGGCATTCAGCGTGTGGGCAGAAAAGATCAACTACGGACGCAAATACATGGGCATCGTGCGGAGTGCGTTTGTGATCGATGCCAAGGGCAAGATCTCGGGGGCGTTCTACAAGGTGTCCCCCAAAGACACCGTTCCCAAGGTCACAAAAGTGCTCGAAGGCTAGTCAGGCCCCGATGGCGTGGTAGCCGCCATCGACATGGATGACGTCGCCAGTTGTTGCAGGGAACAGTTCGCTCAAAAGCGCGACACACGCGGCGGCGACCGGTGCGTTGTCTTTGACGTCCCAACCGAGCGGTGCTCGTGCTGTCCACGCATCTTCGAATTGCTCAAAACCTGGGATCGACTTCGCTGCCACGGTCCTGAGCGGTCCGGCGGCGACGAGGTTCACTCGGATCTGGTCAACGCCGAGGTCGCGGGCCAAGTATCGGGCCGTCGATTCGAATGCGGCTTTGGCTACGCCCATCCAGTCGTAGACGGGCCAGGCAACGCGCGAGTTGTCGAAGTCGAGTCCGACGATCGAACCACCCGCGCTCATCAACGGTCGGCACGCAACCGCGAGTGCCTTCAACGAAAAAGCGCTGACCTGCATCGCCACCGCGACATCCGACCAGGGCGCGGTAAGAAAGCCTCCACCCAAACACGACTCAGGTGCGAAGCCAATCGCGTGCAGGACACCATCGAGCTTGCCACCTACGCGTTCTGCGAGCGTGTCGAGATTTGCCTCGCTCGTGATGTCGAGTTCTGTGACAACGACATCGGGCTGTGGGAGCCGACGTGCGGCGCGTTGGGTCAAACTCATCGCTCGGCCGAACGACGTCAGCACAACCTCGGCACCTTCTTCTTGAGCTCGTTTCGCAACTGCGAATGCGATCGAGGCGTCGTTGAGTACACCGGTGACAAGGATGCGTTTGCCCGCAAGCAACATGACGACTCCGATGGTCGGTTTGAGGTGGTCGTGCAGGTCAGTTCGGAGGCGCGAAGATCAGCGAAGCGTTGTGACCGCCGAAACCGAACGAATTTGATATCACTGGTGCGAGCGCGATGGTGCGTGCGTTGCCGTTGACGACGTCGATGTTGCATGCCGGATCAAGCGCATCGAGATTTGCGGTCGGCGGAACGGTGCACCTGGTCATCGACAAGATCGCCGCCACGGCCTCGGCGCCTCCCGCGGCGCCAATCATGTGCCCGGTGACGCCTTTGGTCGAAGTGACAGGCAGCGAGTGCGCACCGAACACCTTCTCGATGGCTTCTGATTCGGCTGCGTCGTTCAGCGGCGTGGATGTGCCGTGCGCGTTGATATGGCCGATTGCGCGAGGACCAAGCGCAGCATCGCCAAGCGCGAGTTGCATACACGCAGCTGCGCCAGCGCCGCCTGGCGAAGGGGCAGTGATGTGATACGAATCGGAATTGCGCCCGTAGCCAACGACCTCGCCGTAGATGCGCGCACCCCGACCCACTGCGTGGTCCCACTCTTCCATGACGATTGCTCCCGCGCCTTCGCCCATCACGAAACCATCGCGATCAATGTCGAAGGGGCGAGACGCATGGAGTGGATCATCGTTGCGGCCACTGAGTGCGGTCATTCGAGCGAATGCGCTCATCGCCACGGGCGTCAGGCAACATTCGGCACCCATGCCTATCGCTACGTCGGCATCTCCGTATCGAATGAGCTGCGCAGCTTCGCCGATCGCATTCGTTCCGGCGGCGCACGCAGTCGCGACCGCGATATTGGGGCCGGTCCATCCGAACTTGAGCGATACCAACGCGGGGGTCGCGTTCGCCATCATCATCGGTACGAGGAACGGGCTCACCCTGGACGGCCCTTTGGTCAATAAGACGGCAATTTGTTCTTCCAAGGTGATCAGTCCACCGATGCCGACGCCCGCGATGACTGCACAACGCGCTGGATCGGCCGCGACGTCGCCAGCGTCGCTGAGGGCATCCGCAGCCGCGGCGAATCCGAGAATCGCAACGCGATCTAGCCGTCGAGCTTCTTTGGCCGTGACGTACGGTTCGGTATCGAAATCAGGCACCTCGCAACCGATCTGCACAGCAAGGTCAGCCGGGTCGTAACGATGTATGCGGGCAGCACACGACACGCCGCTCAAGATCCGATCGAAAAACGTTTCGAGTGTCGTTCCTGATGGTGCCTTGATGCCAAGGCCGGTAATCGCGACGCGACGACGGCCACGGTGGTCGAGGGTTGCCATGGCGCGTCGGGTTCAGCCGATTTTGCCGAGAACGAGATCGACCGCGTTGCCAACCGTATCGACGCCTTCAAGGTCTTCTTCTGGCACTTGAATGTCGAATCGTTCTTCGAGGCCCATCACAAGCTCGACGAGGTCGAGGCTGTCGGCGTCGAGATCTTCTTTGAAGCGCGCTGATTCCGTGACTTTTTCAGGAGCGACCGACAACACCTCGGTCGCTACTTCTCGAACAGCCTCAAGTGCAGTGGAGCGGTCCATCTATTGTCCTTCGTTTGTGGGATGTCTGTGAGTGAGGGATGCATGTTTGACGGTGCGTATGCCACACCGTAGGGCTTCCGGCGGCCTGTCGGTGGCGCGTCGTTGCGACTGTGTCGCGGATTGGTTCCACTGTTAGTGCCCCATGCTCAATCCTCCGTCGACCGGAAGAATCGCGCCAGTCACGTACGCACCGGCAGTCGAACACACAAAGGCGATCATCGCTGCAACCTCGTCGCACGTGCCAAAGCGTCCGAGCGGGACCTGGGCTTCGATCTTGTTTGCCCACTCCGCCGGAAGTGAAGCTGTCATGGCTGTGTGAATTGGGCCGGGCGCGACCACGTTGGCCGTGATTCCGCGGCTCGCGAGCTCGCGAGCGACACTGCGCGTGAGCCCAACAAGGCCGGCCTTTGCTGCGGCATAGTTCGCTTGGCCAGCGCTTCCGAGCTGACCACTGGCCGACGCGACGTTGACGATGCGTCCAAATCGAGCTTTCATCATTGCCGGGGTGCAGCGGCGAATCATATGGAACGCACCTGTGAGGTTCGTCTCGAGCACGTCGTTCCAATGTGCATCGCTCATGCGCATGACGAGCCCGTCGCGTGTAATGCCGGCGTTGTTCACGAGCACCGTGATTGGTCCGAGTGCCGCTTCGATTTCGGAGCATGACGAATCGACGCCAACCCGATCGCGGACGTCGATGGCGAAGCTGCGGGCCGTTCCGCCTGCTGCGGTGATGGCCTCGACTACAGACGACGCACCAATGGTGTCGCCCCCATATCCAACCGCGACGCGATATCCGTTCGCACCAAGGAGAAGCGCTGTCGCTGCACCGATTCCCTTTGATGCGCCTGTGACGAGCGCCGTCCGAATCGCAGGCGTCACATCATCGCTTCGGCTCGCGATTGTCATGCGCGCACCGCCGGGGAGCTGGGCCAACGGACTACTGCACTCGCCCAGTTCATCCCTGCCCCAAATCCGCTGATCAAAATGAGGTCACCTGGCTGGATGCGACCGTCGTCAAATGCTTCGAAGAGCGCGAGAGGAATCGATGCCGCCGACGTATTTCCGAAACGATCAAGGTTGACGAGTGTCTTTTCCATAGGAACGCCTAGCCGATTCGCGGCGCTTTGAATGATGCGGATATTGGCTTGGTGCGGAACGAACCACGCCAGATCGTCGACAGTTCGGTTCGCGCTCGACAAGGTGACATTCGCCGAATCGACGACTGTGCGTACCGCACGCTTGAACACTTCTTGTCCTTGCATGTGGATGTACTGAGCGCCGCTCGCGATCGTCGTGCTCGAGGTGGGCAATCGTGATCCACCGCCACGAATTCCAAGAATATCGACGCCGCTCCCATCGCAACCGAGGTCCCAAGCCAAGATCTCGCCGTCGTAGTTGGGCGACCTGGCCACGATCGCGGCACCTGCGCCATCTCCAAACAATATTGCAGTGCTCCTGTCGTTGGGATCCACCACCGTGCTCATGGTCTCCGACCCGATCAGCATGACATTGCGTGACCCGCATCGGGTCATCGCATCGGCAACCACGAGTGCATACACGAAACCGGAGCAGGCGGCGTTGATATCGAAACTCCCGCAACGCAACCCGAGTTCTTCTCCGACAAACGCGCCGGTATGCGGCATCGGTTGTTCTGGTGTACAAGTCGCGATAATCAACAAATCGACGTCGTTTGCAACAAGACCGGCACGTTTCATCGCGTCGCGTCCAGCTAACGCGGCGAGCGAGCCGGTTGTTTCCCCGCTGCTCGCGATTCGGCGCTCACGGATTCCCGTTCGCTCGACAATCCACTCGTCGCTCGTGTTCATCCGTTGCGAAAGCTCAGCATTGGTGAGCAGTCGTTCGGGAACTGCCGTTCCCCAACCAAGGATGGCAAAGCCACTGGGTTCCAACGACGTTGTCATCGCGATCCCGAACCGAGTTGGTCCAAACGAGCGAGCGCGGTTGTCACGGTTTCGGGAGTGCTCATTCCCACGACAGGAATTGTGACGGTTCGTTTCGCCACGCCTGCGATCATCGCGCCGTTGCCCACCTCAACAAAGGCCTCGGCGTCGAGATCGTTGCAGAGTGCGAGCATCGTTTCTCTCCAACGCACCGGTTGCATTGGGTGGCGCACCAAACGGGCGCGCCAAGCTTCGGCGTCGGTATACGCGCTGGCGTCCTCGTTCGATACCACTGGGTAGTGCGACTCGCGGAACTTCAATGATTGCACCGCGGTCTCGAGTGTCGGTGCGGCTGAGTCCATCAACGGAGTATGGAACGCGCCGCCGACATCGAGTCGCAGCGCCTTACGAACGCCCAGTGCCTTTGCTGCGACAAACGCAGCCTCAACACCCGCCGAAGAACCGCCGATCACCAACTGACCTGGAGCGATGACGTTCGCAAT
>JBBRPC010000248.1:0-5809 GCA_038228615.1 Acidimicrobiia bacterium | reverse complement strand
CGGCAGCGGCAACGACAAGCAGCGCGCAGAATTTCGCGATTCGGTGACGATGAAAACGAAGCCAGTGGACGTTTCGCCGTTTGCCACTGTCGGGCCCACGCAGGTAGGCGATCGCAAGAAGTTCTGGGGCTTCGACATGAAAAAAGTCCCGCTCAATGCGCGCGTCTGGTATCCTGAAGGGCCGGGTCCATTTCCACTCGTGCTGGTGGTGCATGGCAACCACAGTCCTGAAGATTTTTCCGATCCCGGCTACGGCTATCTCGGGGAGCTCCTCGCGTCACGCGGATTCATCCTGGCGTCGATCGATGAGAATTTCATCAACGGCTTGCAGGGCGAGAACGACGCGCGTGCGTGGATGCTGCTCAAGCATCTGCAGGAGTTCAAACGCTGGAACGACTCGAGTGCCGGTCCGTTGTCGCACAAGGTGGACATGAACAGCATCGCGCTCATGGGGCACTCGCGCGGTGGAGAAGCGGCACCATTGGCGGCGACGTTCAACAAGCTCAAATACTATCCCGACGACGCGAAGCAGAAGTTCGGCTTCAACTTCAACATCAAGGCCATTGTTTCGATTGCACCGGTCGATGGACAGTACAAGGCGGCCGGACAGTTCACGCCGCTCGAGAATGTGAACTATCTCGTCGTACATGGTTCGCATGACGGCGATGTGTCGACCTTTACCGGACTGCGGCAATTCGAGCGTCTCAAGTTCACCGACGGCAAGCCCTACTTCAAAGCGGCGTTTTACATGTACCGTGCGAATCATGGGCAGTGGAACACTGTCTGGAACAACAAGGACAATGGGCCGCGCAGCGGACGTTCGCTCGATTTGCGCACGCTGATTGCGCCTGAAGAACAACGTCGGTTCGGTAAACTCGTCATCTCCGGTTTTCTCGAGGCGACGTTGCACGGCAACAAAGACTACCTGCCGATGTTTCGCGATCACCGCACGGCCGGCGCATGGTTTCCCAAAACGATGTACATCACGCGATTCCAGGAGAGTGGCTACAAGCCGCTGGCCGAGTACGATGAGGACATCGATGTCACGAGTGGCACGGTGAAGGGTGTCGAGTTGGAGGGCGACTCGCTCGGCACATGGAAAGAGGCGACGCTACCGTATCGCTCGCGCGGTGACGATCAACGGCACAACGCTGTGTGGCTGGGTTGGAACAATCGCAGCGCCGGCAAGGACACCACGAAGCTTGGCAAGTCGGCGTCGTATTCGATCACGATCTCCGATTCATTACGCAGCGCGTATCAGCCCAGCGCGGGAAGTGCGATCTATCTCTCGCTCGCAGCAACAAAGGAGAAGCCGGGCCCACGCCCCGGTCCCAAGGACACCACCAAGGCCGACACGTCGAAGGCGTGGAAGGCGCGCACCGATTCGATTGCGAAGGCCAACGCGAAAGCCGAACCGAAGCCGTCGAAAAAAAAGGAAGTAGCGGATACCACGCCGATCGAACTGTCGGTCGAGCTGGTGGACGCGGCGGGACACACGGCGAGTTTGCCGCTCAATCACTTCGGTACCGTGCGGCGGCCGCTTGAGACCAAGATCTATCGACGTGCAGGGCGCGATGAACAACGCTTCGCGACGATCTTCGAGTTGGTGCAACAGACGTTCGTGATGCCGGTGGGTGAGTTTGTGAAATCGTCACCGACGTTTGATCCGACGCAGATCAAGACCATACGGCTGGTGTTCGACAAGACGGTGGCGGGCACGGTGGTGGTATCCGATATCGGCTTGTCGCCCAGGATCGACCCCGCATTTGTCGCGAAGGCAATTCCGTGATGTCTACCGATTTCTTCGACTCGCCGATTCTCAATTCGCCGTATCGGGCGCCGTCCCGGTACTGGGAGCTAGATGAGTTCGGACAACCGACCCAACGACAGGTCGACGGGCGACGCAAGGCATCGTTTGTCACGCCGATTCCGAAGTCAAAAAAGCAGTCGAAGGAGCAGACGACGCTCGTCATGGACGAGGGCCTCGGCCTGTCGAGCGAGCACCAAAGCTATGACATCCGGTCGTTGATCAATGAGCTTCGTGAACAGGTCGCGCGGTGGCGATCACTGACTAATCCCGTGCACTGGCGCGTCACACCGGAAACCAGACGGCTGCTGCAGCACTGGCGCACGTATGACTTCAGCGGTGTGCGGCCGTTTTTCTGTCAGATCGAGGCGGTCGAAACCGTCATCTGGCTGACAGAGGTCGCGCCCGAGCTGGGTAAGGATGGCAAGAAATTCATCGACCATCTCGCTGCGGTGAACAAGGACGCCAATCCCGAATTGATGCGCCTTGCGCTCAAGCTCGCGACGGGCGCTGGCAAGACCACCGTGATGGCGATGATTATCGCGTGGCAGACGATCAACGCTGTGCGGCATCCAGCGTCGAAACGGTTTATGCGCGGATTTCTTGTGGTCGCACCAGGCATCACGATCCGTGATCGCCTTCAGGTTCTGAAACCGAATGATCCGAACGCGTACTACGCGGCGCGCGAGCTGGTGCCCAGCGATCTGGTGGGCGAATTGAATAAGGCAAAGATCATCATCACCAACTACCACGCGTTCAAGCTGCGCGAGCGGATTGAAATCTCGAAAGGCGGCCGCGCGCTGTTGCAGGGACATGGTCCGGCGCTCGAGACGCTGGAGACCGAAGGGCAGATGTTGCAGCGCGTGATGCCCGAGCTGATGGGGATGAAGCACATCCTCGTACTCAATGACGAGGCGCACCACTGTTATCGCGAGAAGCCGCCAACGGCCGACGAGCTGGCACTCAAGGGCGACGAGAAGAAGGAGGCGGAAGCGAACAAGGAAGCAGCGCGACTTTGGATCTCGGGACTCGAAGCGGTTAATCGAAAGCTCGGTGTGGCGCGTGTTGTTGATTTATCAGCGACGCCGTTTTTTCTGAGTGGCTCCGGGTATGTCGAAGGGTCACTCTTTCCGTGGACCATGAGCGACTTTTCGCTGATGGACGCGATCGAGTGTGGTATCGTGAAGCTGCCGCGCGTGCCTGTGGCCGATAACATCCCCGAAGCGCAGGTGCCGGTCTTTCGCGAGCTATGGTCGCACATCGCGCCCAAGATGCCAAAGAAGGGACGTGGCAAAGGCGGCGTGCTGGACCCGCTGCTCATTCCCACAGAATTGCAGACGGCTCTCACAGCGCTGTACGGTCACTACGAGAAGACGTTCAACGAATGGGCCGCCACTCCCGGTGTGGACGTGCCACCCTGTTTCATCGTCGTGTGCAACAACACCGCGACATCAAAGCTGGTCTACGACTTCGTCTCCGGATTTCGTCGTACGTTGGAAGATCAGTCCACACAGCTGCAACACGGGCGACTCCCACTGTTCGACAATTTCGACGCATACGGCAGTTCGTATGCGCGACCACGGACGTTGCTCATTGACAGTGAGCAGCTGGAATCCGGCGAAGCGCTTGACGATGGTTTTCGAAAAATCGCCAGTGCTGAGATTGAACAGTTTCGGAGAGAGATCGTAGAACGAACGGGTAATCAGCAGGCTGCAGACGATATCTCGGACGTTGACCTGTTGCGCGAAGTGATGAACACGGTTGGTAAGAAGGATCGCTTAGGAGAGCAGATTCGCTGCGTTGTATCCGTCGCCATGCTCACCGAAGGGTGGGACGCCAACACGGTCACGCATGTACTGGGCGTTCGTGCATTTGGCACACAGCTGCTCTGCGAACAGGTGATCGGCCGCGCGCTGCGACGTCAGTCATACGAACTCAATGACGACGGACTGTTTGACGTGGAGTACGCCGACGTACTCGGCATTCCCTTCGACTTCACGGCCAAACCGGTGACTACCAAGCCGCAGGCGGTCAAGCCGACGGTGCAGGTGAAAGCGATCTCGCCCGAGCGTGATGCGCTCGAGATCCGGTTTCCGCGCCTCGATGGCTACGTCGTGAAGCTGCCGGAGGAGCGGCTCACAGCGGAGTTTACGAGCGACCATACCATGCAGCTCACGCCTGCACTTGTGGGTCCGTCGGAAACGCGCAACGAGGGAATCATCGGTGAAGGCATAGACCTCAACCTCGTCCACACAAATACGCTCAGGCAGTCAGCGCTACTCTTCAATCTTACGCACCGCCTGCTGTACACGCACTGGCGAGACCCGAACGGCGCCGCCAAGCTGCATTTGTTTGGTCAGCTCAAAGCCATCACTCGACAGTGGCTTGACCACCACCTCATGTGCAGCGGCGGCACATACCCCGCGCAGCTGATGTACCTGCAACTGGCCGACGACGCATGCAATCGCATTACGGCCGGCATTGTCCACAAGATGGGCAACGACAAAACGGTGCTGCCCATGCTCGACGCATACAACCCGGTTGGCTCCACGCGCCATGTGAACTTCTCCACCAGCAAGCTTGACCGCTGGCAGACGGCACCCACCAAGTGTCACCTCAACTGGGTCATCTGCGACAGCAATTGGGAAGCCGAGTTCTGTCGCGTGGTCGAAAAACATCCACGCGTGCTCGCGTACGTGAAGAACCACAACCTGAGCTTTGAAGTCCCGTATCGAAGCGGCGCCGAATCACACCGCTATCGCCCCGATTTCATCGTGTTGGTGGACGATGGTCCCGGTGCTGACGATCCGTTGCACCTCGTGGTTGAGATCAAAGGTCGGCGTGGCGAAAACGCAAAAGAAAAAGCCAACGCCATTCGGCAGTACTGGGTGCCAGCGGTGAACAACAGCGGCGAGTTCGGTCGCTGGTCGGTGGCGGAGTTTACGGACGTGTACGCGATGGAGGCGGAATTCACGGCCACGCTAGAGGCGGCGGTTGACGCGCTGCTGGAGGCGAACGCACCGCTGACCGCCGAAGAGGCGATCGTGTGATCGTAACCGCCAACAACCGTCCGGGAACTGCGAGGCCGCTACCGCTCGTAAAGGCCAGAATGCGGTCACTTTGCCTTGGGCACCTGATGCTCACGGCGCACTCGCTCGAACACCGTCGTGCCCGCCTTGCCCTCGCCGCGCCGCAACTGCTCGGCCCCCGCTCGCACATCGGCGCGCAGCGCTTCGAGACGCGCCGCGTGTGCCTCGTCGTTCTCCTGCAGCAGTCGCAGTCCGGCGCGGACCACCTCGCTGGCCGAAGTGAAGCCGCCGGACTTCACCTTTTGCTCGACGTAGCGTTCGAGCTGCGCAGTCAACGAAACGTTCACGGGTCTCTCCCGTCCGAAGTTGATGGAAGACGACAAAAGATAGCGAAAAATAACAATCTTTGTTACTTGTGACCCATGTCTGAGCCCCCAAAATCTCCCCCCGCCGACAAAGCCGTCGAAGCGCCCACCTACCCGGAATCGCGCCGCAAGAACATTCCGACGGCCGAGGGCGCGACGGCGTGATCGTCACGGTCGACGAAGTGCGCGCATGGATCGCCGGCGGCGAATCGCTGACCGTCGAGTTCAAGGGTGAGTCACGCGCGTCGCTCAACGACATCGATCTGGTGGAAGCGGTGGCCTGCATGGCCAATGCGCGCGGTGGAGTGCTGCTCATTGGCGTGGAGGACGACGGCACGATCACTGGCGCGCGGCCCCGGCATGGAACGTACACCGATATACGTCGCGTGGAGGCAGTGGTTGGAAACTGGACTGTGCCGAACTGCCCGATCGAGTGCGCTGTGGTACATGTGGACGAAGTCGATGTGCTCGTGATCCGAGTTCCGAGCGGTCGACCGATCACTGCGACGACTGGAGGTGTCTACAAGCGCCGCCTACTCGATCTGCATGCGAAGCCGCAATGCGTCCCGTTCTTCCAGAGTGAGATGCAGTCACGCGAGGCAAGTCGT
>JBBRPC010000247.1:0-5831 GCA_038228615.1 Acidimicrobiia bacterium | reverse complement strand
TTCCAATGCGATGCTGTCGCGTTCCCAAGCATCGAGCACAGCCGCAACGTCGACGTCGCGACGGGCATCAACTTGGGCTTGAGTCCAGCTGTCGGAGGCGACGCCCTCCATGCGCCCAGCAAGAATGTCGCTCGGCACTCCTGCAATGTGCGCCAACGTGTCGCGCACACGCCACGCAGGGGTCGCGGGACAGATCGCCTCAAGTTGCGAAGTCGTCGCCGACCCGATCATCATGCGAACCCGGGCGCACACACCTCGGTACGCAGCGGTGTAGTCGTCGACGGTAGCGAGTTCAGACATGTACCTTTTCCCTCCGCAACGATTTCGGCGAAGCAATCACCGCGAGTACGACTGTCCACGCGGCGCCAAACACCAGCACGAACGACACCGACCATTTCGCGGCGGGGGCCCACAACAGCGCGGCAAGACCGACGGCGCCGCCAAATCCCATAATCCACAACGACATCACCCGGCCTCGAACCTGCTCAGTGACGTTTGATTGCATCACGGTCGAAAGCGCAGTAATGGCCACGAAATACGCATAGCCGAGGAGAAACACGACGGGGTAGGCAGCGCCCGGACCACGCAGTAGCCCGAATACGGCCAGAAACACTGCCATCGCGCCAAGACCCGGTCGCACCAACCTCGACTTGTCGATCGAGGAAAACAGCGTTCCGACCGACATCGCACCGCTCGCGGCTCCCAACGCGAACATCGCGTACAACCATCCGTATGCATCGCTTTTCGCCGGGATACCGAGGTTCTCTTGAGCGTGGCCGGTCATGAACTGGATGAAGTTCAACGAAAGCAGCGACAACGTCCAGAGAATGAACAGCACCCTGCGAAGCAGCGGATCGCGCCACACGATTTTGAAGCCTGATGCCAAGCGTTCGAAACCTCGTTCGGTGATCACAGCACCTGTTCGCCGTGGGTACCTCGCGAGGATCAACGCGCCGACGGCAAACAAGTACGTGACGGCATTGATTGCAAATACAGGGGCCGGTCCGTACCGCACATAAATGGGAACACCGATCAAAGGGCCGATGAAGCGAGACATGTTCATCTGAAATGAAAACAACGAAATCGCGCCTGGAAGATCTTCCTTCGGAACGAGCGATGGCGAAATCGCGCTCATCGCCGGGCCGGTCAGCGCATTTGCGACGCCCGTCGCGAACACGATGAGAAAGATGATGAGCTTCGACGGATTGTGGACCATCACGTAACCGGCGAGCGCAAAAGCTCCCGCGAGTTGCGCCGTCTGCATTGCTATCAGATACCGACGACGGTCGACGATGTCGGCGACCACGCCTGAGATCGGCGCAAGCAACACCAACGGTCCGAGCACAGCAAAGCCCAACAAGCCCACATAGTCGTTGGCGCCGAGCTTGCGGCCGTATTGGGTGAGCACAATCGTTTGCATCCATGTGCCGATGATCGACGCGAACATCCCCGACCACAAGATCGTGAAATCCCTATGCCGTAACGCGGCGCGCGCCGTGCCGCGTTGCCACGGGACGTCGCCGTCCTCACACGCGTCCGCGATCGCTTCTGCGTCGATATCGTCGGCGCGGGCAGCGGTCGTCACAATTGGCGACGATACCGGTGGACCCGCGGTGGTCCCCAAACGAATTGTCCGGATCGGGCGCTGCACTACGCAGGTGCGGTGCCGACGATCCCTAGCTCAACAAGGTGATCAAACTCGGCGACGGGGAGATCGAGGCCGTCGACCAGCACCTCGCGATTGTGTTCGCCGAGGCACGGCGCGCCATGGTGCCAGAATCGCGCCGGCCCTGCACTGAAGCGAATGGGCCACCCCGGGAACTGTTGCGACCCGACGCAACGATGGGTCACGCTCTCGAAGTAGCCGCGCGCTTGCATCTGCAGGTCGCCGAGTGCCGCGTATCCCGGCACGGCCGCGAGCGCAGGAACGCCCGACGACAGCAGTTCCTTCTGCGCCTCATCTGGGGTACGTCGCGCGCACCACGCAGCTCGAGCGTCGCTGTCGAGCGGGTCGCGAGCCTCATCAATCGCGACCCAGGCCTCCTTGCCCGTGCAACGGTAGATGCCGTGCGCGCCGCGGCGCCCCCCCACTTCGCCTGTCAGCTGATAACGGAGCACTTGATCAGCGGTCGTGGCCAATGCCACCTCGACCATCGGCACCTCTACGAGTTGGCCGAGTCCCGTTGCATCGCGATGAGCGATCGCAGCAACGACGGCGAGCGCCGCGTGCGCGCCGACCATCGGGTCGACCACTCCTCCTGCGATCACGGGCGGCCCCCCCTCGTAACCGGTCGTCCATGCCATGCCGGTCAGCTGTTCCATCGTCTGGGCGAAGCCCGGCCGGTCGCGCCACGGTCCGGTCAATCCAAATGCCGGAAGGCGCAACATGATCAGATCGGTTCGCTCTGCGCGCAGCGCGTCGTACGTGAGCCCAAACTCCTCCATCACGCGCGGCGTAAAGTTCTCGCAGACAACGTCGACATTCGCAGCAAGACGCTTCGCGAGCGCCACACCCTCGGGTCGAGTCAGATCGAGCGTGATCCCCCGCTTGTTGAGATTCGAAGCGTGAAAGAGCGGCGAGAGCTCGTACAGCGGGCCGGCATCGGACGCCACGGGACCCGCGAGGCGCATGCCATCTGGACGTTGAATCGATTCCACTTTGATCACGTCGGCGCCCATCGCGGCCAACCAGGCCACAGCAGACGGACCTGCCCAAAATGCTGTGAAGTCAAGGACACGAATGCCAGCCAGCGGCAGCGGCGAGCCGCCGGATACGCGAACTGGCGGCGCCGAGCGCGCTCGCCACGGCGCATCGCAATTGTCGGCGACGGCGACGTTCACACGATCCGCAACACTGCCAAAGCGAAACGGCGATCGCGGGCGAACGACACCCCGGTCAGGCTGTTCGACCCACACTCCTCGCTCCTGAAGATGCTCGAACTCAAGCAACAACTTGCCGTTCCCGACAATCGCGACCGGAACGCGCGCCGCCTCACATTGAGCTTCTATTTCAGCTGCGGTATGGCGACCTGTCCACGCGCGAATCGCGCCGTTGACGAGATCGGCATGAATGAACCGTCCGATCATCGTCGACAACGCAGCGTCCTGCGCGAGGTCACTCCGCCCCATTGTTTCGCACAGCGCTCGCCACTGGGCGGAGGTGTTGGTAGTGATGCCAACAAAATTCCCGTCGCTACACGGTTCGATCCCCGGAATCATCACAAACCGAAACGCTTGCTCAACGCCGCCAGGAAAGTTTGCGAACAACGTCGGCATTGTGAGCATCGTCAGCTGCATCGCTTCGAGCTGCGAAACATCGAGTTGTTCGGCCTCACCAGTCACCAGGGCCCTCCGGAGCGCCGTCGCCGCGCCAAGCGCGGCGTACGCCCCTGCGCAGTAGCTACCGAGGTTGCCGGCGACCGTCAGCGGCGCGTCGCTCATGTTTCCGTGCCCCATCGCGGCCCCACTTCGGGCCTGCAGCAAAGGTTCCGACAGCCCAATCGCATTGAGGCTGTCGTCGGGCCCACCAAATCCGAGCGCGCTGATTGTGACCGCGATCAATGCCGAACTCGAGCCCGGTGTATTGCGCAACAAAATGTGGGCTCCAGGTTCCCACGCTGCGCCATCGACAACGCGACGTTGTGAGCTTCGAAGATAGTCATAGTGCAGCGCGTCGAGCCCGTCGGCGTGCATCGGATCTCCACCAGCAGGCTCAACGCGAACGACATCGGCCCCAAGATCAGCCAACAACTTTGCGGCGTATGCGCCGGGCAGGCCAACGCTCGTGTCGAGCACCCGAATGTCGTCGTAGATCACGGCCGCAAGGTAGCCAACTACCTCATCGAGCGCCACTCCGCGCCCGACGACACGTTCGTGGGTTGCCACAGCTCAGGACGTGCCAACGCTACGCATCCGGCTGGATCACGCGAAACATCGGAACGCGTACCGTTGCGTCCGGGACGGTAGGAAACGCTAAGTCGCGAAATATGACCTCGCACCTATCGTCTGCCCGCAGCATCGTTGCGTCGGCTTCGACCAAATACGTGCAGAGACGCACGCGCGGATCTTCATCGATGGCAACCAGTGCAGTGACGTATGGCACTTGTTCCGCGAACGCTGGAAGGAACACACGCTCCACCACCGCCCACGAAAAAAGGGTCGCTCGACCACTCACCGCTTTCCACTCCAACGCACCCGCGCACGTCGGACACTCGCGTTGTGGATACCACACGAACTCCTCGCACACGTCGCAATGTGGAATCGCCAATTCATCGTGGGCCGAGGCCGCGAAGAACGGCGCGGTCAACGGATCGTCGACATCAGGTAACGGGAACGTAGAGCGCGCGATGGCCACAACGATCACCGATCCTTCGACAAAACGAGCGTGCTCGCCATATGACCCGTATATCCGCCATACACGGCCACCTCGCACTCCTGCACCTGCGCCGCGGCAGTGCCCCGGAGCTGCTTGACGCACTCAACAACATGTGCGATCCCCAATACATACGCGTGCGACAACAAACCACCGTGCGGGTTGTATGGCAACGAACCGGTGTCGAATGCGAGCGCGCCCGACTCGGCGAACGCGCCCGATTCGCCCTTCGCGCAAAACCCCATATCTTCGAGCTGCATCAACGACACGATTGTGAACGGATCGTAGGCTGTGAGCACATCCACATCGGATGGCCCGATTCCTGCCATCGCGAACGCATCTGGCGCGCTGAATACTTGCGGCGTGCTTGTGAACGCACGCTGCTGCGCCCAATGTGTTCCGCTTCCCGAATACCCCTCCGCGACGCCTTGCACCACGACCGCGCTGTGGCATAAGTCTCGTGCCCGTTCGACAGAGGTTGTGATGTACGCGGCGCCGCCATCTGAAATCGGACAGGAGTCGAACAGGCACAATGGATCAGCAATCATTGGTGCATTGAGATACTCCTCGACGCTCAATGGTTTGTCGTGAAATACGGCCGAGGGGTTGAGATTTGCATGGCGGCGCAAGGTGACGGCGACCGCCGCGAATTGTTCGCGTGTCGTGGCGAACTCGATCATGTGTCGCCGCATGATTGTCGCGAAATACACGGGCTGTGGGAAGAATCCAAAGGGTACTTCGAGGTTCTGTTTCAAACTTTGCGCAGCGTGCACCTCGCCAGGTCCTCCCGTCATCGACGCGCGTTGGGTCGCCCATGCGACTGGGAACACGTTCAGCACGTGGCGCGCCGCGCCGCTCGCGATCGCTTGCGCCGCCAAATATGGCGCCGTTCCTGCCCAGGCCATGCCTCCACCCCACGGAGACGACCAGATGTGGTGTGATGTACCGAAGTGCTCATGGAATTCCGCGACTGAGAAATCGGCGAACGTTCCCGAATACGTGAGACCGTCGATGTCGGTCGGAACGAGGCCAGCGTCTGCGATCGCTCGCTCGGCTGCTTCGGCACCGATCTCGCGCGCAGATCGTCCTGAAGCCTTCGAGTATCCCGTCTCGCCGATGCCGACGATCGCGACCGTGCCCGAGATGTCTTCGAGTGGTTGGCGATACCCCCAATCGAGATCCATACTCGGGGACCCTACCGATCTGACGGGGTGTCAGATCCGTTGTTAGGGTCGTTTCCATGGTGATGCCCACAGACATTGGCGTGATTGATTTGATGATCGGCTTTCCGATCGACGACCGACGCCACTACTACGAGTTCCTCCAACCCCAGTTGCACGACAAGGAGTCCAAAGAAGACTTCGAGTTCCCGGCGCAATACATGTTCAAAGAACCGCCACACTTCGACCAGGCCTCAGATCCGATCGATCACCTTGTCGAGCTGATGGACCATCACGGC
>JBBRPC010000246.1:0-5851 GCA_038228615.1 Acidimicrobiia bacterium | reverse complement strand
GAAGTTGCATACTGGGCGCAGTCGCAACGATCAAGTCGCTACTGATCTGCGGTTGTGGCTCCGCCATGCCGGGCGCGACCAGATCGAACGCATCATCGCGCTGCAAGATGTGCTCATTCGTCGGGCGCTCGAAGCCGAGGATGTCTATCTTCCTGGTTACACCCATTTGCAGCGAGCGCAGCCGGTACTGCTCGCGCATCACTTCCTTGCGCACGTGTGGGCGCTCGCTCGTGACGTCGACCGTTGGTTCGACTGTCTGGCGCGAGCAGATGTGTCGCCACTTGGTGCTGGGGCGCTCGCTGGTTCGAGTCTTCCACTCGACCCGGCGTTTACGGCAGGACAGCTTGAGTTTTCTCGACCGTTCGAAAATTCACTCGATGCAGTTTCGGATCGCGATTTCGTCGCCGAAGCACTGTTTTGCGCAACGATGACCCAGATCCACTTGTCGCGTATTGGCGAAGAAGTGGTTCTGTGGACCACTGAGGAATTTGCATTCATGCGACTTGCCGATGCGTACTCCACGGGGAGCTCGATGCTGCCCCAAAAGAAGAATCCGGATATCGCCGAACTGGCGCGAGCAAAAGCTGGGCGTTTGATCGGAGATCTCACTGGGTTTTTGGCGACGCTGAAGGGTCTGCCATTGAGCTACAACCGTGATTTGCAAGAAGATAAGGAACCATTGTTCGACGCGATCGACACTTGTGCATTGACGCTCAGCGCAATTGCCGGACTGCTCGACACCGCCACGATCGTGCCACAAAATCTTGCGACTGCGGCCGACTCGCCAGCGAACGCTGCCACCGACCTGGCGGAGCATCTCGTGCGTGAGGGCGTGCCGTTCCGGGAGGCGCATGCGATCGTCGGGAATTTGGTGCGTCAATCGATTGAGCGTGGTGTCGGCCTCGACGAGTTGGTGGAAACCGATCCTCGGCTCGGGCCAATCGCGATTCCGTTGCTCCAGCCGGGCGTGGCGGTGAAACGTCGTACATCGCCGGGTGGTGCAGGACCCGATCCGCTGGTGGAACAGCTGCGGCTCGTCAATGAACAGATGACTGCCCAACGTAACCGCCTGGTATGAACAACGTTTGGGTGCCGCAACGTTCTAGCGACGATTGACCCACACGGTCACGACCGAGTTTGGTGTGATTCGGGTTCCTGCGATCGTCGATTGCTTCCAGGTCTTCAGCGAACGACTCCGGTTTCCTGGCGCGGGTTCTTGAACGTATTGGACGTCGACTCTCAACCCGACATGACGCGCAGCGGCAGCAACCTCGACTGCTGTCAGTCCGAGGAGTTGCGGTACGACGACGCCGGAAGCTGGTGCGACAGCGACCGTAATCGTCACCATCGCTTCGGCGCGCGTTGCCGTGTGCGCGTCGGGCGACTGGTCGATGACCGTGCCAGGTGGGTAGTCGCCGTTCAGGGTTTGGGTCACACCAACTGCGAAGCCCGCGTCGGCGAGAATGCCCCGTGCCTGAACGGCTGGCATTCCAACCACCGCGGGCAGCGCCTGTGCAGGAAGCACACCGGCTGTATCGGTCTGCGACGGTTGAGGGAAGTCATCGGCGGGAGCTGTCGCGAGTACCGAACCCATGAATCTTGCCCAAATTTGGGTCGGCCATGTTCCACCGGTGACCTTGATACGCGTGCGTGGAGGCAACATTGGTTCTGGCGTTGTTGCGCTGCCGACCCAGACGACGGTGGTGAGCTGTGGCGTCGAACCTGCAAACCAGGCGTCGTCGTAGTTGTCGGTTGTCCCGGTCTTTCCGGCGACTGGTCGGCCGATTCGTGCCTCGATGCCAGTACCACGACTGACAACCTGTTCGAGCGTGTGATTCACAGCGCGCGCGATCCCAGATGCGATCGCGCGTGAGTGTGTGGCGCCAGATCGGTAGATGGTGGTGCCGTTGCGGTCGACGATATTGGTCACCATGACGGGCGCAGTGTGGATTCCGTCTGCCGCAATGGTTGCGTACGCGTCGGCCATATCGAGTGGCGACGCTTCGTTGAAACCGAGAACTGCTCCAGGAATGGGATCGAGTGGCGACGAGATCCCGAGTCGGCGCGCGAGGTCGACGGCGTATTGGGGACCGACGTCGAGCATCAGTTGCGCGTAGAACGTGTTCACGGAGTGAACGGTCGCGTCGAGTAGGTCGATTGTTCCAAACGCAGCGTTGTCGTAGTTATGGACGGTCCAGGCCGGCGCATCCTGAGGGTGCAAGAGCAAGCTTGCGGGTGCTGCGTATTGGCGTGAGAGCGGGATGTGGCGCTCGAGCGCAGCCGCGAGTACAAAGGTCTTGAACGTCGATCCAGTTGGACGCCGTGCTTGGCCGGCGAGATCGAATTGGGATGTCGCGTAGTCAGATCCGCCGACATACGCGCGTACCGCGCCAGTGGTGGGCTCGATCGCAACCAAGGCTGCCGCTGGGTCGTGATGGCGATCGACGAGTATGTCGCGAATCGATGCTTCTGCCGCAAGCTGTGCGCTCGGATCGAGCGTGGTCGTAATCGTCAAACCTTCTTGATACAGACGGTGGGCGCGGATCGCTTGGGTTGCTCCGAACTGTGGATTGGCAAGGAACCACTTTCGCACTTGTTCAACGAAGAACGGCGCGACAGTGGAACGCGTTGATACTCGCGTCAGTCGGATCGGTATTGCCTTGGCGGTGTCGGCCGCCGACGACGTGATGTAGTTGTTGGCAGCCATCGCATCGAGCACGGCGTTTCGGCGTTGCGTCGCGACCAGCGCGTCGTGGCGCGGGTTGTAGCCCTCGGGCGACTTCAGCAACCCGGCGAGCAGCGCGCTCTGCGCGAGCGTCAACGCGTCGGCGTCGACGCCGAAATAACGATGCGCCGCGGCTTGTGCTCCGTATGCGCCGTTGCCGAAATACACCGCGTTGAGGTAGCGCTCAAGAATCTGGGACTTGGTGTATTTCCGTTCGAGTTCTACTGCGAGGATCGCCTCGCGGAGTTTGCGTTTGGTCGTCTTTTCGTTCGTCAACAGCACATTGCGGACGTACTGCTGGGTGATGGTTGAGCCGCCTTCAACGATCTTGCCGTGATCGATGTCGTCGCGGAGCGCTCTGGCGATCGCGCGAATGTCGACACCATGATGCGAATAGAAGCGGCGGTCCTCGATTGCAATGACAGCCTCTTGGAGAAAGCGCGCCATCTTCGTCAACGGGATCGGTTCTCGGTGTTCACCGAGATCGAATGTCCCGAGCAGCGTTCCGTCGGAAGCGACAACGCGTGTTGATGCCGATGGATCGGGGGGCGCTGCGTCGAGGTTCGGATGCAGTGAACAGCCCGCGAGTCCGATGGTCGCCGCCAGCAGGCCCACCGCGATACCGCGCGCCCGGGCGCGTCGGACCGTCGCGGGACGACCCGCATCCTTCACGGGGTATCCCGCAAGCGCATTCGAGCTGAACTCACACCAGTCACATCGGCAACATTCTTACCTCTCGGCAACATTCGCCACAACCCGGGTGCATGTGCGCAGTATCGTCTGCAGCCCATGGATCCCGGTGAGATGCGAGCCGACGCCCAACTCGACGCCCAACTCGACGCCCAACTCGACGCCCAGCTGGCGCAGCTCCTCCAGGGCACCGCCGACGTCACCCGTGAGGAAGAACTGGTGCGCCGACTCGCGCTGGATCGCCCATTGCGCGTGAAGTTCGGCCTCGACCCGACCGCGTCAGATTTGCACCTTGGTCATGCGGTGGTGCTGCGCACCTTGCGACGTTTTCAAGACGACGGCCATCTCGCGGTGCTGATTGTGGGTGATTTCACCGCCCAGATTGGCGATCCCTCTGGAAGATCTGCCACCAGACCCCGGCTCACCAAAGCGCAGGTGGACGACGCCGCGGCAAGCTACATCGACCAGGTCACCAGGATTCTCGACCCCGACCCGCGGCGACTCGAGATTCGCCGAAATTCGGAGTGGCTCGCGGCGATGGGTATGGAAGATGTATTGCGTCTCACCTCGCATGCGACTGTCGCTCGGATGCTCGACCGCAACGATTTTTCGCAACGGTATCGACAAGGCAGCGCGATTTCGATCACCGAATTCATGTACCCGCTCCTGCAGGGGTGGGACAGCGTGATGGTGAATGCCGACGTCGAACTCGGCGGCACCGACCAGCTGTTCAATTTGTTGATGGGGCGCCAACTGCAAAAAGACGAAGGCCTCGCGCCTCAGGTAGTGATCACGACTCCGATCCTGGTCGGGCTCAATGGTCCCGACCTCGATGGTCCGAAGATGTCGAAGAGCCTGGGGAACTTCGTCGGAATCTCCGAGCCAGCGAGCGAACAATTCGGCAAAGTGATGTCGATTCCGGATTCGCTCATTGATACGTACGCCCAGCACGCCACTGGGTGGCCTCAGGCCAAGATCGACGAGTTCGTCGCGCAGCGCGTTGCTGGAAAGCTCCACCCGAATCTTGCGAAGCGCACGGTGGCGTCTGCGGTCTGCGATCAATATCACGGGCCAGGAGCCGGTCTCGCCGCCGAGGGTGAATTTGACCGCGTGCACAAACAGCATGACCGACCAGACGATGTTGCGAGCTTCGAACTGCTTGCGAGCCACGGTGCGTTCGTTACGATTGCCAAAGTGCTCGTGTTGACGAATTTGGCAGCATCTGCTCGAGAAGCGGCGCGCCTCGTGGCCCAAGGTGGAGTCAAACTCGATGGTGTGACGGTGGTGGGTGAGGATCCACAACCCATCGCCGATCTGCGTGGTCGGGTCCTCCAGGTCGGAAAGCGTCGTTGGGTTCACTTGTCCTGATTCAACCGCAACGGGCGAATTCGCACGAGCATGGCTGGCCCTCGGATCGGCGCGAGCGCCGGAATCGCGGGAATTTCCGGGAATTTCCCGGAAAACTCCCTCTCCGAGTTGGCAAGAGCCGCCAAAGAGGCGTAGTATTTCTCTTCGCCCCGCCGACTGGTTTTGCTGGTTGAACGGAGCTTGACACCAACGCCTGGTCCTTCATCGCTTGCTCGTCATGAGCCAACGATGTCGTCCCGCAAGGGCTACGAAAAGAACCAATAGCGTGTGTTGCTTCGGTTTGCTGCGTTCTTCGAACGCGTCCGCCGAAGGTGTGTTCCTTGACAACAGAGCAGTGAAATGCAAAAAGCCAGTGCGGGCATCGCGCAGCTATCAAGTCGGCTGTGGAGATGTCCCGTCACAAAAAAACAATGAATTCGTTGAACCCACTTCGGTGGCGACAACGGTTCGTAATAAGCCAGTCAACCGAGATCAGTGTCTCGGCATGACGGCTCTCCGATCAAAACTTGTTGTTTGCAATCCGGGTTCGCCCCGAGCGCAGACGGCAAGTCGAAGATCTTGATGGAGAGTTTGATCCTGGCTCAGGACGAACGCTGGCGGCGCGCTTAATACATGCAAGTCGAACGTGAAGCCGGGGCTTGCCCTGGTGGAAAGTGGCGAACGGGTGAGTAACACGTGAGAAACCTGCCTCGGAGACCGGGATAACCAAGGGAAACTTTGGCTAATACCGGATGCCTTCATCGGATCGCATGATCTGATGAAGAAATGGATTCCGCTCCGAGATGGTCTCGCGGCCTATCAGCTTGTTGGTGAGGTAATGGCTCACCAAGGCTTCGACGGGTAGTTGGTCTGAGAGGACGACCAACCACACTGGGACTGAGACACGGCCCAGACTCCTACGGGAGGCAGCAGTAGGGAATCTTGCTCAATGGGCGAAAGCCTGAAGCAGCGACGCCGCGTGCGGGATGAAGGCCCTCGGGTCGTAAACCGCTTTCAGCAGGAACGAAATTGACGGTACCTGCAGAAGAAGCACCGGCCAACTACGTGCCAGCAGCCGCGGTAATACGT
>JBBRPC010000245.1:0-5853 GCA_038228615.1 Acidimicrobiia bacterium | reverse complement strand
GCCAAGGAATTGCGCGGCGTCACCACGACGCTCGTGACCAACTGTGTGAAGAGTGTCTTGGAACGAACAACATATCCAAACATTGAAATTGTCGTGGTTGCAGATACAACGATGTCCGAGACGATTCGGGAAGAATTGCTCGCGATCGGCGGCAAGAAGCTACGCATCATCGACTATCCGCATCGCTTCAACTTCTCCGAGAAGGTCAACATCGGAGCGCTCTACGGCCGCGGGGAATACGTGCTGCTCCTCAACGATGACGTGGAGGTACTCCCTCCCGGTTGGCGTGAGTCCTGGCCACATGTTTCCGGCAAATCTGAATGGATTGAGTCGCTACTCATGTACGCAATGCAGCCCGAAACTGGGGCAGTTGGCGCGCGTCTGTATTTCAGCGATCTACGGCTACAACACGTTGGAGTCGTGATGCACGGCGGGCTTCCATCGCATCCCTTCCGGGGCTTTCCGTCGCAACATCCCGGGTATTTTTCGAATGTTCTTTCTGTCTGCAACTACACGGCCGTGACCGCGGCCTGCATCATGATTCGACGTGACGTGTACGAGGCCGTAGGCGGTTTCAGCATCAAATTTCCGGTCGCGTACAACGACGTCGATTTCGGCCTGAAGTTGCACCACCGTGGATTGCGTTGCGTGTACAACCCCGACGCCGAGTTGTTGCACTATGAGTCGGCGACTCGTTCGGGAGGTGTGCTGCAAGAAGAGATCGATCGGCTGCGCGAGCTTTGGCGCGCGACCCTCGACGACGATCCCTACTACCACCCACATTTCTTCCAACGGAATCCAGATTTTCATCCAGCGGTGATGATGAACGACGGTTCGTTAGTGCTCGCCCATTAGCGCTCGCATTTCCCTACCTATGCCATGCTGCAGCGCGTCGTGATGGGTGCGGTCATGTTCGTGCTCGTGAAATTCGCCACCGTGGCTATGGGCATGTTCATGGATGAGATTCGTTGCTCGCAACAGGGCGCGATCGTCAAGGATTCGTTCTGGTATATCGATCGCAGCAATCGTATGATCCTCAGCGAATACGACGCAGCGGTCGACCAGGTTCGCAAGGGTGTCGAGCTCGTGGGTTGCGAGAACAATGGTCTTGCCGCTCCGGTTCAATTCGATGATGAGTTCAATCAGCCACTGCTGTGTGCGCGGATCCAGCGCTGCTGTCGGTTCGTCAAACAACAACACATCCGGATTCATTGCGAGTACCGAAGCAATCGCCACTCGCTTTTTTTGACCGCCGGAGAGTTGGTACGGAGCTCGGTCGGCGAGGTCGAGAATTTCCAGCATGCGCAGCGTGTCGTCGACCCGTTCGTTGGCTTCTTCGGTCGACATGCCGATGTTGAGCGGCCCGAACGCGACCTCTTCGCGAACGCTCGGCGAAAACACCTGTGCATCGGAATTCTGGAATACGAAACCCACCCGTGAGCGGAAGCCATTGTTGAATTGTTCATCTTCGAGTGTTGCCTCGGTCACGGGCTCGCCAAAGGCGCAGAAACTGCCTTGATCCGCGAAGATCAGTCCGTCGAGCAACTTCAGTAACGTGGATTTTCCACAACCGTTGGCACCGAGAAGTGCGACCCGTTCGCCGTGTTCGATCCGAAGGGTCACGCCGTCAAGCGCGCAAAATCGCCCAAGATAGCTGTAGCACACGTCGTGTACCGCGAACAGTGGTGCGCTATCCGAATGCATGGTCACCAACAAGCGTTATAGCGACGAGTAGGAAGCCCGCAGCTCCAACCCCAATGTCATAGCGGCGCAGCGACGACGAGCGTAACGCACGCGGGTTGCCAGTAAACCCGCGCGACACCATCGCCTGGTGAACTTCCTCAGACAACGCGTGCGATTTTCCGAACAACGCTCCTGCGGTCGACGCAACAAACGCGCGCCCTCTTCGAGTGTTGTTATCGCGATTCACAGTCCGGGCTTTGCGGGCCGTGTACATATCGCTGACAGAGCCGAGCAAGTGAAACAGATACCGGTACGCCATGCCGAGCACAAGAATGAACATCTTGGGGACGAACAACGTTCGCAGCGCAGCCAACAGACGGTTCCATGGAGTCGTCAAGGTGAGCAATACCACTAGCGAAATGGAAAGGGCAACGCGTGCGACGATGAGTCCGCCAGATGACAACCCCTGTTCAGTCAGACCTATTCGATGACCGAACCAGGTGCCGAGCGGGACGACTATCCGTCCGGCCGTGATCACGTTGAGAGTTGCGGGCAGCACAACGATTCCGGTGAAGATCGGTACGAATAGCCAAACCCGCTTGATGAAGAACGAAACCGAAACCTTCGACAATGCCGCAATGACGAGCACGATTGGATACATGGCGATCAACGCCACCATGTGGCGAACCAATGAAACGCTGATCAGCAACGCGAACGTCACAACTAGCTTGACCCTCACATCGGTGCGCTGCAACATTCCCGGCCGATGCGCGACATCCTCTGCGAAGACAGCTTCATGCAACAGGCCGGTTGCGCTCTCGAGTGTCTTTGCGACAAAGCCGGTGTTGCTGCGTTTGCCGATGCATCCGCATGGACACAACCCAACTTCGCTCCGCAACAGCCATTCAGGAGTTCGGGGCGCGACCTCAACTGTTGTCATGAGACGAGACGACCACTGTCGAACGCGTTTCCAGCCCGTCGATAGCGTGCGATGGCCCTGGCCGCGACGAATCCAACAACGACCATCAACGCGAGAGCGGCAACGCCAGTAATGGCCGAGATCAAATATCCAAACATTGGGTGCTTGTCGTTCGCAAAGTCGTACCCGTTGAACATTGCGTTGTGCCAGAAACCTGCGTAGTGGCGCAACCCGCTTGGCACCGCGTCGAGATGGTATTTCTTCAGGTCGAGGTCGCCAGGAGCGCTTTCGCCAAACGCACCTCCGGGTGCGATGAGACCGAGTGGAGTGAGCACGACCATCGTTGCAAGTCCAACAAGCGCCCAACGCCAACCGAATCTCGAAGAACGGTGACCGCCGTTGTTCGGGTCGGCGCCGTTGCGATTGATTGCGAGCAAGGGTTGATTCGCACGTTGTAGGTAGGTGACGACGCCAGTTGTCAGCACCGCTTCGACCACCCCTGCGACCAGTAGATGCGCCAACATCATGGCCGGGATGGCTTGGCCAAGGTGATACGGCGAATACAAGGGTGTGCCATTCCCTGTATGAAACAGCGTCGGTTGCAATCCGAATTCGGTCGCTGCCGCGAGCGCCGCGACGTTCAGGCCGACGTATCCCCCGATCCCGGCAGCAACTGCCCGCCGCGGTGCCGTCAACGCTGCACGCCCTGCGATTGCGCGATAGACGCCATAGCCGACCATTGGCATGATGAACGCCATGTTGAGCGCGTTGGCGCCGAACGCGAGCACGCCCCCGTCGCCAAAAAAGAGCGCTTGGATCGCAAGGGCGCACGTGACGGCGATCACCGCGGCCCAGGGCCCAAGCAGCACCGCGACGAGTACGCCTCCAACGGCGTGTGCGGTTGTGCCGTCCGGTATTGGCACGTTAAACATCATCACCAAGAAGCAATACGCAGCACCGATTGCCAACAGCGGGACAAAGCGAGACTTGACGACACGTTTGACCCTGCGACCAGCTGTCACCCACACAGGCACCATTGCCGCGCCCAACGTGCCGCAGGTCGCTGGACTGAGGTATCCGTCGGGGATGTGCATGAGAAATATCCTCGTCAGCTAGGACGATCGGGCCGGGAACAGGTGGTGAGCAGCACCATCTGGGGGTTGGTTCGTTGCTGCAAACAGGATCGGATGAGAACGCGTCCATGAAGTACCGCCATGTTCTGTCCAAAAGTGACAGCACGCTCGGGACGGGACCACAATCGGGTTGTGGAGTTCATGAGCGCGCTCACCAGCACCCGGGCGATCCGGCGGTACCAAGATGAAGGCGTACCCGATGACGTGCTTGCTGCGTTGATGTTCGCAGCGACAAGGGCGCCGAGTGGTTCGAATCGCCAGCCGTTTCGGTTCCTTGCCCTACGCGACAGCGAGGTCGCGGTGGCGGTGAAGACACTGATCGGAACCGCGGCTCGAGCTGCGTGGGCCCACAAACGCTCGGCCGATGGCTACGACCAAGGATCTGGCGCCAGGGATCACTCGCCGAAGGCGCGCATGGCAGCGTCGATGCAACACTACGTCGACAACTTTGAGCGGGTTCCGTTACTCGTACTTCCATTGCTCATCCGCGACCGTAAGCCATACGCCTTTGAGGGCGCATCGATTTATCCAGCCTGTCAGAATCTGTTACTTGCGGCGCGCGCCTATGGCTACGGCGGCGTGCTCACAGGATGGCAGTTCGCTGTCGAACGACAACTCCATGAGCTGCTGGAAATCCCCGACAACGTGTTCCTCGCGGGCACGATCACGATCGGACGCCCGGTCGGAAGTCATGGGCCGGTACGCCGTCGACCCCTGCACGAATTGGTGTTCGAGGATCGATGGGATTGCGCACCTGAATGGGCAGTTGATCCACCGGGAACCCAGTTCACCCAAGCCGGACCTCCGCGTCCGAACAACCCAAGCACCTAACCCACAGGCAGACAAAGGAATCACACGATGGCATGGGACTTCTCGACAGAGCCGGAATTTCAATCCAAACTCGATTGGGTTCGTGGCTTTGTCAGCGATGAGGTCGAGGCGCTCGATCTTGCGTTGCCGCACCATGTCGTCTACGACAAGTCGCATCCCGTCCACACGACTGTCTTGCCGCGGCTCCAG
The DNA here is from genome assembly GCA_038228615.1 of Acidimicrobiia bacterium. Taxonomy (GTDB): domain Bacteria; phylum Actinomycetota; class Acidimicrobiia; order IMCC26256; family PALSA-610; genus F1-120-MAGs023. Next base: position 1,098 of record JBBRPC010000245.1, on the reverse strand, counting down.
GCCGAAGTCAAGGCCCAAGGTCTGTGGGCCTGCCATCTCGGACCCGACCTCGGGGGATTGGGATATGGACAACTCAAACTCGCGCTACTCAACGAGATTCTCGGCCGTTCGACGTGGGGGCCAATGACGTTCGGGACGCAGGCCCCAGACACCGGTAACGCCGAAATCCTGGCGCACTATGGCACTGAAGAACAAAAGGCCCGATTTCTCACACCGTTGTTAAACAACGAAATCGTGTCGTGTTTCTCGATGACCGAACCGCAAGGCGGCGCCGATCCGGGAGTGTTTACTTGTTCAGCTGTGCAGGATGGTGATGAGTGGGTGATCAACGGCGAGAAATGGTTTAGTTCGAACCTTCGCTTCGCGGCCTTCGCGATCGTGATGGCAGTGACCGATCCGAACGTATCTATTTATCAAGGCGCGTCGATGTTCTTAGTGCCGACCGACACGCCTGGAATCGAGATCATTCGCAATGTCGGTCTCGGAGGCGAAGAATTTGGCGAAGGCACGCACGCCTACGTGCGATACAACGACGTTCGCGTTCCGAACGACCATGTGCTGGGCGGTCCCGGCCAGGCGTTCGTGATTGCCCAAACTCGTTTAGGTGGGGGCCGGATCCACCATGCGATGCGCGCCGTTGGTATGTGCCAGCGCGCCATCGACATGATGTGTGAGCGTGCATTGTCGCGCCACACGCAGGGAACTCCGCTCGCATCGAAGCAAATGGTTCAGGAGTACGTCGCCGATTCCTGGATCGAACTGCATCAGTTCCGACTGATGGTGCTGCACGCTGCGTGGACAATCGACCAAGTCGGCGGCCATAAGGCGCGCAAGGAGATCGGCGCCGTGAAAGTGGCGACAGCCAAGGTGCTCAAAGACATTGTCTTTCGGGCGATGCACGTGCACGGCTCGCTCGGCGTGTCGAACGAAATGCCGTTGATCGGAATGTGGACAATGGCCCCAGTGTTTGGCATCGCGGACGGGCCAACCGAAGTGCACAAGGTCACTGTCGCCCGTCAGGTGTTGAAGGGCTACAAGCCTGCGGAGGGCATGTTTCCATCGGCGCATTTACCCGCACGAGTCGCCGCAGCTCGTTTG
>JBBRPC010000244.1:0-6033 GCA_038228615.1 Acidimicrobiia bacterium | reverse complement strand
GCCGAAGTACCGGCGATCACGATCTGTCCTGGTGCGTTGTCGTTCGCAATCCACGCGCCCACGGTGGCGTGGCACGCATCCTCGGCCTGTGCAATTGTCGCACCAACGAGCGCAGCCATTCGTCCGGGAGCGCATTGCGCCGCGGCCTGGGTGGCGTCCGCTCGCGCGACCGCGAAACGTATGCCGTCATCGACGGTGAGGACCTCGGCGGCGATCAGTGCCGTGAGTTGGCCAAGTGAGTGTCCGGCGACACCGACAATGGTGTGCACCTTCGCGAGTGACGTTTTCGCGGCCTCCCACGTGACCAGCGAGGTGAGGAGCACCGCGAGTTGTGCGTTGCGAGTGTGTGCCAAGGCTTCGGACGGAGCGTCACAGAGCAGTGTCGCCAGTTCGAGGTCGAGTGAACCTTCGGCGTCGGTCACCACATGCCACGCAGGATGTTCTATCCAGGGTCGACCCATTCCTGGGGCTTGTGTTCCCTGGCCGGGGAACACGATCGCGATGCGCACGGATGATCACAGTCCTTTGGTGGTTCGCCAGTGGTGGGTTGCCAGTGGTGGGTTGCCAGTGGTGGGTTGCCAGTGGTGGGTTGATCGACGGGCAGCCGTTCGACTCGCTGGAGCAACGTCGGTTACGCCAGCGACGGGACATCTTCGCGGCTCACGCAGTTACCCGCTGGTACTGAGCGACAACTACCGTCAAGACCATGATCGACGACGTGATTGGGCTGCTCCCACACCGTCCGCCATTTCGCTTCGTCGATGCTGTCGACGAACTCGAGCCAGGGGTGCGGTGTTGCGCCCGGTGGCGAATCCGTGGTGATGAGCTGTGGCTGGCAGGGCATTTCCCCGGAGACCCGATCGTGCCTGGCGTCCTGCAATTGGAAGCATTGGCGCAAGTCGGCGCGATCGCGTTGCTCAGTCACGATCGTTACGTTGGAAAACTGCCACTCTTCGGCGGGGTCGAACGAGTTCGCTGGCGTCGCGTCGTGCGGCCCGGTGACGAACTCAAACTCGAAGTCACCATGGAGCAGCTCAGTAGTCGGGGCGGCTGGGCCAACGGTGTCGCGACCGTCAACGGCGAATCATCATTGCGAGCCAGGCTCTTGTTCGCGTTGGGCTAATGCTCAGGATCGGTGCCGGTTGGGCCATCGAGATTGCGCAATGTTTCGATCTGAGACGTGTTGAACGTCCAGTCGTTGGGGAGTGCCGAAGTGTCGAGCCCCGGGGTGTCGAGCGTCGGGCTGTTGAGCGTCGGGGCTGGCGCATCTGGATCCATGCCGAGTAGCAACTTCAACTGGGTTTCCAACGGGAGCGACGGCTCAGCCCGAACGCGACGAGAAGGTGCGATCACGATGACGGCCAACAGCGTGATGGCTGCTCCAACAACGATTCCGATCACGAACGGGAACACTTCGCAAAGGGTACCGAGTCATCAACTAAGTTCGCGGTTCAGCCGTTGAAGAGCTCAAAGGCGCACTCGCCCGAGTGGTGGAATGGCAGACACGACGGACTCAAAATCCGTTGCCGCAAGGCGTGTGGGTTCGAGTCCCACCTCGGGTACAAACAAGCCCAGGTCACAGGCGCGCACATGGCGAGAGTGAAGGGGTTCGGGTGACACCCAAATTGCGAGTTCGGGCGAAGGTTGCAATTGCTGTCATCGCCAGTCTTGGCGCGACCTTGATCGTGATCTGGGTGGACGAACTTCGCTTCGCGTACCGAAACGAAGTGTTAAAGGTCGCGTTGGAGACATCGTCGTCCCTCGTGGCCGCGCTTGGGTCGTTCTTGTTAGCTGGACGATTCCGAGTGCGCCGGCTGTTCTCTGACCTGTTGGTCGCCTACGGGCTTGGCGTGTTGAGCCTGGCCAACATGTTGCTCGTGCTGTTGCCGAGCGCACTTTCTCGAGGCTCGATCGCATTGCGGGTTGCGACATGGACGCCGTTGAGCTTCCATATTATGGGTGCAGTTGCGCTCGCTGCGGCCGCGAGCCGCATCGCGGAACGTCGCGTCGATGGCAAGGAAGTTCCGAGACTCGTCGTCGCAGGTCTCGGGGCCCCGTTCCTGTTGGCAGGAATCGCGTTGGCCGCGCGGTTGCCCGCCGACACAACCCGACAGCTACCGCTGGCACTGGCGCTGCATCCTCAGTTCGGACGCGAACCGTTCGTGGCAGTCGTGCAGGGCATTGGTGCCGTCGTCATGTTCGCGGCAGTCGTTGGTTTCGTACGTCGTGCCGAACGCGACGCCGACCGCTTGTCGGAATGGCTTGCGCTCGGTTGCGCACTGAGTGCTGTTGCTCGCGTCAACTTCGCGCTCTTCCCATCGCTGTTCTCGCGGTGGCTGTACACGGGCGACGTCGTGCGCCTCGGTGGCTACGGGTGTTGGTTGGTCGGCGCAGCAATAGAAATTGCGTCCTATTGGGAGGGGAGGACCGCCACCGCGGTGGCCGAGGAGCGCCGACGCCTCGCCCGGGACCTTCACGACGGCCTCGCCCAGGAATTGGCGTTTGTCGCTGCTGAGCTCCGTTCCGGACCTCAGTCTGACCGGCAGTACCTCTTGGTTTCGGCCGCGGAACGCGCGCTGGATGAATCTCGCCGCGCGATCGATTCGTTGGCGTCGGATTCTGAGGCGTCATTGTCGGCGCTCCTGCAGCGAACGTGCGACGCAATGTCGGAACGCCACGACGTGGCAATCAGCTTGGTTGGCGACATTGATCCGGTTGTCTCAGCTGACACCCGTGAACAGTTGGTCCGGATCGTTCGCGAGGCGGTTGTGAATGCGTGCCGCCATGGGAACGCGCGTCATGTCACCATGTCGATGACGCTCAATCACGGAATCGCGAGCGTTGTCGTACGCGACGACGGGCGCGGCTTCGATACCTCGGCCGGAGTTCCGTCGTCGCGCTTTGGCTTGCAATCGATGCATGAACGCGCCGAATCTATTGGTGCTGAACTCGTTGTTGCATCGGTTGTTGGATCGGGTACATCGGTTGAAGTGAGCTGGGAGGCAATGGCGTGACCAACAGAGTCCGTGTCGTCGTCGCCGATGATCACGCACCGACCCGACAACTTGTAGGAGAGGCGTTGGAGCACGGCGGCTTCGAAGTATGCGCAATGGTCCGAGACGCGCCTTCCGCAGTGCGTGCTGTCGTCGATGAACGGGCCGACATCGCACTCCTCGACGTCAACATGCCTGGCGGTGGCGTCGCCGCAGCTGGCGAACTGGCTCGTCTGCGACCAGGCGTAGCTGTTGTGATGTTGACGGTATCGAGCGACGACAACGACTTGCTTGCCGCGATCGCCGCGGGAGCGGTCGGGTACATCCTGAAGGGCGTCTCTGGTGACGAACTTGTTCGTTCGTTACGGAGCGTCCTCGCAGGAGAATCGGTGCTCCCGGCCGTGCTCGTGCGGACATTGCTTGGTGCGTTTCGTGACCAGGCACAATCGTCGCGACTCACACAATCCGTGCCGAGGACTGCATCGCTCAGCGACCGAGAACGGGAGGTCTTGCAACTCCTCGAACTCGACTTGACGACGGCACAAATGGCCGCACGACTCTTTGTGAGTCCGGCCACGGTCCGCAGCCATATCGCGGCGATACTGCGCAAACTTCAGGTGCCCGACCGGGGGAGTGCCGTCCGTCTCATTCGAGGCCATCCAAAAGCGTAAATATTTTGTGCTGATCGGGCTGTTTGGCCAGGTCAGAGGCGTGTTGATGGCTTTTTCAACGCTGCCCGCCTGGCGCGGAGTGCCCATAGGCTCCATATTGGACACTCGCCCGACATCTCGGGTGAGGATCAGCCTTGGGTTCGCGGCTGGTGACGACGGTAGCGATGGAGCAGGAAAACCGCAATGATCGAACACAGCGTCAGGTGGCGTCGACATGTCAGCGTGTTGGCTGGCGTGTTGCTCGTGGCCGTTGGCGTGTCTGTCGATCCCTCCGCGGGGTCGGTGCACGCTGCGGTTGTCACGCAGCGTCCAGCGTCCGGCGGGGGAGTTTCTGTCATCCTGAATGTTCCCCCGACTGCAACGGTCGGAGCACGCGTGCACGTCACCGTTGCGGTGCAGCATGGCGGTTCCGTCGCCGGGTTTGAGGCGAACCTGCGATACGACCACCGCGCAATTGAAGTGTTGCGCGTCGACGAACCACACGCAATCCCCGGCGGGCGCGGCGGTGCGTTGCACCCGTTGTCGGTCGTTGAGACAAATGATCGCCAGGTAGTGGCAGGCTGGAGCTGCAGTGGTTCCGGTTGCGACCGCCGGTCCACGTCAGCACCCGGGTCGTCGGTGCGTCTTGCCACGATCGAGATCGAATTGTTGCAGGCAGCCCGCGTGCAACTACGGCTCGACGACATCTCGTTGATCGACGCGACGGGCGCTGAGATCGCCGTAGCGACGCCGATGGTGTCGTCGGTGATTCGGGTCGGGTCGTCGAACAGATTCGTGTCGGCGCCGCGCGCAGCCACTCCGTCACGCTCACCTGCTGCCAGCGGCGTCGATCACCTGCGTCACGCAGGTATGAATCGCGCTCGTGTCAGCGACGTGTCAGCGACTCTCGCGGGCTGGGTTCGAGGAGCCGAATCCGATCAGGTGTGTACGACATCGTCGCCGACTCCGTGCGCAACAATCGGCGACGTCCAAACAATCGCAGGCCAGATCAGCACCGCCGGCCCGAGCGTACGCCGGATGAGTTTCGCGGCGGCGCCACCAGTCGCCTTCACTGTCAATTCGATCGGCGACGCTGCCGACACGGTCATCAACGGAACATGCCAGACCGCAACAGTCGGGGAGTGCACGCTTCGTGCCGCGATACAAGAGGCAAATCACGCGGCAGGTGCTTCCACAATCACCTTCAATATTCCAGGATCGGGGATACAGACGATCGCCCCGAATACTGCGTTGCCGTCGTTGAGCAATCCGAACGGGGGCATTTCGATCGACGGCTACAGCCAACCCGGCTCAACGCCGAACACCGACCCGCTGCTCGACAATGGCGTACGCATGATCGAACTCGTCGGCCAGGGCGGCCATGGCATCGACGGATTCTTCATTGTCTCGGCAGGCAACGTGATCCGTGGATTGAACATGCACGCGTTCGACCGCGCGATCTGGATTTATGGATCGTCAGCCAACAACAACGTTGTCATCGGGAACCTTTTGGGATTGACCCCAACTGGCGGTTACGACCCCACGTACGCGCTCTATAACCCTTCGTCGTGCATCGTGATCCAGGGTTCGACGGGCGGCGCAAGCAACAACGTCGTTGGCATGCCGGGGGCTGCGAACCGCAACGTGATCTCAGGCTGCAATCATCAAGGCGTCGCGACTTACAACATTGGTACGAATAACAACGTCATTCAAAACAACATCATTGGGCTCGATCCGACGGGAACGCAACGTCGAGGCAATAAGTCGCACGGGATCGATATCAACACCGGTACCCAAGGCACGGTCATCGGCGGCAACGGATTTCAAGAAGGAAACGTGTCGTCCGGCAATTTCCAAGAGGGCATCGAGGTTTCGCACAATCCCTACACCTTGTATAACAAGATCATCGGAAATCGTGTCGGTACGGATCCGTCGGGCAACTCTGCATTCCCTTACACCCAAGACGGGCAATGGGGTATTCATCTCGAGGGATTTCCGAATTGCAACAACGCGCCGTGTCCTGAGGATGCCGGAAACAACACCGTTACCAACAACGTCGTCGTCAACGCGGGCGAGGGCGGCATCATGATCGACAAAGGTGTGCACGACTCGGTCATCGCAAACAACAAGGTGGGTCTCACCGCGAACGGCACGCCGGCCGGAAACCGCTTGTTCGGTATCAACGTCGAAGCCGGAGCAGTTCGCAACGTCATCGGGCCGGGCAACGAGATTGCCTACAACGATCAGGGTCTCCAAATGGAACCCGACGGTCTTGCCCCGCCGAATAGTGCCTCGTCATACACGAATCGCAACACGATTACGCAGAATTCAATCCACGACAACCAAACGGGTGGCGTCGCGGCGCTCGGCATCGACCTCACGCCATTCGG
>JBBRPC010000243.1:0-6124 GCA_038228615.1 Acidimicrobiia bacterium | reverse complement strand
TCAACAACTTGCCCGTGGGCTCGCGCGGCAATTCGTCCATGAAGTCAAGCGTTCTCGGCCACTTGAATTTGGCGAGTCGACCTTGAATATGGTCCATGATCAACAACCGTAAGGCGTCGTCGCCAACGGTTCCTGCGATGGGTTCCACAATCGCTTTGATTTGTTCGCCCATATCGTCGTCGGGGATACCGAACACGGCAACATCGCCGACCGCATCATGTTCCAAAATCGCGGCTTCGATTTCTGCGGGATAGATATTGATACCTCCCGCGATGATCATGTCGGATTTGCGATCGCAGAGAAACAGGAAACCATCTTCGTTCAGGTAGCCCATGTCGCCGACGGTGAAGAACCCGTCTGCGTCGTGGCTCTTGTCGGTTTTGTCCTTGTCGCCTTTGTATTCGAAGTCGCCAGCACCCATCTTCATCCAGACGGTGCCGGGTTCACCTGTTGGCGTCGGCGTGCCGTCGTCGTCGGTGACCTTGACTTGGGAGATCGGCCAAGGCGAACCGACCGTACCCGGGTACTTCAGCCAATCCTGCGGCGTCGCCGTCGTGCCCCCGCCTTCGGTCGCGCCGTAGTACTCCCAGATCACAGGACCCCACCAGTCGAGCATCTTGCGCTTGACGTCGATCGGGCACGGCGCAGCAGCGTGTATCGCCCATTTCATCGATGAGACGTCGTACTGAGCTTTGACGTCGTCGGGAAGCTGCAACATGCGATGAAAATGCGTCGGAACCATATGTGTATGAGTACATCGATAACGCTCGATAAGGCGCAGTGCCTCAGCCGGGTCCCACTTCTCCATGTAGACGATCGCATGCTTCGCGTGAATCGAATTGCCAGCAAACGTCGTCACAGCAGTGTGATAATTCGGCGACGTTGAGAGATGTACGTTGCCGGAGGCCTCGGGGATGCCAAAGAGACCGAAGAACATCGTGCCCATCGTGGCAACGGTGTCCGGGTCGGCAGCGGGCAACGAGCGTTTCACGCCCTTGGGAAAACCGGTGGTTCCAGACGTGTAGTGCATTGCCGCGCCGGTCGATAGCTGGACAGGTCGCGAGGTGAGATGCGGCTTGACGAACTCGTCGTAGTTCGCAAACCCAGCGATTTCACCGATCGCAATGCATTGTGCCTCCGAGAGTTCGGCTTGCGCCACCGCCGGGGCAACCACGGCCGCGAACTTCTCGTGGGTTATCAGTGCTTTCGCATCTGAATCGTTGAGGATGTACGCGATCTCGGGCGGCGCCAACCGGGAGTTGATCGGCACGTAGTAATAGCCACCCTGTTGCGCCGCGAGCAGCACCGTGAGCGGAGCTACACCATTCGGCAATACCGCCGCGATGGCGTCGCCTGGTTGTAATCCAGAGGCCTGCAACGCGTGGAGCAGTTGATTGCAGCGGGCCAGCAGCTCCCCACCTGTGTATTCGACGCCCGAAGGGTCAACGACTGCAAGATATCCAGGATCGTCGGTCGCGTGTTGCCAAAAACTCATAGGCGGCGATAGTAGAACGCGTTCCACTAGTGCGGCAACCGGAGCGGTCGAGTCGCGGCGATCGCGGCGGCTGCGGCATTGCGTCGGGTCATCACACCCAGGGTGAGCGCGGCGACGAGGGTGACCACACCAGCGAGCGCGATTCCTGTTCGTGGGTTCCAGGTTTGGCAGACCCAGCCTGAGAATGGCCCGCCTGCGACTGTGGTGCCCAACGTCAGCAGCGTGTAAATAGCCATGACGCGTCCACGAAATTCGAAGCCAGACGAGATTTGAAGGTGCGCATTCGCCGAGGAACCAAAAAACACCGCGGCGGCTCCCACCGGGACGAGTGCAGCTTCGATCGCAAAGCGCCACGGCATTGCCACTGCAATCACCATCACGAACCCCAAAGCTGCCGCCGCCGCAATCACCGTCGGTTGCGATGGAGCGGTCCGATGCGCTGCAAAAAGGGCCCCTACCACGGTGCCGATACCAAGCAACGCCATGAGGAATCCGGCGAGCCCCGCACCCCCGTGAAACGTATCGCGGGCGAGCATCGTGAGAAAGGTCGGGAAGTTGTACACCAGCGTGCCAACCACAGCGACAAGTGCGATCGTGGTTCGGATCTCGCGAATCGACCACGCGTGAGCAAGACCTTCGCGAATCCGAGGCCGTTCGGATCGGCGCTCCACAACTCGTAGTTCGTGCGCACGCATTGCCAAGAGCGCCACGAACACGCCAATGAACGAAACAGCATTGACGAAAAACACCCACGATACGCCGACCCACGCGATCAAAAAGCCTGCAATCGCTGGGCCCGTGATGCGCGCCGAATTCCCGACAGCACTATTGAGCGCTACGGCGTTGGCGACTCGATCAGGTCCGACCATTTCCTCGACAAATGCATGGCGTGCTGGTTCGTCAATCACGGTCACGAACCCCAAGCCAACGGCAAGCGCGTAGACCATCCACACTTGCACAACATGGGTGTACACGATCAGCCACAACGCGATCGCCAACATCGACGCGCAGGTTTGGGTGACGAGCAACAGTTTGCGCCGTTCGAAACGGTCGGCCACAGTCCCACCCCAGAGACCGAAGAGCAGTACCGGCGCGAATCGAAACGCGAATGTTGCCCCAACGGCCGTCGCGCTATTCGTCAGCGAGAGCACGAGCCAGGCTTCCGCCATCGTCTGCATCCACCCGCCGACGTGCGAAACCAGGTCGCCAGCAAAATACAGTCGATAGTTATACGTCGCGAGGGAGTCGAACACTCGGCGCAACCCATCGAGGACACCCAGCCGTGGTTCGACTACGGCGCTACGTTCGTTCGGCATCAGGGTCTCGACCATACGCGCCGCAACCACCGGGCGAGGGACGGGTTTCTGACGAGCAACGAGAACGTGTTCTAGCGTGCGTCGCCATGGCGATCCTCGAAGAACTCACGACCAAACACTGCACCGTCGAACAGGACGGCAACATCGTTACCATCACGATGAATCGACCCGAAAAAAAGAATGCGCTGTCGAGCGACATGCTCGCGGGCCTCGTACTGGCGTACGAGTACATCGACGCGACGCCAGAAGTGCACTGCGCGATCCTGACCGGTGCTGGCGGATCCTTCTGTTCGGGAATGGATCTCGTCGCGATGGGTCAGGAACCAGATGATCCGAGAGTCAAAGCGGTGATGAGTCGAGGGAACAACCCCCACTGGAAGGCGCTCCTGCGCGACTACAAACTTTCGAAACCACTCATCGCCGCGATCGAAGGGTACGCGGTTGCCGGTGGAACCGAAATTCTCCAAGGCACAGATATTCGTGTTGCAGGTGAAACTGCGATCTTCGGCGTGTGGGAGGCAAAGCGCGGCCTCTTTCCCCTTGGTGGTTCAGCGTGTCGACTCCCTCGCCAAATTCCCTACACGCTGGCGATGGACATTCTGTTGGCGTGTCGACCGATCACCGCGCTCGAGGCACAACAAGCTGGTCTCATCGGCCGCGTTGTGCCAGAGGGCCAGGCACTCAATGTCGCACGAGCAGTCGCCGCACAAGTTGGCGCGTGCGCACCGCTATCTACCCAGGCAATCCTTCGAGCGTGGCGCGAAACAGAACACATGAGCGACTACGACGCGATGCAGCATCAAGACAAGATCGGCTGGGAAGTGTTCGCCACCGAAGACGCCAAAGAGGGCCCGCGCGCCTTCGCCGAAAAACGCCAACCCGTGTTCAAAGGTCGCTGATCAACCGTGAGCGAAGCGGCCCCCGGCTATCCAGACGAGATGGCATACGTGAATCCCAAGCGCGAACGCCTCGTCGATGCCGTGCGTGATCTCATCGAAGCCGTGATGACCACACCAACGGCGAGCGACGCGCAGCTTGAGTCGGCGGCTTTCAACGTCGAGCAGGTCGCAGCTGGATTGGCCGGAGTACGCAACCGCGACGCCGGTGCAGGGTACGCACATTCGCACGGCGCGTATCTCCCGCGCTCGCCCGTGGTGGGTGCAGCATCGCCGATTGCGCCAGGAACCATCGCCTGGCGGATTGAAGCCGATCCCGATCATGCGCCATATAAGCGATGCGTCGCCACAGGTTCGCTGAGTGCCGCGTATGAAGGTCCTCCGAGCTACGTGCACGGCGGCATCATCGCGCTCGTCTTCGACGAGGTACTCGGCATCATCAATATTTCGAACGCATGCCCCGGAATGACCGGATCACTCACCGTGCGGTACCGCAAGCCCACTCCGCTCTATACGTCGTTGCGATGGGTGGCTTGGATCGAGCACGTCGAAGGACGCCGCGTGCAATCCAAAGCGCAGGTATGGAACGGCGACACACTGTGCGCTGAAGCCGATGGCCTCTTTATCCAACCGCGCGAAGAGGTACGGAAGCTCTACTTTGGCGCATTAGAACAAGGGGCGTGAGACGCCCGGTTCGTGAGCTCGTTGTCGGCACCGCACTCGCAGTCGCTCTGGGCGTTACGGCGACATCCATCCTGAGTCGCGATGCGTTGAACAGCCCGCAATTCGTAGCCCCGGACCCTGGCGGCGGAAATGTGGCCCCGCTCGCTGGCGCATCGCAGCCGATACAACCTCGTCAACCAAATACGGCAGGGGAACAACGCCTGTTGCTCGTATATCGACCATTCGAAATCGCACAAGAGGGAGCGTCGGCCTACTCGGTCGTGACGCTGCCGCAACTCGGTCAGCAATTCCCAACCATTGGCTTCATGCCAGGCAACCACAGTTCGACACGACCAAGCGAGGTGTCGGTGTCGATACCCACACCCGAAATTGTGATGTTGGCAACCAGAGATGGATCAGGATGTACGTGGCTACACGAACTCGGCGGCGGCCCTGAACTCGTACATCTGCGCGCCGCGCGAACATGCGCTGCAGCTACCCCACCGCGCAGTGGGTGGGCCGCGGTTCCGCGGGCGTAGCGGAATACATCTCCTGGTCATCATCCAACGTGCGCAGGTGGGAACCACTCGTTTACGCTCCGCCCTCATGGCTTTGGGTAAGGCTCCCTCCGAAATCGACGACGCGACTCCAAGGCGTACCGGCACGCGAGCAGCCGAAACTGCGGCACGTCGAAGTCGGATCCTCCAAGCAGCGGTAGCGCTCGCACGCCATGGCGGCTATGACGCAGTACAAATGCGCGACGTCGCAGCGCAGGCCGAGGTCGCGCTCGGGACGCTCTATCGCCACTACGCATCGAAAGATCAGCTCCTCGTTGCGGTGATGCTCGACCAAACAGAAACGCTTCGCCATCGTCTTGAACAACATCCCGTTCCCGGCGGAACAGCGGCGGATCGAGTCAGCGAAGTGCTACGCCGGGCCTGCCATTCTCTTGAACGGGAACGCAAGGTGACCGGTGCCCTCGTTCGCGCCATGTTCGCAACCGAACCTGAGGTCGCCGAGACGAAGATGCGAGTGCAGCGCGAAATGCAATCGATCATCGCAACGGCCATCGGCAACGAAGTACGCGATGTCGACGCCATCGTGGACGTCTTGGGCAATGTGTGGCTGGCGGCGATGTCGTTCTGGGTGGGCGGGGTGACCGACGGACGACCGATGAGCGACCGGCTCACAACGGCAGCTCACCTCCTGCTGCAGTAGCTCTCCGCCCAAATGCTGTGCAAACAGTGGCGAATCCCAACGCTGACTAGGCGAGCAATGACTCGATTTCAGCACACCACCTCGTGTTGGCAACGTTCGACGCATCGATCGGCGCGAGTACGGCCCAGGTCGCGCCACTCATTTCATACGCACGCAAGGCACGGGCGACCGTGGCCGGTTTGCCGATAATTGCTGAGGCCGGCGCGCTCAAGCTCACAGCCTTCTCGTGGGCCGCATCGTCGGAGTCGGCCAGCACCACCAGACCACCCCACGTCACTTCGATCGACGGGAATCGGTCGCGCAGCTCAGTCGTCTGCAGTGCGAACAACCGATGATCGATCCCCCACACGTTCCACGCACCCATTTCGCCAGCCAACATCCGCACCCGGTCGTGCTCACCGCCAACCCAGAGGCGCGTCGCGTGCGGCCGCAACAACTCCGCGTGGCGACCTGATGGGCAAGCCGAGTGGATTTCTCGAGTGGAACCGCGCCGCGCCGCATCGCCGTGCGATCGCGGATCGACTGCGCGATTGGCG
>JBBRPC010000242.1:0-6132 GCA_038228615.1 Acidimicrobiia bacterium | reverse complement strand
GCTTGGCGCGCACCATCGACGACCTCCTCGACCTCAGCGTGATTGAAACCAACTCTGTTCAGGAGCCGACACCTGTCGCAGTGGTTTCGATCGTGAACGATGCGGTCGCCCAAGTCTCCAACGCCGCCGCGGTGGCCTCCATCCCGATCAACATTCTCGGAGTCGACGCCGAGGCGTCGGTGTGTGGCGATCGTCGCCAATTGGTGAGTGCGGTATTTAATCTTTTGGACAACGCCGTCAAATATTCCGAGCCGGGCGCACCCATCGATATCTCGGCGAGCAGTGAACGCGAACGTGTCCTGATCGTTGTGCGCGACCGCGGGATCGGGATTCCAACCCGCGACCTCGAGCGAATCTTTGAACGCTTCTATCGCGTCGATCGTGCAAGGAGCCGAGACAGTGGTGGCACCGGACTGGGCTTATCGATTGTCCGACACGTTGCTGCTGCCCACGGCGGCGATGTGTGTGTTTCGTCGCACGAAGGTGAAGGTTCCACCTTCACGCTGATGTTCCCAACCCCGTTACGCGAGGAAAGCGTCGATCATGGCTGACCCACCGCTCATTCTCGTTGTTGATGATGAACAGTCCTACAGAGACGCGCTTTCCGTGGCGCTGCAGCGCGAAGGTTTCCTCGTCGTGACGGCAGCTGACGGGGCAGAAGCGATCGAACGTTTCGATGCGACGAAGCCAGCCTTGGTGTTGCTCGACGTGATGCTCCCGAAGATGTCGGGCATCGACGTCTGTCGAGAAATCCGCACTCGCTCTCGGGTCCCGATCATCATGGTGACGGCACGAAATAGCGAAATTGACGCAGTGGTTGGGCTCGAGGTCGGTGCCGACGATTACGTCTCGAAGCCATTCAGGCTCCGCGAGCTCGTTGCGAGAGTTCGAGCGTCGCTCCGACGTTTTCCAGCCGATGATGAATCGTTCGAAGACCGACCCGACTCGATCGAGGTTGGGGCGATCCGCATCGACACTGCTCGCCACGAAGTCTTCGTGCGAGATGAGGCGGTCGCGTTGCCGTTGAAGGAATTTGAACTCCTCGAACTACTGCTCGTGAACGCCGGTCGGGTGTTGACACGTGATGTACTCATCGATCGCGTCTGGGGCCCGAATTATTTTGGTGATACGAAGACGCTCGACGTGCATATCAAACGCCTCCGGGCGAAGATCGAACCAGACCCGTCGAATCCGCAATATCTGTTGACGGTGCGTGGTGTTGGCTACCGCTTCGAGCGCCCGCGCGACCAGGCGCGAGCCGGCTGACGTTGTTCCGACCTGCGTCCAGCATTCGGAAGCAGGTCGTCGTTCACCACATCGAGTGCAGCGTTCGGTTCAGGCTGAGCGGGGGGCACTTGGGCAACCGGCGGCGCCTCATGGAACACCTCGGTTTCCGACACGAGGGTCGGCAAGATGATCGCGTCGATTGCGGTCTGCACTTCCACTGACTCAGCAACTGCTGGTGCTGATTCGACCGGCGTGTCGGCCAACGACGCTCCGAACAACTCGGCAAACGCTGAAACGTCACTCGGAACGCTGGGGGGTGGCCCCAGCACGTGCTGGTGTGGCACGGGTTGGTCGTGCGTCGAGTCGGCGAGCGACTCTGGTGTTGATTCATCAAGAAAATCTGCGAATCGCACGGCCGCACCTCTCGTCTGCGTATCCAATAATCGGCGCATTGACCGCCGATCTTGAAAAGTTGGTGTGCAACGACCCGGTGTGTGTGTGTGTGTGCAAACGCGAGGTGACGAACGAGCGTGCTATCGACCGGGAGGCGGTGACCAGTACGTCGCCGTCGCCGCAGGCCCTATGTCACCTGAGATTTCCCACGTGCTGCCTTTTTCGCATCTCGGTGCCGGGCCGAGGTCGACGCCTTGGTGGAGCAGGTGCTCGAGCACCAAAGGAATGACATCACCGTGGCTGCACAGCACTGCGCCCTCTGTCGCGTGCTCCTGCATGAGTTCGAGCGCGGCGTCGAGGGCCGCGCCTTCCTCAAGCCCGTCGTTGGGTTCGATCGGAACGCGATGGGCTGCCGCAAGAGGAACGACGGTCTCCATGCAACGAACGTACGGACTCGCCAAGACACGAGAGAATGTGGCCGACTGGTATACGCCGATGAGTTCCCGAGCCTGTGCCTGACCCGAGGACGTGAGAGGACGCAGCCAGTCGGCACCAAAAAAATCGGACCGGCTTCCTGCCTTGGCATGACGGAGTAGGTAGATCGTCACGAGGTCATCCCACGGAGATTTGCGCGAGTACGGCACGCTCGCGTTCGTATGACAGCAGTCCTTCGGCTTCATCGACGGGCACCCAACGCACCTCGTCGACCTCGTCGTTCGGAACAAAATCTTCTTCGGATACCGCTTCCATCCGGTACCAACGCACGCGTTTAGGTCGACCTTTGCGATCGACGTAGTGACTCGTCGCAATTTCGTCGACAAGTTTGCAGTGGATACCTGTTTCTTCGTGGACCTCGCGTCGAGCGGTGTCCTCATCGCTCTCGTCGCCGTCTGCTTTGCCCTTCGGTAGGCTCCAGTCGTCGTAACGGGGTCGATGAATCATCAGGACACAAGGTCCCTCGATGGATTCTCGGATGAGTACGCCCCCTGCGGCGCGGATGAGCAGGTCGCTCACAGCCACGCTCGGAGCTTGTCGCGCGAGGCTCGACGCCAAACTTCCGGGAACTCTCTTGCTGCTAGCTGCGATGCATTGCGCAACAAACCCGCGACCATCCCAGCGGAAAAGTTGACCGCAGGCGCTTCGCGTTGGGCGTGAGCACGCACCCATTGGTGCGCAACAACAGCGTCGTGTTGTGTTCCAAGCACGGTCTGGACGTTAGCCATCGCCTTCGCGAGTTTTCGGGCTGGAGCTCCCTCGAGCGGAATTGCGGCTTCGCAAGCGAACCGCGCGCGTTTCGCTCGCAGTCGGACGTGGTGCAGTGCCTCATCGCTTGGTGTCGGCCCAAGCTCCAGCACAGCCGTGTGCAACTTGCGCCACGACCGCGCGACTGTGCGACGTGCGATGTGCTCCGCAGTGTCGGTGGTTTCGACAATGATTGGTGGCGTGCCAGCTGCCGCGGCGAGTGCGCTGAGGAGCGCCGCGTAGCGCTCGCTGTCGAGGGCGTGTTGCAGGTCGTCTCGCGCAGCCAGCCGTTCGGTCGCGATCGTTGTGAACAGCGGTTCAAGATGTTGGACATCTGCTGTGGGAAGTGAGGCTGCGCACGCCGACAGCACGTCACGCATCACTTCAAGATCGCGAACCTCGCCGAGCGCCGATCCGTACCATCGAAGTTCTTCCATCATGACTCCCACCCATTGTGGGTTGAGGAGATAGCTGCAATGCCGTAGATGACAACGGAGGCGGCGTGCTGCTGCTCGTAACTGGTGTACTCCGTCGGGGTCGACACCGACACGGGCCACCTGTTCGTGACGAACGATGATTTGGAGTTCGCGCCCGAGGAGACTGGCGATGAACATCTCAGCGTTCGCCTCAGGAGTGATCGGTGGTCGCATCGCGAATCCGGCAGCTGGTTCGGTAAAGCGCGACGGCCGGATCTTGGGAAACGCAGGTTGCGAAGTCACTATTCTTCACCTCCTGGGCTGCGACGGATCGCGAGTGCTTCGAACTCCAGGTGCGCGTCGCCGTCGGCGCCGTTGGTCACCCAAGTGCCATTTGATTGCAGCACCCACGCAGCTACGTCGTCGCTGAGTCCGACGCGCAGTATTTCCAACACACGGTCACGTTCGGTGGAGCTCACAATTTTGGTGAGCGCTTCCACCCGGCGATCGAGATTCCGAGGCATCAGGTCGGCCGAGCCAATGAAAATATCCGTGTCGTTGGGGTCGGAGCCAAAGCAGTAGATCCGTGAGTGTTCGAGATACCGTCCGAGCACGGATCGTACCCGTATCGACGCGGAGAGACCTGGTACTCCAGGCCGCAAACAGCACACGCCGCGGATGAGCAGGTCGACTTGTGCGCCAGCGATGCTGGCCGCGTACAGCGCGTCGACCATTTCAAGATCGACGAGCGCGTTCATTTTCATCATGATTCGGCCGTCGGGCTTCGCTTGATCGTGGATTCGTTGGAGCAGCTGGCTGCGAAGCGATCCTGGAGCAACAATGAACCGTCGGTAGTCGCGCGGCTGGCTGTAGCCGGTGAGGTAGTTGAACAGTTCGGCGACGTCGGCGCTGAGCGCAGGGTCGGCAGAAAACAAGCCGATGTCCTCATAGATTTTGGCGGTCTTTGGGTTGTAATTCCCAGTGCCGACATGACAATAACGGCGTAGTCCATCCGGCTCACGTCGTACGACCAGCAAGATTTTGGCGTGCGTCTTCAGGCCGACGATGCCATACACCACGTGGACGCCAGCTTCCTCCAACATCCGGGCTCGCTCGACGTTGCGCTGTTCGTCGCCACGTGCGGTGATCTCCACGAGTACGACAACTTGTTTCCCTGCGAGCGCGGCTTGCGCGAGCGATTCGGCGATTCCCGCTTCGTCGCCACCGGTGCGATACAGCGTCTGTTTAATCGCCAATACATCAGGATCGTGGGCTGCGATATTGACGAATGACTCCACCGTGGCGGCGAATGAATCGTAGGGATGATGGACGAGTACGTCGTGGTCTCGGAGTTCGCCGAACACGCTGGCGTCGCCGCGAACGAATTCGTGCGGAGTGCGCGGTGTGAAGCGCGAGAATTTCCTTTCAGGTCGATCGAGGTCGTAGAGCTCCATCAACGCAGCGAGGTCCAACGGACCTTCGATCAGATAGACGTCGTTCGGGTGTAGTTCGAGTTCCTCAACGATGAGGTCAATGATGTTTGGCGGCGTGTGCACGTCGACCTCGAGGCGCACAGCGAGTCCGAATTTCGTCTGGCGTTGCAACACGAGTTCGATCGCTTCGAGAAGATCTTCGGAATCATCCGACAATTCGATTTCGACATCTCGTGTCACTCGAAACGCGTGATGTGACACGATGTTCATCCCAGGAAAGAGAGCGTCGAGATTCGCGGCGATGATCTGTTCGATGGTCACGAACCGCTTTCCGTCTCCGAGCGCGACGAATCTGGGAAGCAGCGGCGGAACTTTGACGCGAGCGAAACGCTCCTCGCCGGTGTTCGGGTTGCTCACCATTACTGCGAGATTCAACGACATGTTGCTGACGTAGGGGAATGGGTGAGCGGGATCGACTGCCAGTGGCGTGAGGACAGGATAAATCTGCGCATAAAAATCGTTGGTCAGGAACTCACGGTCGCTGTCCTCGAGGTCTTGCCAAGTCGCGAACGCAATTCCGGCGTCGGCGAGTGCCGGGCCGATCATCGTGGAAAACAATTTGGTTTGGTATTCCACGAGTTCGCCGGCTCGTTCCCGAATTTCCTGGAGCTGTCGTCGGATGAGGCCCGCGTTGATCGTGGGTGCCGAGGCTCGTTCCTTCAATGCAGCGACGCGGGTTTGGAAGTACTCATCGAGGTTCGAAGCGAAAATTGCCAAGAACTTCATTCGTTCAAGCGTCGGGGTGGGCTCGGCTTCGCACAACGCCAGGACCCTCGCGTCGAAATCGAGCCACGACATCTCTCGATCGAGGTAGCTCTGCTGACCATCGATTGGGTTGCCGACCGTCGTGGGAAGGGTGTGCATGGGTCCCATGTTATTGAGATCGACGTGTTTGTACCCTGAAGGAGCAAGTTTGTTGGATGAACACTTGGTTATGTGGATTTTCAACGATTGGTCTGCACCGGATCCGGGCACCGGTACGCTCATCACACGAACAAGCACCAGTATCCGAAGTTGTCGAAGGCGCCGTTGGAATCCACGACTTCGACGCCCTTCGCAAAACTTGCGCTCGCGCACGCCACCACTGTGTGTGGTGATGTGTTCGTGACCGTCGCGCTCGCCGACTCGTTGTTTTTCTCGGGAGCAGCCGGTGGGCATCGCCCCAAGGTGTTGCTGTACCTCATCTTGACGATGGCACCGTTTGCGGTTGTTGCCCCGCTGTTGGGTCCCTTGTTGGATCGTTCGAGGGGCGGCCGGAGGCTCATCATGATCCTCGTGGGCGTGCTGCGTGGTGTCGTGTGTCTGGTGCTTGCCAACCACATCAACGATGTCGCGCTGTATCCGCTCGCGTTATCGTCGAT
>JBBRPC010000241.1:0-6152 GCA_038228615.1 Acidimicrobiia bacterium | reverse complement strand
GGAGCATCACCGTTGATGGCGTTGTCGCCCGTCAGAAGGCCCACGTGCTGCGAGCCGAACTGGCGTGCCAGATCGCCGAACTTTTGGTTGGAGAGCGCTTTGAGCGGCGTTGTGTAGAACGTCTTGGTCCCGTGAGCGAGGGAACGGGCAATCGCGTATTCGGCAACCAACGTCTTGCCTGCCCCGGTTGGAGCTGCCACCAGCACGGAGTCTCCCGCGGCGACGGCGTTCAGCGCGCGCAGTTGGAAATCGTCGATTTCGAAGTCGAGCGTCGCCGCGAACTCAGCGGGCGACGCCGCCCTGGTCATGTCGAGCTGGTCGTAGCCCCGACCGTCGTCGTGGTCGCAGCTGCGCGCGGCGCTGTTGTCGCGGTCGTTGACGGAGGAACCGCACGGGTCGTCGTGGTGGCACCAGGTTTGACGGTCGGCTGGGGAGCAAAGGTGACTGGTGGCGTGTACGTACGCACGATCCCGTCCCAGCGTTGCCCCCACCACACCACGGTCAGCACGGCGACGACCAAAACGCCCGAACTGAGCAGACCAGCTGCACGGCGACGGTTCTTGAACTTCGCATCGGGACGTCGTGGGTACCAGACCGCACATATAAGTCCGACGGCCGTCAGCGCGAGAAGCCACGTGACCCTCGGTTGGCGATGGATGATGCCACCGGTGCCAGGGTTGAAGTTGCCTGGTCGCATTGCCCAGATCAAGAACAGGCTCATTGCAACAATTCCCACCGAACCCACAACGGCGATCCAACGCTCTTTCGCTGGCACGACAGCAAGATTGGACTGGTTTCGAGCTCTGCGGCTACGCGGCGCACTCATCGTTTCAACACCCTTCCGATCACTATTGAGATTTCGAAAAAGATCCACATCGGGATCGCCATCAGGAAGAGAGAATAGGGGTCCTGGCTCGGAGTGATGACCGCTGCGAAGATAACAATACCGACGATGGAATGACGACGGTATTTGCGCAATGTGGCAGTCGTGACCGCGCCGACGAGCAAGAGGAACACCAAAAGGATCGGAAACTGAAATGAAATCCCAAAGCCCAAAAACATCAGCCCAACGAGGGTGATGTAGGAGTTCGCGGTCGACTTCACATCAATTTTGTCGCCGCCGATCGCAATCAAGAACTGCAGTGCTTTCGACAATGTGAACCACGCAACCACGGTTCCGGCGCCAAACAGGGCAACGGAACTTGCGACGAACGGCACCGCGTATTTGCGTTCCTTCGAGGTCAGTCCTGGGGTAATGAACCGCCAAACGTTCCACAACACGATCGGAGACGACGCCAAGATTCCGAAGTAGGTCGCTATCTTCAACCGCACGAGGAATGGTGAGAGATAGTCCGTAGTGATGAGCTTGTCGCAGCGTGCGATTTTGCACTGCGACAGATTCTTGGTCGCGTCGTGGAGGGGTCCTGACAGCCAACTCATGATCTGCGGATACAGGATGAAACCGACGATCGCGGCGAACCCGACCGCGCCAATGCATACCAGAATGCGATTTCGCAGCTCCGTGAGGTGCTCCATCAGCGTCATCCTGGCTTCTTCGGACGACGACATGGCGTGTTCCCCAGTCGCGTCAGACACCGCATCAGACGACGCAGCACGAGCGCGTGCGACGCGTTTGGAGGATTTGCGCAATGCCATTGAGACGGAATCAGCTCGTGGTGGAGGTGTTTAGCTAAAGCTGCTTGACGGCGGCTCGATCGCGTCGAAGCGCGGCAAGGATGTGGTCGGGAGCGCTGGCTGTTCGGTGACGCCTTGGTTCGTGTAATTGCGTGCCGTCACAGCGTCGGGGTGTGCGTCGACGGGGAAATCGATCGCGTCTTTGAGTTCACGCTTCATGGTGTCTTGCATGCGCCGCAACTCGTGTAAGGCTTTGCCGATCTGGCGGCCGATCTCTGGGAGACGATTCGGGCCGAACACGATGAGCGCTACCACCAAAATGGCGAGGATTTCGCCTCCACCTGGTAGGCCCATTGGTACATCCTTTCGCGCACCCGAGTATCGGGGATGCGCCGATGCTATCGGTAGCGAACTTGACTATCGGTGATCGAAGCGTGCCGCAACTCCGCGCTGCGTTGCGCATCGTGACGCACTGTGACCAAGGCCGGGCGCAATTCATTTCGGGTTGCAGCGAGCAGTTCGATCGTTTCGTTCGCCCAGCCGCGGCTCAAATGAGCGACCAACAGTACGACGAGGCAGCTGAGGAGAGTGACGGTAAGTACGCCAACGATCATCATGTGAGGTTACTCCGCTACCCGCGCTCACCCATGTCGGGGTGCACGGTGTCTTGTACGGTCGCTGAGAGCTGTGCGAACCAATCTTCGGTCTGCAGGTGAAGATGGAAATCCAACAAGTCGTCGGGTTCGAGCGACGGACCTGGCCGGTGTTCGCGCAACTCGGCGGGAAGCCGCCACACTTGCATGCGTACGCCACTGCCGACGAGCAAGTCGACGATGCGACGGCTTGCTTCTTTGGCGACTGGCATTTCGCAGTCTGGGCAACGGAAGCAGTACGAGCCGCTCTCGTCATCTGAGCAGACGCGCACGGTGAGATCGTTGGCTCGCAGTTGCACGTCTCCGCAACTCGGGCAGTTCGCCCTGATGGTGGTCACGGCCTCGTTCTCCATCCCTGGTTGGCCCCGCACCGCTGCTTGCGGTGATGAGTTACGTCTCGGCAATCACGTTCGTGCGCTTGAGCCATGAATCGGCAGTTCGAGGCCGACGTTGCGGACTGTGACCTCAGTTCAACCCGGGGGTGGAGCACCGCCGCAGGATTCCTTTCCCCACGATGCAGCCGATTGGGCGTGTCACCTGCCAAAATCCTGCGATGGCGCCGATCATGTTTGCCCACCGTGGTGCTCGCATTGATTTTCCGGAGAACACCATGCCTGCGTTTGCGGCGGGACTGGCAGCGGGAGCTACGGGTCTCGAGTCGGATGCGTGGGTATGTGGTGACGGTGAGGTGGTGCTGGCGCACGATCGGACAGTGGGGCGCCTCCGCAGGCGGTTGAACGTGCGGGAGGCCAGCGCGGCGCAATTGGGCGAATTCGGGGTCCCGCGTCTCATCGACGTGTACCGGGAGCTCGGCTGCGAATTCGAGTTTTCTATTGACGCCAAACACCGCAAGGTGATCGAGCCGATGCTGGCAATCGCCAAGGAATTCGGCGCGCTGGAGCGCCTGTGGTTGTGTTATCCCGAGTTCGACACGCTCGTCGACCTGCGCTCAGCTACGACCGCGAAGCTCGTCCACTCATGTCCGAAGGACCGATTGGGCGACGGTGGCATTGAGCGTCACGCACATCTGCTGCAGGTCGGCGGAATCGACGCAATGAACTTTCGACACACCGAGTGGACTGCCGGGTTGGTTGCACTCTTTCATCGTTTCGATGTGAAGGTATTTGCATGGGACGTCCAAGAGGAACGTCATCTGCGCGAAATGACGCGGATCGGCATCGACGGCTTGTATTGCGACCGACCGGAACGCATGGTCGCCGTCGCGGCGCAATTGGAACAGTGACAGCAATTAGAGGAATTTGAAGCGGCTCAACGGCCATATGCGCACAAACGCCCGGCCGACGATGCTGCTGCCTTTGATCGGGCCAAAGAATCGCGAGTCGTGTGAGGCGCAGCGATTGTCCCCCATCACAAAGTAGTAACCGGGTGGAATCGTCTTGGTGGTCAGATTATCGGCGATGCGCTCGCCGCAGGCAGGGTTGACGTACGGCTCATCGAGTTTTTGCGCATCCTTTTGGCCGACGCGCGTGATGTAAATCGCATTGTTGCGAGCTTCGATCGTCTCGCCAGGTAGCGCGATGACGCGTTTCACGAGGTCTTTGATATTTGAATTCGCCTCAGCTGGGGGGCTGGTGAATACCACGATGTCGCCGCGGTGTACGTCGTGGAACTTGAACGCAAGCTTGTTGACCAAGATGCGATCGTTGTTGTTACATCCCGAGCAACCGTGCAGCGTCGGCTCCATCGATTCAGATGGGATGTAAAACGCTTGTACGAGCGTGCCGCGAATCACCAACGCCAACACGATGGCACCGACGATGAGTAGCGCCCACTCGATGCTTTGGCGGGTCGCGTTGGTGCGTTTACGGCGCTCTTTCGTAGCTCCGTCTGGGAGTATTTCACCGAGGGCTGTCTGAGGTTCGCCGCTGGGCGCGTCGTCGGGGCGGTCATCCATGGCTCGGGGCACCGTAGCGGGCGAGAACGCGCTCGGCCGACAACCTGGCTGAGAATTCCTTGGCCAACGTGCCGCTCACGACACTTGCCTCTGGGCCAAGACGCAACAGCAGTCGTTCAAGAAACGCCGGTTCGCTCACTCGGAGGGTGATGCGTTGGCCGCCGTCTCCGGCGTCTTCGATCGCGCTCGCCGGGTAGTACTCGCCGACCCAACGCGCGGCAGCAGTGACCTGCAATACAACTTCGGGATCGTCGGGGCGTGGCTGGTACAGCGTTTCGCGTGGCATCACCGATTCTGGCGGCTCGAAGGTTTGCGCCAGCAATGTCGCGTTCCGGATCCGATCGACCCGGAAGAGCCGGTCATCGTGCGCGTTGCGACAGAATGCTTCCAGATACCACGCGCCTTCGGCGTAAAAGACGGCATGTGGCATCACCACGCGTTCGCTCACCACATCGCGACTCGCCGTCCAATATTCAATGCGGAGCTCGTGATGGCTCTCGACACCGTCGCGCACTATCTGGAGGTAACCAGGATCGCCGACGGAAACGGAAAGTTCGGGATTGCCAAGCGCGTCGGCAAGCTTGTGCAACGCTGTTGCCAGCGGGCCGCTCGCATCGGAGCCGGGTATCGCCAGCAAGGCGCGGCCGGCTGCCAACACCGCGAGTCCCTCTGGGCCTGTGAGTCGAGGCGGGAGTCGAAAGGAGTCGGCCATGCGCAGGGTGACAAATTCGCCGTCGTCGTCGACGTCGATGTAGTCGCCGGGGGTATAAGGCGGAACTCCGACCATCAGGACGAGCCCAAGATCGCGATCGAGCTGGTCGGTCGTCATTGCGAATCGCTTCGCCACGTCGGCTTTGCGAGCTCCGGGATTCGCTACCAACCACGGAACGAGCGCGAGGATGCGCTGAATTTCGTGTTCGGCGATGGGACGAGGAGCGCTCATCGTGTCGCTTTGGATGTGGCGTCCGGAACGACACCCGAACCCGACGACACAATCGAGCGCAACCAATCGATGGTCGTTTGGCGAAACGTTGGCGGGCTCAGAACTTCAGCGTGGTCAAGAAATCCGAGCACGAAGGATCGCACAGCGTCGAGACTCGTTGCCCCGAACGTCACCGCAACGCGCCCATCGGGGAGCTCGACGGCCACTGCGTCGCGACCGAGCCGTTCGAGCGCGCCAAGGTGATGCGGTGGATCGAATGCGACGGTGACCTCGGTGGACGCACCATCGCCGAGTTCCCAGGGGGCATCGCCGATCGCGTCGCCGACGTCAATTTCATCGGGCAGCGTGACCGTGCCAGGGTCGTGCAACGAGACGTCACCGTCGA
Source organism: Acidimicrobiia bacterium (assembly GCA_038228615.1). Taxonomy (GTDB): domain Bacteria; phylum Actinomycetota; class Acidimicrobiia; order IMCC26256; family PALSA-610; genus F1-120-MAGs023. Next base: position 621 of record JBBRPC010000241.1, on the reverse strand, counting down.
TCCGGTCGGCTCGAAATGTTCGTCGTTCCTGGGCATCGCGATCGAGGGCGACGAGATACCACCTACCACGGGTTGAGCGCAGCGCCCACGGTTCCACGACCCGAGCGCGGCCGCGGTATGTGAATTGGAGTACGGCTCGTTGGCGAATCCCATCGAAGAGCGTCGCGAGCGCAGGTACTACCGGCAGCGCCGCGATGATCGGCGCGCCAGTGGTTCGGGCTCCACTGAGTTTCAGTAGCGCACCGGCTCCGGCATGGCGGTCGAGCGCTACCGCACTCACCGCGAGTTGGAGGGCTGCGGCTTCATCGTCGCTGAGGCCGAGATCGGCAAGGAAGTAGTCGCTCGGCCGCACTCGGTAACCGATGTCAACGCCATCCGCGAGTACCTGTGTGAGAATCGGCACTCCCATTGCCCGCAGCGTTTCTTTGTCGCGCTCGAAGGTGCGACGGCACGCAATGTCGCCCGGCGGATACCCCGAAACCGCAGTGGTGATTTCAGCGCGGCTCAGGAAACGATTGGTATCGAGCAGGATGGCGAGGACGTTCAACACCCGCTCCACCTTGCTCACCCCATCGGCCATTGCCTGATCCTAGGAGGCCCCAGTTCCCGGTATTCAGTTCC
>JBBRPC010000240.1:0-6156 GCA_038228615.1 Acidimicrobiia bacterium | reverse complement strand
GTCACGTGACCGTCACCGCGGTCGTGGGTGACCTCGCGACATTCGATATCGGTACCGACCAGTGGGATCTTATCGTGTCGATCTTCGCTCACATGCCACCGCAACTTCGTCGTGGCCTACACCGACGCGTTGTCGCGGCACTCAAGCCTGGTGGGTACCTGCTGCTCGAGGCCTACACCCCAGCGCAAGTCGGCCGCGGGACTGGCGGGCCCAACACAACGGAAATGACCATGGACCTTGATTCGTTGCGCACTGAACTAGCACCGCTCGATTTCGTGCACGCCGCCGAACTCGAACGCGACGTAGTGGAGGGAACTGGCCATACGGGCATCGGCTCAGTAGTACAAGTCATCGCCTTCAAGCCGCTACTGCAAGACATCGAACCTGCGCACCGGCCATAAAAGCGGCCGGGGAACCGCGACTTTGGGTGACGACACAACTGGTCCCGCCGCAGTCCTCACAACGCATCCCCACCTTCGCACGCGAAACCCGTAGGGGAGTTCAATCGAGCCGTCAGGTCGTTTGGAAGTGTTGGAGCAACACCGGGGCGATCGTGCCGGCGATCACGATCGTGTGGAGGAGCCCAGACGGTAATTGGGTTGCGTCGATGCCTTCGCCTTCGTTTCCGGTTCCGAGATGACCCATCGATCCAACAAACCTCGTCGTACCAGTGGCGAGGTCAACTCGGTAGATTCCCTTGCGGCCGTCGTCGGTCGACAACCAGATCGCACCCTTCGCGATATCTGCGCCCTGGACTCGTCGCACAGTTCGGTTCATTCGCAGCGGTGCGAGCGGCCTCCACGTGTGCTTGCCAGTCATCTCGTATCGCAAGAGTGCGTTGCCGTCGAAGTGGTCCATCGAATACAACGTCATCGTTGCTGGATCGACCGTCACGAATGAATTCTCATGCTGTGGCATCGTCGCCGCATCGATGAACGCGAGGGTCGAGAGATCGAAGCGCGCAGTCACCTGATGGCCGAGCGCATAGTTCGGCTGTTCGAACGGCGCGTAGATGACGTTGCCGACCACATCGATGTCGCCGACATGGTTGTAGCCCTTCGCAGCCCACGCTTTCGGGATCGGAAAATTCACGATGCGTCGCACGCGCAGGTTTTCGTCGACGCGAGCGATGGTGAACGTTCCCGAAAACACCCAGCCTCCATCGATCCGTGCGACACCTTGGCTGTAGAGAGGACTTACTTCGATTTCGCGTGGTCTTCCGAGCCTGATCGGCGCCGTGGTCGTCGAGACCTGCGAGCTGGTGGAGGTCTTGTTCACCGGAAGCGTCGACGTGCTTCCAGACGAACACGCCGAGGCGAACAGCCCAAGAACAATGAACGATGCCAACAAGGGGGCTTGGCGAGTACCGCCGGTCATCAACGATGTCTACCAGTTGGAAATCCTTTGGTATCCGCCAGGATCGAAGTCTGACTAGATTTGGGAAGTTCCGGGCATCTGATCAGTAGGAGCCGACACATTTTGTCTCGCCGCTTGAGGATCGCGACCGCGCTTGCAGTCGTCGCGTGTGGAGCATGTAGCGGCTCGTCAAGCGGGTCAGCAAGCCATTCACCGAAGCTGCACTACAGCACCGGTGCGGTCGACACGACAGCAACCGCACAGCAATACGGCTATAGCCCGATACGCGATTCGCGCATCAGATATCAGCCCGACCTCGTGTTGATTCCGAACGGCGCATCGGCGATTCGAGGCGTGAGTGCGAACGGACTCTCATGGACGATGGATCGCCACGTGAGTGGCATCGATTCGCTCAAGGTCGGTTCTGTCATGTTCGCCACGAGCATGGCAGTTGGTCGTGTAGCCGCGATTGACGATGCTGCAACAACGCGCACCGTGACCCTCGCGCCGGCAGCGCTGACCGACATCATTCGCGACGGTTCGATTCATTCGCAACAGGCCGTCGATGAAAGCGCTTTTGGATCCCAAGCCATTCCGGACTTCCCAGGCGGAGTCACAGCGAAACCCAGTCTTGCAACGCCCACCACGCGCGGCTCGGTCACCACCGCAGAGATATCGGGCGCTCCAACAATCGATTTCGCTCGCACAGCCATCACCACATCGGCATTGCCCCCGTCGAGCAAGTTGCGTATCAAAACTCGCCTCGGCAATTGGGAGCTTTCGCCGTACGCACAACTGCATCGCCTCGGCGTATCGATCAACTACGAGGCAAACGCGGCCCTCAAGGCCTCCGCCATTTTCGCGATCAAGGTCGATCATCTCAAGCTCGATTACGGGCTCGACATTCACAATGCCACGATCCGCCGATCCGACTTCAAACTCACAGGCTTAAAGGGTTTCGAGATTGGCATCGCGGCTGGCGTCGCAAACGGTGTAGTCGACAATGCCAAAGCGCAATTGGAAACGCCGATCGAACTCGAAATTGCCGTGCCACCATCGCGCGCAACGTTCGGGATGCCACTCACGCTCAGCGTCACATTCAAGGTCGATATCGAAACCGCGCTCTCCGGAAACAACTCAACGCTCACAGCCCACGGCAAATACAAGCTCGACGGCCCAATCGGATTTTCTGGAACCTCGATATTGCGCCCAACGTTTTCAGTGGAGCAAAGCATCATCGACAGCATCGGTGGAATCACGCTCGGACCGAGCGGCATCGTCGTCGGAGTCGGAGCGAAGTTCACGTTCGGATTGGGCACGCCAGCGGCACCGGTTGGTTTCTCCACGACACTCGCAACCACGTTTGGCGTCACGAATGGTTCTTCGCTGGCAGCAACCTTTGTCAGGTGTCGCGGTGCCACGCTCGACATGCAGCTAAAAACAGGTGTCGGATTCTTTGTGAGCCCAAAGTTCTTCGCAGGTCTCCAGCGCTTGTTGCCGCCCAAGACGCCGCTGAACAGCAACGTTGAAGCCAGCACCGTTCTGTTACATCGTTCCCAAACCATTCCTGCAGTTCCACTGTGCGGCAAATAGCGACGCTTACAGTTTGGAGACAATGACGGGCGCGATCGCTTTCAGCCCCGCCGCCACCTGAGTATCTGCTTCATCGATCGCTACAACGTCCACGCTGACCCACTGGGTTCCCTTGCGAATGAACATATCGCCAGGCTCTAGGTACGCCTCGTCACCGACTCCAGCCAGCGTGGTGAAATCATGTTTCAACGTGCCTTTGTCGATGTCGAGTTGCTTTTTCGCTCCAGGGCCCACGAACACAGAGATTTGCGCAGTGGGACCGTTGGGATCACTGATGTATTGGCACATTGATTCACCGGGCTGACCCGATTCAACCCCTGCCGCAACCGCCGTGGCTGCAAGCGTGGCCGCCTGGGCTTGGGTCAATATGGCACATGAACTCAATACCTTTTGCGGCTGGGTCGTTGATGCGGCCGCCGTCGTTACTTCGCCAGACGACGATATCGATGGCGCCGCAGCCGTATGTGCCGAGCTGCTGCAGCTCGCGACCCCGATCGCACAAGCAAACGACAGCACAAGTGCGGCTGGTTGATTCGAGAATCGATACATCACAACTTCCTTTGGGCAAATGCTATTTCGAACATGGTGGAGTGTGTCGCTCAAACAATTCGTCAGGACCCCATGATTTGCCTCCCGTCGCGTCAAAATGTTCGACGCGCTTGAAGACCTTTTGGAGAAAGAAATTGATCGCAGACGCAACGATCTCAGGAACCTGATACCCGACACCATACGTACCGGTAATGGCAAGCGTGATCGATTTGCAGGCTACCAACGTCGTCCCGGCAGTACCGCTTGTGGCCAATCCGAGCGTGGTTTGAATCTTGTACCAAATGCTCGCGCTTGCAATCGGAGGACCCACTCCAATCGACACTTTCAGCGCGTACGCGAACAGCAGCCCAGAGGGTGCAATCGCGAATGTTCGCATCGAATCCAATGCACTCTTGGTCGTTTGGAGTGTTGGAATGTCGGCGTGCGCGCCATGAGGTCCGATTGAGAAACCCAACGAGCCGCCCACCGCGTATTCACCGTGCGTAGAAAACGATGCTTCGCCGCCCAAACCAAGGCTCACGCTAAAGATCTGTTGTATACCGATGACGACAGGAAGATTTCCGATTGGCACGGGAAACGCAATATCGACGGGGACCTCGACACGCCCGCCCTTGAAATCTGCAGCAGACGATTCGACAGCAGCGAGAAGATCGAAGGTAAATCCGGCTACCCCATTGAGTTTCGCAGACGCGTTCAGCACCGAGCCGTGCGCGATCGACAAACTGAACGTCACGCTCGGCCGTTCGAAGCGCAAGGTCGCGTTCCCCTGGACCTTCGCGCCATTTTTTGCGTAGCCGAGATGTATCCCGATGTAATCGCAACACGTCGGGTGGATGCTCCAACCGCCGAGCTCCGAATCGGGGATCTTGACGCTCGGAGCGGGAAGCGGCGGCAGTTTCAGCGGATCGGTTTTTGACGTGCCATCGGGGTTTGGGACGCCAGGTAGCGACGGCACCGCGACGTCTGCAGGCTGGGCGATGAAATGTTGGGTTGGCAATTCGATGACGCTGTCGGACGCCGCAGCACGTGGGCGCGCAGTCGGTTTGTTTGGATATCTCAACGAAGCAGTTGTCGTCGACGCCGCGCCGTTATCGCTCGGAAGATCGGTAATGAGCCCGGGTCGTTCCGGTGTCGAGTAGGCCGCGAATCCAGCTAAACCGACCGGCTTCGTCGTAGCGAATGAGCCATCACGAATGATGTCGGTGAGTGCCACCGGCCCGATCGCGACGATCTTGTTTGGTCCCGATTGTTGGATTGCAAGAACTCGTCCGGCGCCGAAACTGGTCGCGAACATGATCTTGCCAACACGCAATTCGTTAGCGTGTGCAGCCGCGCCATCGATCGTCCAAATCAGGCCGTCGGAGCTGACCGACCGCACTGCTCCTGCTCCCCCACCGAGCAACACAACATCTGGTTGATAGATGATCGGTCCGCTACGGGTCGGGCTCGCGCCATAGCGAAGTTCGTTGCCGTGCAACGTCTGCACACTGCCAACACCAGCTTGTGCATGCGACGTTGACGACGCGCTGCCGCATGCCGCAATAGCGACGATGCAGCCGGTCGCAACGCTCACCCTCCACCGGCGTTTCACACCAGCACGTTACAGTTTGAAGTGCGAGCTCGCGTGGGTGTAGCAGTGCCTCAGATGTCTTCCCGCGCTCGAATCCTTGCCCTTGGGGGTGTCGTTGGACCCGCCGCATTCGTCGGCGCGTGGACGTTGGCAGGGGTCACCACCAACGGCTACTCCTTCATCAACAACGCGATCAGTGACCTCGCCGCGGTCGACGCGACGACACGGGCCCTCATGACGAGCGGCTTCGTCGTCGACGGGTTCGGCCTCATCGCTTTCGGTCTCGCGCTGCGCGACGTACTCGAAGGTCGAGCGTGGATCGCCGCAGTCGTGACCGGCGCCGCGACGTTGGGGGTCGCGGCGGCGCCGCTCGGCGGATGGGCGGGCGACAACGTGCACGCAGTGTTCGCCGGTGTCGGCTACGCCTCGATTGCCATCCTTCCGCTGCTCGCCGCAGCCCAACTCTCCCGCGAGGCCCACACCAGGTGGGCGCGTGCATCCGTGATCGTCAGTGCACTCTCGGGCTCAGCACTCGCTGCCAGCACCCTCGGACCTGCACACGGCGTATGGCAACGGCTCGGGTTGACCGTCGGCGACATATGGATCGTCGCTGCGGCAAGTGTCATCGCCGCTGGCATACGTCAGACACGAACTTGAAGACCGAAGTGGCCTCGGCTCTTCGATAACAACATTCGCATGTTTGTCTCCAATGTTGTTTTGGATGGAGGCAAAGTGGGTAATAGATCGCGCATGACCGATGCGAGTCCACCAGCGCTCATCGGTAGGCGACCTCGACGGAGCCGGCCGCAACAGGTGGACACGATGATGATCCGAATCGTTCCGTCGGCCGTGACGACGGCCGACGGAACGTCGGCCACGTGCGAGTGAACACTGTTTCGGTCGGTCCTAACAACCATGCGGTCGGTCCGTTCGATCTACCGGACGCGGGATTTTCGGAATTCGATCGCGGCGCCGTCGCCGGCTTGTACCGGTGGGCTCGCCGAAAGCAATTGCGTTGGCTCGGCCGCGCAATACAGGTGCAACGACGCTACGCCGAACTCAGAGGAACTCAACTTGCCGCCGCGTTG
>JBBRPC010000239.1:0-6158 GCA_038228615.1 Acidimicrobiia bacterium | reverse complement strand
GCGCGATCGACCCCCTTGATGAGTTCAAGGTTGTTCTTGCGAATGAGATCAATCGCCAGGTAACCCTGAATGGACACTGCGAGTTGCGTCAACAGATCTTGATGTTTCTGGCGTGCGTAGAACAGGACGTCTTCGCGCAGAGCCTTAGCCTTTTCAGGATCCGTAGATTCGATCTCCGCAATCTTTGAAGTGAGCTGAGCGTCGAGCTGTTCGGCGATATAGCTGTATTGCGTCAGGCGTTGCATCGACTCCCAGAGGTGCGCCTTTTCTTGTTCCAAACCGGCGTTGTCCTTGCGGAGTTCGTCTTGACCTTCATACAGCGCCTTGATAATCGCGTCAAGATGATGCTCGGCACTTTCATACTTGCGGAAGTAATCACGCAATTTGTCGCCGAACGGTATGAGTCCGAGGAGTTTCTTCGCACCACTCGCTTCCTTAGGATCGAGCTCCTCGACGGTGTTGCGAAGCTCGAGGAGCGTCGCACCGACTTTGGACGTTCCGGAAATGCCTCCGTGATTCATTGCGCGAACCGGCATCTGCAACAACCGGTTCGCCGTCTCTGCCGCGCCGCGAATATCGGCATCACCCATCGTGCGTACGTCGGCGGCCTTCGCAGAAAATGCTGGCGAATTCGTATCCAGCGTGACAAGGCTCTGCACATAGTCCGCAACTTTTTCGTTGAGGCCGGGCAGCGCCGCGGCATCAAGAGGCACCATCCCTGCGGCTTTATTCGCATCGACTGCAGCAACCGCTTCGGGCGGTGCAAGTTGTAATCCACTCGTCGCTGCGGGCGGCGTCAAAGTTTCGTGAGCAGCTTCGGTCATTGGACATCCATTCTGTGTGGGCCTGTTCGTAATGTCTGCGCTCTACGTTGCGGCATGGCACGTCTTGCCGACGACGCAATACGAACTCGCGAACGAATTCAGCGCCTTCAAACCGTCGACTTTCGCCCGCACTCGCAATACGTAAACGTTGCCACCATCAACCATGATTCGCACGTAGTAGTCGCCCTTTTGTTTCGGCGGAGCAGGGACGCGAAACTGAAATGCAGGTGGGATGCTGTCGGGATGCCGCTCGGCATCGTGCACGGTTCCGCGCAGGTCGCCAGCAGCGAAACCACCGAGCACCTCGACCAGATTCTTTAGGCTGGCCAACGGTGCAGGCACTCTGTACCACACGAATTCGACCGCGTCATCGCCCGCGGTGCTGATGAGACGGTTTGCTCCGATTGGGTTTCCGATGAGGTGCACGGCCTCACGCGACTTCCTTGGATCACTCGGGAAGGCGAGACGTATTCCTGCGCCCCGGACCGTCACAAGCACACGATCGCCGCGACCGCCGGAAACGTAGCGCTGGAGCCGGGTTTGGTGATTGGGATTGAAGATCGACCCTAAGGTTGAGACCCCGGCAGTACCGGCAAAGAGGGCAACGATGAGCAACACGGCAACACCGACAGCAGCTTTGAACGAGTTCACGGTGGTGCGTTTTGCCATCTTGATTCCTACCCCACCGTTCTTCGCAGTGGCGCCCACGCTGAACCCATGACGGCCACGATACTCATACGATGCTCACCGCAGGTTACGGCGCGACCGGCGCAACCTCGTTGAATGAAGCGAGGTATACCGCGGAGGCGCGCCCGCCCTCGACCCCACTTGAATTCTCACTCGAGTTCCCATTGGAGCGCAGGCCGATGCGAGTGATCGACGCGACGTCGAGATGCATCCTCCACGTGACCGACTCGTCGCATCCGAGCGACCACGCCACAAGCGCTTTGATCGGCGATACGTGGCTCACCGCGATAGTCACTCCCGGCCGTTCAAGCAGTTCCAGCGCGCATTCGACGGCCCGCTCGGTCACCGATCGGAGCGACTCGCCGCCCGGCGGTGCGAACATCGGATCGCTGCGCCATCGCGCCCAGCTTTGCGAGTCGACCTCCGACAGCGGTCGTTCATCCCATGTCCCGTAGTCCATTTCGATGAGTCGCTCGTCGACAGCAACCGGAACACCCAATCGTCGCGCGATCACATCAGCAGTTTGACGTGCTCGCTGCAACGGGCTCGTCACGATGCACGTCGCCTCAGATGCAGTCAACGCCTCGGCGGCCGCCGCTGCTTGGCGCAACCCGAGTTCGGTGAGCGCGAGATCGACATGCCCCTGCAACAAGCCGCCGCGATTCGCAGCCGTTTGACCGTGACGCACCAACGTCAACATCACGGGTGACCGTCAACAGAGACGCGGCCGAGACGTACCAATTGACTCCTGCGCGCGCTGTCGCGCAAGCCGAAATTGACCCAACACCAACGAGCAGCGACACACCCGAACAACTCCAGTGCAATCGCAACAGCTAAGGGCGGGAAGATGGTTGATGATCCGAAGGCCCATCCAAATGAAGGCCACCAAAACACACGCTGATTCGTGAATGCTCCAGACAGCGCTATACCGCAGAGCCAACCGATCGGCAACGAAATCCAGCGCCGTCGGCGCAGCCTCCTGCCCCTTCCAGGCGACCCAGCCATCACGACGAACATGAGCACAACCGGACCAATGAGTGCGTGCCCGAACCGCTGGCCGCCGAACGGAGCATCGAGGAGCACGGGGAGCAAACCCCCGAGCGCGAGCAGACGCACATCCAGACCGTTGCTTTGAAATACATTCCAGATCGCAAACACGGTTCCGGCGCAATACCAGACAAACACCTCAGCGCTGCCTCTGCGCCGCGTCCAATGCTCGGTTCACCAGCGCATCGGCGTCCTTGTTGAATTCACGCCGAACATGCTCGAGCGTCACGCGAGAGAAGTCTCGGAGTTTACGAACCGCCTCTGCGTGCAGCGGCCGCAAATTCGGGTGTTTCACCTTGTAGTTCCCTTTGACCTGCTCAATCAGCAACTTCGAGTCGGCCCGCACAGTGAGCACCGACACGCCCACCGCACGTGCGGCATCAAGGCCGGCCAAAAAGGCTCGATATTCGGCAACGTTGTTCGTCTGCACGCCAATACATTCGCTCACCTCGGCGAGGCGCGTGGAGGGTTCACCAACCGCTGCGAATACCACTGCCCCGATCGCGGCTGGTCCGGGATTCCCGCGCGAACCACCATCGCAATACATCACGGCTTCGAGCGGTTCGGACACGACATCATCGTGTCGAACAGCAACCTCGTTGCGGTCGACACCGGTGTCACCAAACAGAGATGATTGTTCCACTGCAGCGGAACGGCGCGCTGCCACGCTTACGAGGCCACAAGAATGGCGCCGCAGTTGTCGCAGTACCACGCCTTGCCAGAAACATCATGCACTATCGCGTCGACCTCGGTCGCAGGGATCGAAAGCCGACAAGCCTGGCAAGTGCCGCCCACAAGTTTTGCGACCCCTTGTCCGCGATTCTGGGCGCAGCGCTTGGCGTAGTCGGCAAGTAACAGCGGATCGATCGTGCTTGCCGCCGCGGCGCGGGCCTCAGTTTCCGCGGCTATCAGCAGGTCGACCTCATGTTCGCCTGCGACGATTGCTGCCTGACAACGCTGCACTTCGAGCTGCAGTGCATCAAGGCGGAGCGCGATCGGTTCGAGTACCCCTTCGACCGATTCCCTTGCTGCAATTTGTTCGAGTTCGTCGTCTTCAAGTTTGTCGATATGGGCTCGGACCGAATCGACGTCGGTCTGCAACGCTTGAAGCTCTTTCGACGACGAAATCGCGCCCGAGTACAACTTCGTGTTGACGTCGTTGGCCTTGGCGCGCTGGAGCTGCACTTCATCATCAATACGTTTTTCGTGCTGCGCAATCGCGGCACGTTGTTGTGTGAGGGCTTGATGCTGTGGCATGAGTTGCTTCGCTTCGGCGAGAACGGCGACCATCTCCGATCGTGCGGGCAGGTGCTCGCGACGGTGGCGGAGTTGGTCGAGCATCGTGTCGTGATCTTGCAGAACTAGCAACGCTTTGAAAACTTCGCTCATTCGATCACGGTTTCTTCGTCGTCGGTGTTGTGGTCGCGCCATGACCTTTGCCGGGGCTCACCTTCGTCGACGGGTTCGGCGTAGGCGTCGTGGTCGTTGATGACGGCGGGATGTAGATATGGGGAGCACTGATCGGTCGCCCGTTTTCAGTGACGTACACCGAGCGCGGCCACAGCGATGCATCTGGAGGAACGAAATCTGTGTTCGGTGTTCCCTCCAGCGCCGAGTCCATGAACGTCTTCCAGATCGGCGCCGGTACGCGTCCTCCCTGCACGCTGACGCTTCCGCTGAAGTACCTCTGCAGCGAACAGGCAGGATCCAAGGTGCGTTGGCAATCGGGTATTCCCACCCACACCGAAGTCGTCAACTCGTGCGTATATCCAGTGAACCACAACGAGACGTCGTTGTTTGTCGTTCCCGTCTTGCCGGCGGCCGCTCGACCGTTTGCCAACTTCGCGCGGGTTGCAGTTCCCGATGTGATGACATCCTGCATGATGTCGACCATCGTTCGGGCAACCTCGGTATTCAACACCTGCGTACCGGTCTCGCGGGAAGCATCAAAGAGCACCGAACCAGAGCTGTCCAGAATCTTCGTCGCGTAAATAGCGGGGCGGCGAATGCCATCGTTGGGAAGCACCGAGAACGCCGTTGCCATATCGAGCGTGCTCACTGCGCTCGTTCCTAGCGTGATCGGCCCCTGCGGGTCGAGGGTGTGATGAACGCCAAGGCGCTGCGCCATTTCGACGACCTTTTTTGGCCCGATCTGGCCATGGCCGAGTGAAAATTCCAGCCGTGCAAACGCGCAGTTCACCGACTTTGCCAAGGCGTGGCGAAGCGTCATCGATCCCGACGCATCGGTACTGGGTGCCCAATGTGCAGGCGACACCGGCGGGTCGAACGAACATGTCCCACCGTTGATGGTGTCGAGCGGAGAATAGCCACCCTCCAGTGCAGCAGTCAGCGTGAACGTCTTGAACTGCGAACCAGGCTGAAACGTGCTCTGCAGCGCGAGGTCAAACGGTGAGTCGAGGTAGGTCCTGCCACCTTCGTACATTGCCTTGACAGCACCCGTGTGATTGTCGATCACCGTGATTGCAGCGGTGACCGGCGACGGAAGTTTCGCGTTCGCAACAGCTGCCGCGAGCTTGGCGTCGAGTGTTCGATCCCACGTCGTGTAGATCTGCAAACCGCCGTGGTACAGACGCAATTCTCGTTGCCGCGCATCGACGCCCAGCGACTGCGCCGCCGGATTGTTCCCGTTCACCAACCACTCTTGGAGCGCATGCTCGAAGTATGTCCGAGGACGATATTCCGCATGGATGTGTACCACCGTCGGAAGCGGCGCTTCGTTGTAGCGCGCCGCATCAAAGGTTGTGATCAGCCCAACCGCGACAAGCGAAGTGAGTACCTCAGCTCGGCGATCTCGCGCCGCCTGCGGATGCTCGATCGGATTTTTGGAATCGGGGCTGGCGATCAGACCTGCAAGCAACGCCATTTCCGGAATGTTCAAGACCTTCAACGGTTTGTCGAAATACCGCTCGGCAGCCGTACGCACCCCATACGCGCCCTTGCCGAAATAGATCGTGTTCAGATAGCGAGACAAGATTTCGCTTTTCGATAACTGCCCCTCGAGCCGGAGCGCCAAAATCGCCTCTTTGACCTTGTCTCTGGCGTTGTTCCCACGCCCATTTTCAAACATCGTGTTCTTGACCAACTGCTGGGTGATCGTGGAGCCCCCTTGGCGTTTTCCACCCTTCACGTCGTTCAAAAACGCCCGAACAATTCCCTTGTAATTGATCCCTCGGTGGTTATAGAAATCGCGATCTTCGGTCGCGAGGATCACGGCGATGAGTTTCTCGGGAATGTCTTTCAGATCGACCAAGAGCCGGTCCTGTTCCGAGTACAACTGCGTAATTCTGGTGCCGGCCGCGTCGTACACCGACGTGCGCTGCGAAAGTGGCTGCAATTCCGGCAGTGCTAGTGGCTGCGCAGAAACTGCATGCTGCAGCCCCTGAGTCGCAGGACTAATTACCACAACCAGGCAAGCAACAGCCAACGCCCCTACGAGAACCCACAACACAAACTTCGAGACGAACAGAGTCCATTTAGCCACGGACCTTCAGACTATCTATTGCGCCTGCTCCGCCCGGCGCGGCAAATATATTGCGCCTGCTCCGCCCGGCGCGGCGAATGTCTCACCACTCATCTCGC
>JBBRPC010000238.1:0-6164 GCA_038228615.1 Acidimicrobiia bacterium | reverse complement strand
TGCTCTCGTCGAGCTTGGCGGCAAGGTCAAGGTTCTCGACGATTTGTCGGCCGGATTGGCCACCAATGTCAACCCGGGGGCCGAATTCATCCAAGGTTCGATCACCGACGGCGACACGGTCGCGCGTGCCGTCGCCGGCTGTGAGGTCGTGTTTCACCTCGGCGCCCACGGAGCGGTAGCTCGATCGCTGGCCAATCCGATTGGATCCAACGAAGCGAATGTGCACGGCACCCTCACGGTGCTCACCGCCGCGCGCGATGCTGGCGTCCGCCGTGTGATGTTTGCGTCGTCGTCGAGCGTGTACGGCGGAGCCGACGTTGTCCCCACACCAGAATCACAACCACTTCGGCCGCGTTCGCCATATGCGGTCAGCAAACTCGCTGGCGAATGGTACGTGCGCGTCTTCGCCGAACTGTTCCCCATCGAAACGGTGGCGTTGCGCTACTTCAACGTCTTTGGCCCGCGCCAGCGTCCCGACTCCACCTATGCCGCGGTGATTCCGCTTTTCATCAATGCGCTCCTCGATGGTGAAGCTCCCCTGGTCCACGGCGACGGCCGTCAGAGTCGCGATTTCACGTACGTCGCAGATGTTGTGGCCGCAAACCTCGCCGCTGCCAACGCACCAGCGGCCACGGTTTCCGGCAACGTCTACAACATTGCACCGGGCACCACGAACTCGTTGCTCGATTTGCTTGCGATCCTCGGGCGAACCATCGGCGTGGATCCAAATCCAACGTTCACGGATTCGCGGCCAGGCGACGTGAAGTTGAGCCAAGCCGATGCGAGCGCCGCGCGCCGTGATCTCGAATGGGCACCGAGTTGGACGTTCGAAGCTGGGCTTGCGCCAACGGTCGCGTGGATGCGCGACCGCCATTCGGTGCGCTAGCTCAGATCGACCACTCGGCTTCCACATATACCGGCGAGAGGCGCACGATTGCTCTGGGCACAGGGTCGAGGCGACGTTGGCCGCCCACGATCAGTGGGCCCATCGGTTGCCACGGTGTGAGCGGAAGGCGCGCTCGGTTGTCTCGCACCGCGATCCAGAGGTAGTAGTTCCCAACTGGCAATGGCAAGCGCGGCAAGCTGATGGTCAACGGAGTATGGCCCGCCGCGAATTCGCGCGCTTTGCTCAACACGAAAATCGGCGTCGCTGGCCCTTGGGTCACGCCAACGAAAATTTCAAGGAAACGTTCTTGATCGTTGTCGAGCGTGAAGCTGATCTCAAGAGGTTCGTTCGTTTCGATGATGTCGTTGCCGGGTCGCACCGTGGTGAGCTCATGGACCTTGACCTGGCCTTTCACCGTTGCGTTGTCGGCCGAACGCATTTCGATATCGCGGCGATATCCGTTGAGCACATCGTCGATTGGGCCATCTGCGCGTTTGACGCCGTCGGAGAGCCAAATTCCTCGCGTCGCCGTTGCTCCCATCGACGCGAGATCGTGCGAGACCAACAGCAATGTCGCTCCGCTCTCCAACACTGTGCGCATGCGATCGAGACATTTCTGTTGGAATATCTGGTCGCCAACGGCGAGCACTTCGTCGACAACCAAGACGTCGGGTTCGAGGAATGCCGCGATCGAAAACCCGAGCCGAGTCTTCATGCCGCTTGAGTAAAATTTGACCTGGCGATCGATCGCGTTTTCCAGTTCGGCGAACGCAACGATCTCGTCGAACTTTCGCACAATCTCTTCACGCGTGAGGCCGAGGAGCGTCCCGAAAATCGTGACGTTTTCTCGGCCAGTCAGCTCCGGATGGATTCCCGATGCGACCTCAAGGAGTGCTCCGATTCGTCCCGCAACTTTGATGTTGCCGCTGTGAGGAAACATCACGCCGGAGATCATTTTCAAGAGCGTGGATTTTCCGGCCCCGTTGATGCCCATGATGCCAACAGCTTCGCCGGGAGTGATCTCAAAATCGATGTCGCGAAGTACCCACGTCCACGGATTCGGGCCAGCTTGGCCGGTGACTTTACGTGTCGCTCGCCCGATGTGATCGCGCAAGAGGCGCCGGCCACGGTCGGCGTGGAAGCGCTTCCACACGTGACTGACTTCGACGGTGCCGCTAGGAGACATCTGCGAATCCCGTTTCGAGGCGTTTGAAGAACATGAAACCGAGCGTGAGCCAGACGAACGTGGACGCACCGCAGATCAACATGAGATGCATGTCGGGGACGCGATCGAGAAAGAAGCTCTGGCGTGCTTGATCGATGAGCGTGCCCATCGGAAACACGCCTGCGTACACGGCCCGCACATTTGGCGACGACAGCACCTGCGTGATCGGGTACAGCACGCCAGGTGCAAACATTCCGAGTTGCAAGATCAGCGGAAGCCCCGATCGAAGATCGCGCGCATACACGGTGATCGCCGACACGAACAGTGCGACCGCCGTGGTGAACAGCAGCAACAGCATCAATGGCAACGGGCTCCACAGCGCGGTCAAAGACGGGCCGCGTGCTGCAATCACAAAGAGCACCGGGAACACGATTGCGGATGCAATTGCGTTGACCACCGACGTGCCAACCTGCGCGAGCGGGAACACTTCACGAGGCGCGTACACCTTGTTCAGGAGCGGGTTGCCAACCAGGCTCGAGCCTCCGGTCGCGACACCTCCGGAAAACAACGAGTATGCAACAAGCCCAATAAACAAAAACAGTTTTGGAGGAACACCTTCGAATCTGATCGTGTTCTTCGTGCCAGTGTGTGTCAACAACACACTGAACACCAACGTCTGCGCAAGCGGGGCTACCAATGCCCACGCGAGCCCGAGTACCTGTTGGCTGTACTGCGAGCGAAGCTGGCGCACCATCAAGCCCCAGACGGTGTGGCGAGCGCGCACGAGAAGGCGCAGCGCCGTACCAAGTTGGAGCGCACGCCGATACCGCAGTTCTGGCGGTGGCGTTGCGGGGACGACGGGCATCGGGAACGCGTCGGCGACCTGATTCGCTGGAGTCGGTTCGTTCATGACGTTCTTAGGAATGTTGCCGGCCGCGTTGCACGAATGCAATCTTCGGATAGACATGCAGCGCGCTCACATGCGGCATCGTGCTTGCAATCTCGGGATGCGAGACGGCCACATGTTCCCGGTTGACCGCGTCGATGAGCCCTTGGGCGAGCGCCACGCTGGTGTCAGGCGCACCAGGTGCGCCACCGCCATATTCGCCCATGTACGAGGTGTGCATGTCTTCAATGACGTAATAGCCGTCTGGCATCAGCTCGGCGAACAGGCCGGTGAAGCTCGCGACGAGTTCGCGGGCGCGATGGCTGCCGTCGTCGACGATGAGATCGAACGGGCCGAGATCACGCACTCGCGCGAGTAACGCCGGATCGCTCTGGTCGCCTTTGATGGTGTGAATGCGCGAACCGGATACCGACGACGCCTGAATGTCGATGCCATAGATCTGCGCGTTCGGGAAATAATCGCGCCACATCTGCAATGACGCACCGCGATACACGCCGATCTCCAACACGCGACGCACACGATGGCGGTTACTGCTGAGGTGCCGTTCGTAGAGATCCACGTAGCGATGGGCGGTTGCACCTTTATCAGATCCGTACACCGCCGCCAGCCAGGAGAGGTTTGCGCGCCCTGGTTTCGCGGCGGCACGTTTTATTGAACTACCACGCTTACCAGTACGCCGTTCGAGTTCCACGCGACTCTTCACGACGGCACGGTAGAGAAAGTCGCGCGGCCCGCTCTCGGACCATTTACTCATGATGCTCCTCGGTCCTGAAGCTGTGCTGCGGCGCGAAGCGCGGCGATGCGGTCTCCAGCCTGTGGTTGCGTTTGCCCGCGGAGATACCCAATTAGACCATCCGAGTCCGCGAGTAACCACTCGCGAAGTTCACGGTAGACGTTGCGATTCTGCTCAGCCATACGTTGTTCGGTGCGAGAGCGTACTCGGCGTAGCAATGCCTTCTTGACGCCTGCAATCGTCGAAAAGCGGCTCGGGATCAGCTCTAGGGGCCGACTCCAGCGATGTACGCGTGACGCTGCAATGTCACTGCGAAAAATCTTGCCGTGACCGATGCCACCGAGATGAAACACGACGTCGCCGTAGATTCCGGCCATGATCGCGTGTGGATTCACGCGATTCGAACGCAGAACTCTCCCCCACGGTTCGTGTTGTTTCCACAGCTGCACGGCCAGGTCGATCCCGGTGTCTGCTGATTGCCCTGTTGCCTGCTGGAAGGCGCGGAGATCGTCGCCGACGGGAAACGGATAGAAGGTGGGTGCGAAACGCGTGTAAAAGTCGCGGGTGGCAAAGATGCACGATGGGTGACACAGTTCTTGGTCGCCGTTTTCGATCCGCAGCACACCGGCCATCCCTGAGCCGCTCGGCGCCAGCCCAGCCAAGGTCTCGACCCAGTGATCGTCGATCGGAAACGAATCAACATCAAGCGTCGCTATGTGCGTCGCGTCGGATTGCAACGCCCGCTGCAGCAACGCATCGAGGTAATAGCCGTGCTCCTTGCTGCTGCGGAGATCCGTTGGCGCAATCGCACAGAGCTCGACGTGTTCGTCGCGTCGCAGTAACTCCCGGGTCTCGTCAGGAATGCGGTTCGCAGCGGCATAGATCTTGTATGGCACATTGGTGTGACGCCGAATTCGATCGAGATGAAGTTGCGCAAGGGCAGTATCGGTGTCGTCTTTGAGGAAGTACACCACCAGAATCGCGAGGCGCTCTACGCTGCATTCTTCTGGGCGGCCTTCTTCTGCGAGACGCCCTGCCGCGTCAGAATCCACGCCCACCGCGACCGCGAATGACCAGATCTCCAGGCGTAGGCAACGGCCTATGCGCTCGGGTCGGAACTCGGGTCGGGGGTGGCGTCGGGAGCAACCTCCGGAGTTGGAGCGCTCGCTGTAGCGGCGCTCACCACAGGTTCTGTCACGGGCGACTTCCGCAATCCCGAGTTGTACCAAGCTCCCACGAAGCAGAGCAGCGCGATCACCTCGACGGCAATGCCACGTTTCGTCAACTTCTTGTCGAGGTTGAAGTTTTGTTTCGGGTTCTTCGCCGCCAGCCGTTCGAGCCGATTGAAGTACTTCGGGCGTCCTGGGAGCCAACCTGGCAGGTCGCGGACACCCTTCGTCAGGTAGATCACGCCAACCACGGCAAGCGCAATTCCCAACACGAGCAACAACAGCGATACCCACTGTTTGGCAGATCGAGGCATGCCGCGAATATTACCATGAGGTAGCCGGACGTTTTAGACGTATTTGGCACATTTAGATACGGCGTGAGGGTTTCGGTCACCCCGCGCGTCGACAGGTACACATCATCTCGTACACTTCCCGGCGATGTGGTTCCCTCCCTTTCGCTGGATCCGCAGGAGCTACCGAAATTGGCAGCACCGGCGCGACCTCGCCGATATGGAAAAGGCGCGATCCAGCCATCCTCGGGCCGCTCGACCGCTGCTTCGGGAGCGCTATTGGGAATTTCGCCATCGGCTCTGGGAGAACTGGCAAAAGATGCCAGATTGGCCGCTCCTCGTCAGGGTGGTGGCTGGCCTGCTCCCCATCGTCATTCTCGTCGGCGGCGTGTTGGCCATCATCGGGGCACTCAAGACTCCCGCGGGTCCCGCCAACTACAGCCAGGCAGCATACGAAAAGTTGGCGAAAACCCAAATCGGGGTCTCGAGAGTTCTCGTGGCTGGCGATGTGACCGCGGCGCAGCTGGCGTATCGAGTTGGTGGAAGATTCGACGGTTCCCAAATCCGCGGCACGGGATACGGGATGTTCGGATGCAACCTGGCAACGGGCTCGGTCATCTCCGCCGGCAAAGTCATCCCGTCGCAGAAGCGGTGTCTCGACTGGAACACAAATTTCCAAAAGATCGCCACGTCGTTCGATCCGCAGGTGTCGGTCTTGATGGTCGGCAAGAGCGAAACCTTCGATCGCGTTGTGGATGGCAAGCCCCTCACGGTCGGCACTCCGGCATTCGAAGCGATGTTGATGAGTCGTCTTGAGGAGACGCGAAAGAGTCTCACGGTGAGGAACGCTCGTTTCGTGCTCGTGACCCTTCCGTGCGCAACACGACCAGACGGCAAACAAGACGGGCGCCGAACATGGATCAACGGAGTGTGGCGGAGGTACGCTGCGCAACACCCGCAAGACGTCACGATCGCCGACTTCGACCAATTCGCATGCCCAAACGGGAAGCCAGC
>JBBRPC010000237.1:0-6165 GCA_038228615.1 Acidimicrobiia bacterium | reverse complement strand
GACGTAGGTTGCGCGAACGGCAACAACTCTGCGGTACCGAGCCGGTCGTGCACCACGACATCGGCGGTCGTGAGGAGTTGTTCCCCTCTTCTCGTGAACAGGCCTGGGTCGCCCGGGCCAGCACCGACGAGGTACACCGTCATGGCGTTTCCACATACCGAAGCAACGCTCGCGCTGCATCCTGACCAACCAACGTTGGGTCGGTGCCGCTTGCCGTCGTTCGGTGGAGCTGGCCATGGCCGTCAGCGATCACCGCGAGGATGACAAGCGCTGCCCCTGCGTACTGAGCGAACGCGCCAATGGGAGCGTCGCAACCACCTCCGATAGCGGCCAAGAATGCCCGTTCGCTCGTCACGCACGCATGCTGTGCAGTGTCGTTGATCGTCGCGAGCAACTCTTGGACCAAGTTGTCGGAGGCGCGACATTCGACTGCGAGCGCACCTTGTCCAACTTGCGGGAGCATCGCGTCAACCTCGAGTCGTTGAGCGATCTCGTCGGCGCGTCCGATCCGATCGATTCCTGCAGCTGCCAATGCGATTGCATCGAAATCGCCAGCGCGATCGAGCCGCGTGTCGATATTGCCACGCAACTCTGCGAACACAAGGTCGGATCGCAGCGCCAAGAGCTGTGCCCGCCGCCGGACCGAACCGGTTGCGACAGTTCCGCCGTTGGGTATTGCGTCGAGTCGTGCGCCAACAAGTACGTCGCGAACGTCGCCGCGTTCGGGAACACACGCGAGCAGCAATCCATCGGCGCTCATCGACGGCAGATCTTTGGCTGAGTGCACGGCGATATCCGCTCGGCCATCGAGGACAGCCTGCTGCACTTCCTTGACGAAGACACCAGTCCCGCCAAGCGCGTGAATCGGCACGTCGCGGCGCTCGTCGCCGACAGTGGAAATCAGCACGATCTCCACATCGATTGCTTGTGCATTGCGCAACAGAGTTGAGACCCGGTTTGCCTGCCACTGCGCAAGCTTGCTGGAACGCGTCGCCATACGTACTGTGGTCACGCCTCGCGCTCGCTCGTTCCCGCGTCGAGATCAAACAGTGTGCTCAATGCGTCGGCGAGCACATCGCCGCGGTCGGTGCCGGCGTTGTCTTTGACGCGCACCGTCGGTTCGTGCAGCAATTTGTTGACGATGCCGCGCGTAATGCTCTCAACGAGTTGCATTGTTTCTTCGTCGAGCTCCGCGAGCCGCGGACGGTATCGGTCGAGTTCAGCATTGCGCAGCATTTCACCCCGCCGGTGCAACGCGGTAATCATTGGTGCGACCATTCGAGCCGAACGTTCTTCGCGGTACCGGTCAATCTCGACGCCGAGAATTTCGCGAGCTTTGCCGATTTCCGCGCGGCGTCGCTCTGTGGATCGCTTTGCGTAGCCCTTGAGGTCATCGATGTCGAGGAGTGTCACGCCAGGAATTTCGCCCACACCGGGGTCGATGTCGCGGGGCAAAGCAACGTCGACGATCAGCAGACGTTGTTCGCGTCGTTGCGCCATGATGCTCTCAACCGCGCCTCGTTCGATGAGTACTTCAGATGCCCCAGTGGACGCGAGCACGACGTCTGCGAGGGCTAGTTCGTCGCCGAGATCGCTGAGCGCGGCAACGCGACCCCCGACTCGATCAGCGAGGGTGCGCGCGTTCTCGACGGTTCGGTTTGCGACACAAATGTCGGCCACTCCGCGCGTCGCGATCGCGATCGTCATTCCCTCGCCCATCTCGCCCGAACCGATGACCAAAACCCGACAGCCTTCGAGCCCACCGAGATGTTCTGATGCGACTGCGACCGCAGCCGAGGCGATGGAAACCGGATGGCGGCCGATCTCGGTTTCTGTGCGCACGCGTTTACCCGACTCGATCGCGTGGCGGAATACCTGCCCGAGCAACGTGGCGCTGACTTTCTCGCTGGTCGCGGCCGACCACGCCGATCGCACCTGTCCGAGAATTTCACCTTCGCCGACGATCATGGAGTCGAGGCCCGCTGCCACCGCGAAGAGGTGAGAAATCGCGGCGTCGTCGTAGTAGGTGTAGAGGTGGTCGGTGAACTCATCTGGATGAGCACCAGAGAACTCCGACAAGAACTCAACGATGTCTCCGACGGCTGAATGGAAACGCGAGCAATATGCGTAGATCTCAGTGCGATTGCACGTTGAAAGTACAGCGACTTCCAGCAGATGCTCACGGCTCTGGAGATCGTGCAGCACCTTGACGAGCCCCGATTCTGGAACTGCCATGCGCTCAAGGAGCTCCACCGGAACAGTGCGATGGTTGAGCCCAACGACAATTACAGACATGAGCGCAGCAACTCCTTGGCTTCATCCATTTGGCCATCACGCACGAGCTCAACGATGCCCGATTCGAACGCCTTTTGCCAATCGGCGTCCTCAGAACTGCGACCTTGCGAGCGCATCGCTTCGCGAACTTCGGACAACAACTCGACCAGGGTGGTGTATTCCGGCCCCATCTCCGAGGCAACGTGGCGACGGAGCCATGTCGCCAACGCAGGCGAGCGCCCACCCGTACCAATCGCGACCACGAGATCTCCTTGGCGTACCAACGACATCAGCGTGACGGAGCAATTGGCCGGATCATCTGCGCTGTTGCAAAAGATTCTTCGTTCTTCGGCAGCCACGAACACCGCGCGGTTCACGTGTGGCTGATCTGTCGCCGCGACGACAAGCCAGGCGCTATCGAGGTCGGCTGCTTCGAAGTCGCGGTCGACGCACGTCACACCCTGTGACCGAATCTCGCCAATGATCGTTGGCGCAACCACGATCACGTTGGCGCCAGCATCGACGAGAGGAGCGATCTTGCGGGCCGCAATCCGGCCGCCGCCGACAACAACGACCAATCGCTCACGCACGAGCAAGTTGACCGGCCAACCGGTCAGCGAGGGACGCGGTTCGGTCACGCGGGCCGATCGACGACGAGCGCGGGACCCGAAGTCAGGCCACGCAGTTGGTAGAAGCTCAAGATCTGGAGTTCGGTCGCGAGATCGACCTTACGTACAGAAACGTTGTTGGGCACAGTGATCACCGCCGGCGCGAAATTCAGGATCGATCGTATGCCAGCCCCGACCAACGCGTCGGCCACCGTTTGGGCGACACCAGCTGGAGTTGCGATGATCCCGATCGACACCGCCCTGCTCTGTACCACCTCGGTGAGCATCTGCAGCGGTTCGATCGCCAGATCGCTCACGATCTGGCCCAACTTCTCCGGCGCATCGTCGATGAGGCCGACGATACGAAAACCTCTCGCCCCAAACCCGCGGTAGTTCGCCAACGCTGCGCCGAGATTTCCGATTCCGACGATGACGCATGGCCAATCTTGGGTGAGTCCGAGTTCACGACTGATCTCGTGAAGCAAATATTCCACGTCGTAGCCAACACCGCGAGTGCCGTACGAGCCGAGGTAGGAAAGGTCTTTGCGAACCTTCGCGGCGTTCACTCCGGCGAGTTCAGCGAGCTGGTCCGACGAAACAGTCGGCACGTCTTTTTCGGTGCAATCAAGCAGCGCTCGGTAGTAGAGCGGCAGGCGAGCGACCGTGGCTTCTGGAATACGCCGTCGTCCATTTGGGCCCACTGGTGCTCCTTGCAGTTGCGTATTGCCGGACACGCCGAGGGTACCGAGATTGTGAATGCTTTCTCGAAGTGAAGGTGTGTGATGTGACGCACAGGAACGTGGAGTGCGCGACCCAGCACCTGGTGCTGCGTTACGAACCGAAGACTGTGCTGACGTGTCGGTAGGGTCGGGGTGTGGTCGCTGGTGTCGCGTTTGTTGCCACGGCGGTCTCGACACTTTTCGCTCAAGCCACCGGCGTGCGTTGGGCACAGACCAAACAGCCGCACCAACGAGCATGGACGATCGCGCTCGCGCTGTTTGCGATGGCAGCGGCGATGCTTGCGGTCGGATCAACGACAGGTTGGACTGGTCCGAAATATCGGGCGTTTTATCTCCTCGGCGCAGTAGTCAATGTGCCGTGGCTCGGCTTAGGAAGCGTCTACCTATTGGCTGGGGTTCGATGGGGACGAAGGGTTGAACGCGCCTTGTGGCCGCTCACTGGTATGGCAGTCGGGGTGTTGTGCACAGCGCCGCTCGATGTGTCAAAGATCGATCCGAACCACATTCCGAATGGCAAAGAGGTGTTTGGCGTGTTCCCGCGGGCGCTCGCGGCCGCGGGCAGTTCGCTCGGTGCGCTGCTGGTGTTTGTAGGGGCCGTTTGGTCGATCGTTCACTACGCCCGTCGTCGCTCCGTAGACCACCGGGCCGCGCGGATGTTGGTCGCGAATGCATGTATCGCTCTTGGCACTGCGATTCTCGGATCGACGGGTGCGTTCAAGGGCGTGGCTGGGGGCAAAGACGAAGCGTTTGCGATCGGTGTTGCGGTTGGAATCTCGGTGATCTACGCAGGTTTCGCTGTTGCATCGTCGCGCAGCGCGCGGCGCACAACCTTGCCGGCGAACGTCTGAGGAAGTTCGCTGACGAACTCGAACCGTGCCGGGATCTTGTACCGCGCGATTCGTCGGCGCAGGTGGGCGATCAACTGTGTCGTCGTCGGCGCGTCGTGACCATCGGCCACAACCACAAAGGCCACGATGCGCTCCCCGCTGCGTTCGTCGGGTTCGCCGACGACTGCGGCGCGTCCGACCGCGTTGTACTCGGCCAAGGCCTCCTCAACTTCAGCTGGGTACACGTTGAAACCCGACACGATGATGAGGTCTTTGCTCCGGTCGATGAGGGTGAGCCATCCGTTGGCGTCGGCAACCGCAATGTCGCCGGTTCGCAGCCATCCATCGTCGGTGAGCACTGCCTTGGTCTGCTCTGCGTCGTTCCAATACCCTGCGAAAACGTTGGGTCCCTTGACCCATATCTCGCCCGGGTCGTCGGCGAGAGCGTCGCCGCCATCGGAATCGACGAGGCGAACTGTCACGCCTGGCAGGGCCGGACCGATCGACCCGGTGCGGACGATGCGATCAACGGCTGTCGTCGACACGATCGGTGAGGCTTCAGTGAGTCCGTAGCCTTCATACACGTTGACATGAAACGTGTCGGCGAATCCTGCCGCGGTTTTTTCGTCGAGCGCGGCTGCACCCGATACTGCGAGGCGCACACTGGCGAATGGCGATGTTGTGAACTGATTCGCGACTGCCAACCACGCTTGGTACATCGCAGGCACACCAGCAACGACGGTGACGCGAGAAGTCGCGATCTGAGCCGCGACATCGGCTGGGCGAAACTCTTCGACCAGGGTGACGGCAGCACCTGTTTTGAGGGCGAGACCAAGGACGACATTGAGACCGAAGACGTGGAACAACGGCAAGACACCAAGCGCGATGTCGTCACCGTTGAACGCGAGACCTGGAGCGTCTTGGACTTGGTGCAAATTCGCGAGCAGCGAACCGTGCGTCAACATCGCTGCCTTGGGCGCACCCGCTGTACCCGACGTGAACAAACACACCGCAGTCGTCGACGACTCGACTTCGACAGGGTCAAACTGCGCAGCCTCAGACGTCGAGAGCGTTTCGCGAACGGCGTCGCGGTCGAGTCGCAGCGCAGCGCCGACGACTGCGAGTTCGCGATCGATTTCTGCTTTCGGTGCTGTTGGGTTCAGCGGCACAGCGACACGACCACTCAACAACGTGGCGAGATAGGCGACAATGAACTCCTCGCAGTTGGGGATGGCGAACGCGACCCGGTCGCCGATTTGGGTCGTGGCAGCGATCTCCCGTGCCAGCGTTTCGACTTTGGCGCGCAGTTCGGCGTAGGTGAGGGCGACAGTCCCGTCGGGGCTGATCAAACAGGGCCGCTCGGCGGAGCCGCCGGCGAGCAACAACGAAGCAAGATTCACGAAGCGCAAGGATAACGACCCGCTTCCCGCCGTGCCGAGATGGAAAACTACTAAGAGTGAGATTAATGGTCAAGATTCGCGCACAACGTGCCGTAATTAGGAGTGCCCTCGCCGCCGGAGCGTCACGCCCAGCGGAGAGGAAAAGATCTGGGTTCCGACCAGCTGCCGAACGGCGTTGTGACGACCTCCAGCACCCGCTGGCGGCGTCGCACGTAGCCTCCCAGCCCGCCCCAAAAGCGCCTAAAGCGTTGGTCGGAACCCTATCTATTGCCTCGCTGTTCGCTCGGCGGCGAGGAGCACGCCACCCATTTCGTTC
>JBBRPC010000236.1:0-6203 GCA_038228615.1 Acidimicrobiia bacterium | reverse complement strand
TTCCTGTCTTTGCCTCGCTGTTCGCTCGGCGGCGAGCGTCCTTCGGGCCGACTCACTCGCTGTCGCTCGTCTCGGTCCCTGCGGTCGCCGCAGTTCCTGTCTTTGCCTCGCTGTTCGCTCGGCGGCGAGCGTCCTTCGGGCCGACTCACTCGCTGTCGCTCGTCTCGGTCCCTGCGGTCGCCGCAGTTCCTGTCTTTGCCTCGCTGTTCGCTGTCGAGTTGCCGTGCTGGGAGACGATCGTGGGAGAATGCAATATGAAGACATTTACCGGCCGTGTGGTCGCAATAACTGGTGGCGCGAGCGGGATCGGGTTGGCGATGGCCCGTCGATTCGGCCAAGCCGGAATGAAGATCGTGATCGGCGACGTCGAAAAGAGTGCCCTCGACACCGCGGTCGGGGAACTACGCGCCGAGGGATTCGACGCGATTGGCGTGCATTGCGATGTCACCGACCCCGACCAGGTCGATGCGATGGCAGCGGCCGCGATTGCAGCGTTCGGCGCGGTCCATGTGTTCTGTAACAACGCTGGGGTTGGCGGCGGCGGACTGTCGTGGGAATCGCCGCTCAGCACGTGGGAGTGGGTATTGAGCGTCAACCTCAATGGCGTCATTCACGGCTTGCGAAGTTTCGTTCCGCTCATCTTGCAACACGACGAGGGACACATCATCAATACGGCATCCGTCGCCGGACTGGTTGCCGCGCCGATGATGGGTGCGTACAACGCGAGCAAGTATGCGGTGGTGGGGATTTCTGAGACGCTGTTTCACGAGTTCGCGGTGACGGGCGCGAAGGCGCACGTCTCGGTGTTGTGCCCCGGTTGGGTCAATACCGGGATTGCCGATTCGGAACGTAACAGGCCTGCGCATTTGACACCCGAAGTTGACGCGTCCGGCGAAGCGTTGCAGCAATCCGAAATGATGCGCGACATGTTGCGCGACATGATTCGCACGGGTATGGACCCAGCAGAAGTTGCCGAGGCTGTATTTGCCGCGGTGCGCGACGAACAGTTCTGGATTCAAACCCATGCGAAAACCGACGATGATATTTGGACCAAGGCCGTGAATCGTCGACTTGATTCTGTGCGAAATCGTACGAACCCGGAGCTGAACCTGCTGGTGTGAGTTCGACGGTTTGAGATGGAGGTGCGCGTTTCGTAGCGCGCGCTAGGGCGCCAGTGTCGTCACCCCTCATTACGGTGCGCGGTATGTCTGCTCTCCAGTCGATCGAACACTCTGGTCGAATCTTCGCTCGACAATTGGGCCGCGTGATGTTCCCTGCCCACTGCCCCGGCTGTAATGCGCCAGGCGAACCCGTCTGCGCAGCCTGTGTCGCCACGATGCGTCCAGCAGTTGCGGCTGTTCCACCTGTCGGCATCGATCGATGGGCTGCGCCGTTCGCCTACGACCATGTTGTTCGCGAACTCATTGCCCGTGTGAAATATCGCAACCAACGCCACGCGCTTGGTTGGTTAGCTGATCGGGCAGCGGCGCATTTCGTTGAATCGGGCTGCCTCCATGAGATCGAAACGGAAGCCCAGATCGCTTGGGTTCCCACCACCAAGGCGCGCCGCAGCGCACGCGGTTTCGATCACGCCGAACTCATTGCAGGTCATCTCAGCGCGACGTTGGGATTCACAGTCGTCGACGTGTTCCGTCGGGCTACCAGTGTGGCCCAAACTGGCCAACCCCTCGATGTGCGTCGTTCTGGGCCAACGTTCGACGCGATCAGTGTCGCTCCACAGTCGCTGATCCTTGTCGATGATGTCGCAACGACGGGCGCCACATTGCGAAACGCAGCGCGAGCAGCGCGTGGGGTTGGAACGAATCGCGTCGTTGCCTTGACAATCGCACGTACGCCACCGCCGGGAACGTTCGGATGACCTGCGCTGCGCGACTATGCCGTGACGTTCTCGGATTTGTCTGCCATTCGCGCTCGTGCGTATCGGTTGGCAACCTGCCACACGGTCCACATTGGTGCCACGATCAACACGAATCGCAGCCACTGCGAAGGCCTATCTTGCTGGATTGCCAACACGGTCATCGAAGCGAGCCATGCCGTCATGCAGGCAATGGAAATAACTCGCTGTTCAACGACGCGCACGGTATGTGGAAACTCGAACCGGTAGGTCAATGTAAAGAAGCACAGCACAGCGCACACCACGAGGTTGAACCACTTGTTCTCACCGAGGAGATACAGCGTTGGGATGATGACGTTGAATTCGGCTGGGAAGCCACGGAACCAATTGTCTTCGGTTTCCATGTCGGTGCGTGCCATCCACAGCGCGCCGGTCATCAACATCACGAAGCCAGTGATACCAACGGTGTGGCTCGGCAAGATGTCGAATCGATCGAGGAACGCGACGGGCACGATCGTGCATGTGAAATAGTCGACGATGAGATCGAGCGCATTGCCGTCGATCGTCGGAAGCCGCTTGCTCACCTGGATTTTACGGGCGATTGGTCCGTCGATCCCGTCGAGCACCATTGCCCCCACGAGCCACAGAATTGCAGCGCGGGCATGGCCCTCGATGATGGCATTTAACCCAACGAATCCGACCACGACGCCGCTCGCCGTCACCGCGTGGAGTGCCCATGCCATTCGTATGTCGCGCCGCGTATACAACACTGCCGCCTAGGTGTCCATCGCCGGTTTTCCGATCTGCACTGTACGTCGCACGCACGTCGAATCGGCGCTACCCTTCGGCGACTTGGTGCGTAGATGGAGTCGAGCGACTCGAGGAGGACCATTGGAAATTCACGTCGTTGGCAAGCATGTCGAAGTTCCGTTGGAAGTAAAAGAGGTCGCTCTCGAAAAGCTGAAGCGTGTTGAGCGTCTGGCGTCGGATACGCGAAGAATCGATATAGATTTCGGTGAAGTGCACGGTCGTAAATCCAACGAGCGGTATACGTGCGAGTTGATTGTGCACGTGAACAAACATCGGATTGATGGGCATTCGTACGGACCAGAACTTCTGATCGCGTTCGAAAAGGCGCTTGAGAAAGTTGAGCATCAGCTCCACAAGTTGCATGATCGCAGAGTGCAAAAGCCTCTCGCTCGGCGTGAGGGCGGGCCGGGACACGCGGTACTCGGAGAGGCGCTCGAACCCTCGTGAGCGACTCGGCTGCGGCCGACAAGCCCGCCGGTATCCCAATCGGTATCCCAGTGGGTATCCCAGCACGTATACGGGTGTTGCTCGTCGATGACCACGAACTGGTTCGTCGCGGCGTCGAACAGATGCTGACCGGCGAACCCGACCTCGAGATCGTCGGCGAAGCTGTTGATGGTGAAGCTGCGGTCGCGCTCGCAGAGGCGTTGCGACCCGACGTTGTGATCATGGATATCCAAATGCCGCGCTGCGATGGTATCGACGCGACCAGTTTGATACGAAAGTCGCTGCCTGGTATCCGGGTCTTGATGCTCTCGGAGTCGCCGAGCGACGAGGATCTGTTTGGGGCGCTGCGCGCTGGTGCGAGTGGCTACGTGTTGAAATCGGAACCGCTGGTGCACCTGGCTTCCATGGTGCGGTCGGTCGCCGATGGCGGTGCAGTGTTCGCTCCCAGTATGGCGGCAAAACTTGTCGCTCGCGTGAATGACCACCCGCGTCCTGCTGGAACGATCGAACGGCTCACGCGCCGCGAACGTGAGGTTGCCCGGTTGGTTGCACGCGGGGTTGGAAACCGCCAAATCGGTGTGGAACTGTTCATCGCTGAAAACACTGTCAAGAATCATGTTCGAGCGATTCTTGAGAAGTTGGGCGTCCGGACGCGTTCCGAAGTAGCACACGTCGTGACCCGTGAGGAGCGAGCCGTGTGGAACAGCCGAGAGCCTCAGGCTTGGCACAACCAGGCTGAGCCGAAGGGATTCCCAACGAGTTGATCGTTGTTGAGGTCACCGATGGAACTCACGGCGCCGATCCCACAATTGATCGTGCCATCTTTGGTCGCGAAGCCAACATATCCAAGCGGTTCGGCGCTCGGGCCGACCCACGTGAGTAGGCCACCGGAAATCGTGGCCTTCTGGGTGCGTCCGCCGACGAAGCCAAGTGTCGCTTGAGTGATCCCGGCGGGGATCGTCGCGACTACTGCAGCGACCGACCGGCTGCCGTCGGTGGTCAGCACGAAGTCGATGAGATCGACGGGATCGGACCCGGCTGGGTGCGCCTTGAAACAGCGGGTATCGGTCAGGTAGTTCGGTTTTACAACTTGCAATGTGGGCGTACTTGTCCAGCGCCAGCAGGTCGCGCCATCGGTGCCAGGCGCGCGCTGGACTGCCCACTCCACGTGATTCGCGCTGCCACCGCGCACGCTGCGATATGGACCGTTCGGGACGACCGGCGACGGCGCGTTCGATTTCAACTCGAACGCGGCCGGCGCCTCGACTACAGGGACGACGTTGGAGTATTTGATATCCATCGCCAGACGCTCGGTCCCGACGCTCACTGCGATTCGCCGAACAAGGTCGTGACTGTCGACAAGTAGCTCAGCATGTTTGGCGCCGATCCAGTTGAAGAGCAAACCGGTGTTGCCCTCGACCACGACTTGCGTCGTCGCCTGCCCGTCGACGCGTGGTCCCTTCGATGTCGTCGTGGTGCCGTTCACTGCGAGTGCGCTCACCATGTCGGGCGGCGAGAGGCCAGCGAGCACCCGCGCCGTCGCGTTGGCCGTCGGACCGTACATCCACAGGGACTGGCCAGGAAGAACTGTCATCAGCTGACCGAGTGGCGTGAGTCCGAGGTCGCCTTCGCTCGCCGACCGTTTCAGGTACATCTGCCCGCCGCGCCAACGGGCATCGAGTGGAACCTGGCCGTGGGCTCCGGGAAGTGTGCCGTGGACCGCGCCGACCCCGCGCAGCAAGCCGCCTTTCCACTGCACGGTGAATGTGGAGTGACCACCGGCCAGATCGACTGTGGCAGCGGCGGTTCCGCCAAGTTTCTCGGTCGCCTTTGCGGCGCGCACCAAGATCGGCTCCTTCGTGAATTTTGGGGCGTTCGAGCTGCACGCGACCATGACCACGATGCTGATTGTCAGCAGTGCAACCAGTCGAGGGGTGTTGCGGTCGAAACCAAAAACTGAACGTTCGTTCATGCTGCTGAGTCTCGCGCAGTTCGACGTGGTTGTACGCTCAGCATCCGCACCTGGAGGATGAATGGTTCGTACATGGGCAGCAACCGCCACTGCGTGCGCGATCGCCGCGGCAGGGTGTAGCAGCAACGGCAGCTCTGCGTTACCGAAACTCGACCGCAAGGACTGGACGCCCGCAGGGATGGTCGCGGTCAACGCCGCGGCGGCGAAGATCGCAGCGGTTATTCCTGGCGGCTGTGCGAATCCAGGGCCAAACGATTTCACGCAGTTTCCGATCAGCATGAAACGCTTCCACAGCAAGGTGGTCCCGCTCGGTCAGGCGCTCTGCGACGCCGACGGCGAGACGCTTGAGCTCAGTGTGTTCGCATCGGCGACAGAACGCGACCGCTACATCGATGACCGCTCGATCGGGATCTGCAAGGCCGCCGCGCAGATCGCCAAAGAGACGCACAAGCCGCTGGTCTTTTCCGGCCTGCGTTGGGTGGCAGGAAATGGCAACCTCGCTGTCCAGCCCGACAGCGAATCGCTCGCCCGTAAAGTCCGCACCGCGGTTGGCGGGAGCTATATCTCACGCCCGTGTGCGCCCGGTATCACGACCGACTGGGACGCGACATCAGTTACTTCCGCGCTTGCGGTCGGAGCCAAGATCACTGGCTGCACCGACCTCAAGGTGGTAGGCCGCGAAACATTGCTCCGGACGCGACAGTTGACGAACGCGCAGTTGCCTGCTGCGTTGGCTACCTGCACGCTGCACGGCGGGGGGGTCGCCATCGTGACCTTCAGCCGCCGTACCTCGTACGTCGACGATTTCGTCAAACGTCAAGTCACCCAGGGATGCGGTTCCGACCCTGCGCTCGGCCGAATCGACGGTGATGGCTACGTGATCGTTGCCAGCGGCAACATCGCCGAACAGGTAGCGAAGGCGGTCGGGAACAAGCCCGCCGACGGCGCCTGCGCCGCCTTAACCACGACCACCACCTAACACGCACTCGCGGTCCCATTCCCACAAATTTGCGGTGGCGTGGCCAGCCCAGGAGTGAGGGACGAACGATTCGGGTGGCGAGACGCTCGCCGTGACGACGCAGGAGCCACAAGTATGCGGTGGCGTGGCCAGCCCAGGAG